>NZ_JBRRBV010000002.1:0-351783 GCF_056756445.1 Stenotrophomonas sp. STEN225 | reverse complement strand
CAGGCTGCCGACCCCCTCCGTCCCCGATTAACGTTTCTAATCCCTGCACTGGGTGTTCCCCCGGGCAATCTGTCGGCGCGGGGCAGGGCCCGGCGCTACCGCGACGGGTAGTCAACTGACGCCGCATGATCGGTAGCGCCGGGCCATGCCCGGCGAACAGGGGCCGGCGCTACCGGCACCGCGCATCGTCGGTTGGCGTACACATCCGGCATGGGATACTCCGTCGGTTGCAAGAGGCGAGGGAATGCGATGTTCCGTTGGTTTGAATCCCTGATTCCGGTGTTCCCGCCCGTGGACGGGCGGATGCCGCCGCGCAGGGTGCTGCCGTTCTACCTGCACTACCTCCGGCCGGTGTGGCCGGTGCTCTTGGCCACGCTGATCGCTGGCCTGCTGCTGGCGCTGGTGGAAGTGGCGATGTTCGATTACCTGGGCCGCATCGTCGACATGGTCGCCGAGCAGCCCGGTGCCGGCTTTTTCAAACGTCACGCCAATGAGCTGGGCTGGATGCTGTTCATCACCGTGATCGCGCGCCCGGTGCTGGTCGGCCTGCACAACCTGCTGGTCAACCAGGCCATCGTGCCAGGCCTGAGCAATCGTTCGCGCTGGTTGATGCACAACTACGTGGTACGTCAGAGCCTGAGCTTCTTCCAGAACGACTTCGCAGGCAGCGTCGCCAACCGGGTGATGCAGACCGGCACGTCGCTGCGCGAATCGGCCGTGCAGATGGTCGACTCGCTCTGGTACATCGTGGTCTATACCGGCACCGCGCTGTATCTGTTCGCACAGGCCGACTGGCGATTGATGATGCCGTTGCTGCTGTGGCTGATCGCCTATGCGGTGATCATGGTCTACTTCGTGCCGCGCGCGAAGGAGCGGGCATGGATCGCCTCGGAAGCACGCTCCAAGGCGATGGGTCGCATCGTCGATGGCTACACCAACATTCCTACGCTGAAGCTGTTCGCCCATGGCGGCCGCGAGCAGGCCTACGTGGCCGAGTCGATCCAGGAGCTGGCGGTCAAGCACCGCGCGCAGACCCGGGTGACGACCGGCATGGACCTGGCCATCGCCATCGTCAACGGCTTCCTGATCGCCGGGACCTGTGGCCTGGCACTGTGGCTGTGGAACGGTGGCCACATCACCGTCGGCGCGATCACCTTGGCGACCGGCCTGGTCATCCGCATCCACAACATGTCGGGCTGGATCATGTGGACCATCAACGGCATCTTCGAGGACATCGGTACGGTGCAGGACGGCATCACCACCATCGCCCAGCCGCTCACCGTGCAGGACCGTGAGGACGCCGTGCCGCTGCAGGTCACCCAGGGCGGCGTGCGCTTCCAGGATGTCCATTTCCACTACGGCAAGAAGGGCGGCGTGATCGCCGGCCTGGACCTGGTGGTGAAGCCGGGCGAGAAGATCGGCCTGGTCGGGCCCTCCGGTGCCGGCAAGTCGACCCTGGTCAATGTGCTGCTGCGGCTGTATGACCTGGAAAGCGGCCGCATCCTGATCGACGGCCAGGACATCGCGCATGTCACACAGGAGAGCCTGCGCCAACAGATCGGCGTAGTGACCCAGGACACCTCGCTGCTGCACCGCTCGATCCGCGACAACCTGCTGTACGGGCGCCCGGATGCCGCCGATGATCAGTTGCGTGCTGCGGTCGCCAAGGCGCGTGCGGAAGCGTTCATCGACACGCTGGTGGACGGGCAGGGGCGCCGTGGCTACGACGCACATGTCGGCGAGCGTGGGGTGAAGCTGTCCGGCGGCCAGCGCCAGCGAATCGCCATTGCCCGGGTGCTGCTGAAGGACGCGCCGATCCTGGTGCTGGACGAGGCGACGTCGGCGCTGGATTCGGAAGTGGAAGCCGCGATCCAGGACAGCCTGGACGAACTGATGGGAGGCAAGACGGTGATCGCGATCGCGCATCGGCTGTCGACCATCGCGCGCATGGACCGTCTGGTGGTCATGGACCAGGGCCGGATCGTGGAAACCGGCAGCCATGCCGAGCTGATCGCGGCCGGTGGTCTGTATGCGCGGCTGTGGGCACGGCAGACCGGCGGGTTCGTGGCGGCCGACCAGTAGCCGTTTCGGCTGCGGCCGTTCCGCGCAGGGCGTGGATGCGGCGCAAAGAAGAACGGCCCGGTTGCCCGGGCCGTTCATCATCCACATCCAGCGCAGCCGCTTACTCGATCGGCTGATCCAGCATCAGCTGGCGGGCGAAGCGCACCGGCGGTGCGCCGTAGGACAGCATCTGGTCGTGGTAGGCCTTCAGGTTGAACTTGTCGCCCAGCTTGTCCTGCATCGCCTTGCGGGTGTCGAAGTGCTCCTGCGCGCCCACGAAGTAGGTCGGCAGCTGCGCCGAGGTCAGCTGCGCGCGCACCCACTTGCCGGCCGCTTCGCTCTCCTGCTGGAACGCGTCGTGGGTCATCAGGTGCATCGCCTTCTCGCGATCCCAGTTGTCCACGTGCACGCCCTGGTCGAGGATGGCGTTGGAGATCGTGCGCAGGTAGAACTTCAGCTGCACCAGGTGGAACAGCGGATCGTTGTTGAGGTAACCCTGCTCCTGCATCATGCGCTCGGTGTAGACCGCCCAGCCTTCGGCGAACAGGCCCGACCGCAGTACTGCGCGCAGGGTGGAGGGGAACTTGGCCGAATGCCAGCCTTCCAGGTAATGGCCCGGCGTGCCTTCATGGATGCTCAGCAGGTGGATCATGCGCGAGTTGTACTCACGCAGGAAGGAATCGACCTGCTTGTCGTTCCAGTCGTCGGGAATCGGCGACACCGCGTAGAAGGTCTTCAGGTTCTTGTCCAGCGGGCCCGGCGAATCGCAGTAGGCCACGGCCACGCCACGCTGGAATTCCGGCATCAGGATGATGTCCACCGGCGCATCCGGCAGCGTCATCAGGTCGTGCTCGCGCACGAACGCGGTGGACTGGTCCAGCGCGGCCTTGGCGTCGTCGACCACCTTGTCACGTGCCGGCTTGTCGGCGTAGGCCAGTTCCAGCGCGGCCTCGATGGCCTTCTGCTGCTGCTCGTCGGTCGGCTGCGCCGGCATCTCCGGCGCGCCCGGCTTGTCCTTCAGCACCGTCTGCGCGATGCCGTACATGTCTTCGCGCACGCGCTTGAGCTCGGCACGCGCGCGCTCACCGATCTCCTGCCGCGACAGCGAAGAACTGAGGGCGAACTTGAGCTTCTGGTCGTACTTCTCCGCACCGATGCGGAAATCACCCTTCGCGTTCGGCACGAGGGTCTTGTCCAGCCAGGTCTGCTGCTCGTCCACGGCCTTCTTCAGGCCATCGATGGCGGCCTGCAGGCGCTGCTGGTCGGCCTGCGGCAGTTCGCCGATATGCGGGGTGATGAAGGTATCGACGATGCTGAGAATGCCCTTGTTCTGCTTGGCCACCGTCTCGGCATGGATCTTCGGCACACGCGCCGGATCGAGGTTCTCGCGGGCCTGGGCGAAGATCGCCGGCAGCTTTTCCATGCGCGCGGTGGCCGACTTCAGCCGTTCCGGCAGCGGCGCGAACTCGCGTGCCATCAGGCCGTAGATCGCGCTGCCGGCGATGCCGTTGTACAGCTGCGGATCCCACTTGCCGGACTGCAGCACTTCGGCGTTCCAGATTTCCGACTGCAGCTGGTTGCGCAGGATGGCGGCATCGACCTGGTTCTCCCGGCCCAGCTTGGCCACGTCGATCCTGTCCAGCTCGCCCAGCAATGCCTTGTAGGCGGCGACAGTCTTCTGCTGGCCGGCCGCACTCAGGTCGTCGATCTCGCTGTCGTAGCGGTGGTCGCCGATCTGGGTGGCGCTGACCGGGGACAACTGCATCCAGGTGTCCAGGGCGCGCTTGGACAGATCGGCAAAGGCCGCATCGGCTGCCGCGTCACCGGCCTGCTGGCTGGCGGCGGAGGTGGAACCGGCGGTCGGGGCGTCGGCCTGCTGGCAGCCGGCGAGGGCGGCGACCAGGGCGAGGGCAAGAAGATGCGGGCGCATCGGCATTCCTGTACGGGGTCAAACCCCGAGCATAGGCCGCCAGGGCTGCTTTGTCCCCGTGCCATAGGATTACCATTGGCACCTACACGGACCCGCCAGCGGAGAAAAGGACATGGAATACCAGGGAAGCTGCCATTGCGGCAGGATCGCATTCACGGTGCAGGCCGAGGCCCCGATCAGCGACGTCATCGACTGCAACTGCTCGATGTGCCGCCGCCGCGGCAGCCTGCTGTGGTTTGCGCCACGCGAGGCATTCCAGCTGCAGACCGATCCAGCCGATGTGGCCACCTACCAGTTCAACAGGCACCACATCGACCACCACCATTGCCGCGAGTGCGGCACTGCACCGTACAGCGAGGCCGTGGATCCGCGCAGCGGTGCGGCCATGGTGGCGGTCAACGTACGCTGCCTGCCGCAGGTCGACCTGGCCGGCCTGTCGGTGACCTCCTACGACGGAGCCGCAGCGTGACGGTCCGGTATGGATGGGTGGGCGCATTGACCGTGCCCGCACTCGTGCTGGCCCTGGCGGCCTGCGCGAAGGTGGAGCACGCGGCCGGTGGCGGTGGTGCCGCAGCCGAAGCCGAAGCCGTGGCGTCGCCCGAAGGCGCCTTCCTGGCCTATGAACACGACGTACAGGTACAGCTGGACGCGGAAACGATCGCGCCGCGCATCCAGCAGGTCGCGCAGGCCTGCCAGAGTGCGAAGTTCGGTGACTGTGCGGTGCTGCAGGTGGACCAGCGCAGTGGCGATTCACCCAGCGGCGAGGTCCGGGTGCGCATCGCGCCGAAGGGCGTGGAGCCCCTGATCGGCCTGGCGGGCGAGGGCGGCTCACTGCAGTCGCGCACCACCCGCGCCGAGGATCTTGCACAGCAGGTGGCCGATACCGCGTTGACCAAGGCACGGTTGGAGAAGGAACACGCACGCCTGCTCGCCTACCAGGACCGTGGCGGTCTGAAGATCGAGGATCTGCTGGCGATCAGCACGCGCCTGTCGGAGATCGAGGCGGGGGTGGAGCAGGCCAGCAAGGACGCCGCGCAGCAGCGTCGCCGCATCGATACGCAGCTGCTGACGCTGCACTTCGGTACCACCTCCGGCGAGCGCGGCCGCAGCGAGATCGGCGATGCGCTGAGCGAGTCTGGCAGCATCCTCAGTACCAGTATCGCCTTCCTGATCCGTGCGGCGGCTGCATTGCTGCCGGTCGCGGTACTGGCATTGATCGCAGGATGGGGCGTGAGGGCGGGGTTGCGTCGCCGCCGTCGGACGCCGTAACGCGCGGGTTCGCCGGGCCACGCCCGGCGATGCTCAGCCTTCGTCGGTCTCGTATTCGACGAACACGTCCAGCTCCAGCGCAAGCTCCTGCACCGCGTCACGAACCTTCTGCGCGGTGCTTTCGTTGCCCACCTCCACCTCCAGTTCGTGGATGCCCGGACCGATGTCATCGGACAGTCCTGCCGAACTGGAGTCATCGTCGTCCATGTGTGGCATCAGATCGTCGGTTTCCTCGACATGTTCGATGCCTTCCAGGCCCAGCAGCAGGTCGCTGATCGCACGGGCGTCGTCTTCGGTTCCAGTAATGCGCATTCGCAGCAGGGCCATGGCAGATGCAGGTCGTTGTGGAGGTATCCGCAGCGTAGCCAGCGATGGGCAAAGACCGGGTGAGGGCCTGGTCAGCCGGGCGTGGGCGCGCGGCCGAGCAGACTGTCGGGCAGTGCCGGGATCGGTGTGCGGTCGTCCTGTGCCTGGGCCAGCAGCCAATCGATGAACAGGCGTGCGGCAGGGCTGGGCGGCTGGCCTTCGGCATGCACCACGTAATACGCATAGCGGGCCTTCAGGGCGGGCCCAGGCAGCCGCACCACCTCGTAGCGCTGCAGGTAGGGTTGGGCGATGTGGGTGCGCGCCAGCACCGCGCCCATGCCATACACCGCGGCCCGCATCGCATCGGTGCTGTCGGCGAAGGTGTGCATCGGCGGCAGCGGCGAGGGCGGACGTACGCCCGCATGGCGGAACCAGTCGCGCCAGCCCTGCGGCGAGAGATCGGTCAGCAGCGGCAGCTCGGCGATGCGCGCCGGATCGTGCAGGGCTTCCACGCCCGGCAGCGCCGGCGAGGCGACCGGGAACAGGCTGTCGTCCATCAGGTGTTGCGCGTGCAGCCCCGGCCACTGGCCCAGGCCATAGCGGATGCCCACCTCCGGTCCGTTGTCGTCGTAGCGGTCCAGGCCGCTGCCGGTGTGCAATTCCACCCGGATGTGCGGATGCGCCTGGGTGAAGCGCGGCAGGCGTGGCAGCAGCCAGCAGTACGACAGCGAGCGCAGGGTGGTGATGCGCAGCGGCACGCTGTCCGCATCCGGATGCAGATTGTGGGCGACGGCGGCGACATCGGTGAACGCCGCACTGGCGGCGTCGGCCAGCTGCCGGCCTTCGGCGGTCAGCCGCACGCCGCGGGCATGGCGCAGGAACAGGCGGGTTTCCAGCACCTCTTCCAGGCGGCGGACATGGTGGCTGACCGCGCTGGCGGTCAGGTGCAGTTCCTGCGCGGCCTGGGCGAAGTTCTGGTGGCGCGCGGCGACCGCGAACACGGCCAGGGCAGGGAGCAGGGAAGGGCGTAGCTGCATGTCCAGCCTCAAACCATATTTGTGGCTGGCAGCGATACTACGCGCTTGTGCGGCGGGCGTCTGCGTCTGATCCTGTTGCACCAACCGAGGAGTGGATGATGGACGGAGGCAGGGCATGAATGCGGTCCCACAGGCGGCCGAGCGCGACTGGCGCACACCGCTGGAGTTGACCCTGCTGGGCGCCATCTGGGGGTGCTCGTTCCTGTTCATGCGGGTGGCGGTGCCATCGTTCGGCCCGTTCGCCCTGGTCGAGGTGCGTCTGCTGCTGGGGGCACTGGTACTGCTGCCGTTCCTGTGGCGCGCGCGGGCGCAGTTCCCGCCGCGGCGCTGGCTGTGGCTGGCGCCGATCGGCCTGGTCAACTCGGCGTTGCCGTTCGTGCTGTTCGCCTACGCCGCCGAGCACGCACCGGCGGCGATCGGTGCGATCTGCAATGCGATGACGGTCCTGTTCGCCGCGCTCATCGCCTTCCTGTTCTTCGGCGAGAAGATCGGTGTGCGTCGCGCGGGTGCGTTGCTGGTCGGCTTTGCCGGCGTGGTGGTGCTGGCGACGGCCAAGGTCTCGGGCCTGGGCATCGGCACGGCTGTGCTGGCCGGCGCCGCGGCATCGCTGCTGTACGGACTGGGGGTGAACCTGGTGAAGCGGCACATGGCGGGCCTGCCGTCTGCTGCCGCGGCGGCGGCGACGCTGTCCTGCGCCTCGCTGTGGATGCTGCCGATGGCGGTGAGCCATTGGCCGCAGGCCGCGATTCCGCTCAAGGCGTGGGGCGCGGCGATTGCCTTGGGCGTGGCCTGCACCGGGCTGGCGTTCCTGATGTTCTACCGTCTGATCGGCCGCATCGGCCCGTCGCGTGCATCCACGGTGACCTACCTGATTCCGCTGTTCGGTGCGGCGTTCGCGTGGCTGTTCCTGGGTGAGCCGGTGACGCTGCAGATGCTGATTGCGGGTGCGTTGATTCTGGGTAGCGTGGCGGTGAGTCAGAAGGGCTGAGCGGTTTCGCGCGTGACGCGTGCTGAAGGTGCTTCACTGTTCATGGGCGTTACTTTTCTTTTCGCGCGAAAAGAAAAGTAACCAAAAGAAACGCGCCGCCAAGCCGCGAGCCGCCGTGCTTCGCACGTCGGTCCCCTGCGCTTCTCGGTGAATCAGGGGACGGTGCCGAACTCGCTGCGCTCAGACATCGGCACCTCTCCGCCCCTGATTCCCCTGCGATGCTCGGCTCGCTCAAGGCGGACTGAAGATCAAGTTCAACGGCAACAGCAACAGCAACAGCAACAGCATCCACGCTTGACGTGGGTTTACTGGGTGCAGCTGTGGACTTTGATCTGGGTCCGCCTTGAGCGAGCCGAGCACCGCAGGTCCGGCGAGGGCGAAGAGGCGCGGGTGTCTGAGCGCAGCGAGTTCCCGCGCCGTCCCTCGACGGGCCGAGGAGCGCAGGGTACCGATGCGCAACGCGCATCGGCTCGCGGTCGGCGGAACGTTTCTTTTGGTTACTTTTCTTTGCGTACAAAGAAAAGTGACGCCCATGAACAGTGAAGCACCTTCAGCACGCGTCACGTGCAGGAACCCATCACCGCACCGGCACCGGAACATTGCACAGATCGATATGCCCAGCCGGACGCTTGTAGAAATCATCCACGCGATTGCGTCGCGCCTCCACCGTATCGGCGAAAGTCTTTGAATCAGTACGCAACACCTGGATCGGCGTGCGTTCGGCGGCCACCACGTCGCTGGCACGGCGGATCGAAATGATCGGCGTGCGCAGTTTCGGGTCTTCATAGAAGCCCATCGGCGCCGGGCCGCGCGGGATCGCGCTGAGCAGTTCCATGCCCTTCAGGACGCGACCGACCAGGGTGATGTTGCGGTCCAGCTGACGTGGCGACTGCCCGGTCACCACGTACAGTTCGGCACCGATGCTGCTGTCCTCGTCGTTGTTGCGACCGGCCCCCAGCATGCCGTAGCAGTGCGCCAGCCAGGCCTTGCCGGCCTGCGGATCCTGTCCGACCGGGAAGCCATCGACGAAACCGGTCTGCGCCGCCCAGCCATCGCGGTCCGGCAGCACGCTCACCTTCAGGCCGGCGCTGGCACGCTCGAACTCGGCCGGCAGCTTGCGCGCGGCGCTGCCGAACGGCTTGGCCCTGGCCGGGTCATCGGCGTCGGCATCGCCGAACTGCACGACGAAGTTGTCCTGGGAACGGTAGATGCTGGTGCCGTCCCAGAAGTGCTCGTGGGCGAACGTCTGGATGTTGGCGACATGGCGTGGTGCGAACTGGGGCGCCAGTTCGATGATCACCCGGCCGGCAGGCAGATCCATGTACAGCAGGTTGGCCGGGTCGGGGGTGCGCCAATCGCTGGCGGCCGAGGCGTCAAGGATCTGCTGCGGGCTGCGGTAGGGCGTCGCTGCGCTGGCCAGCGAGGGCAACAGGCAGGCCAGGGCGAGGGCGGTCAGGGCAAGGCGACGACGGTGCGGCATGGAAACCCCGGAACATGAACGAGCCCTCGATTCTGCGCGAGCCGCAGGGCCACGCCAACCGGCAGGATGACTAACGACACATTCGCTATACCGAACTTCGCACTACTGTGGACTTCAACGTAGTGGAGGGCCGGGCATGTCGGAAGACGACATCCACCTGAAGAAGTTCCAGAAGGAGCTCAGCGCCGGAACCGTGTCGCTGGCCCTGCTGGCGGTGCTGGCCCGTACCGGCGAGCCGCTGTACGGGTACCTCATCGCCAAGGAGCTGGAGCGCGTGGGCGAGGGCGTGCTGAGTGGCAAGCAGAGCGCGCTGTACCCGGTGCTGCGCAACCTGGAGAACGGCGGCCTGCTGGAGAGCCATGTCGAGCCCTCCAGCAGCGGGCCGCCCCGGCGCTACTACCGCATCAATGACCGTGGCCGCGAAGTGCTGGCGCAGTGGCGCCAGGCCTGGCAGGCCACCCGTGATTCCGTCGATTCCGTGTTGGAGGGGGTACCGCAATGAACGACCCGAGCCTGGCAGGCCGCGCCCTGCCGACCACCATCCCGCAGTACCTGGCGCAACTGCGCGAGGCGCTGCAGGGCGCCGATCCGGCGATGGTGCAGGACGCGCTGTATGACGCCGAGGAATACCTGCGTTCCGAGCTGGCCGCCCAGCCCGGTCGCAGCGAGGCGGAGGTGATTGCCGATGTGGCCGGCAGCTACGGTGCGCCGGATGAAGTGGCGGAGATCTACCGCGAAACGGAAGTCACCGTGAACCGCGCATTGCGCACGCCGCGCGCCGACACCGCGCCGGTGCTGCGTGTGGCAGCCGAGGCCAGTGGTGTGGAACCGGCCGCGGCACCGCCGGTGCCGGTGCCGCGCTCGCTGCTGTCGCGCTTCTTTGGCGTGGTGGCCGATCCGCACACCTATGGCGCGCTGTTCTACATGCTGCTGTCGCTGGCCACCGGCATCTTCTTCTTCACCTGGGTGGTGACCGGCCTGTCGCTGTCGCTCGGCCTGCTGATCCTGATCATCGGCGTGCCGTTGACCGTGCTGTTCTTCGGTTCGGTGCGCGGGCTGGCACTGCTGGAGGGGCGCCTGGTCGAGGCGCTGCTGGGCGAGCGCATGCCGCGGCGGCCGCGCTATACCGACCGCAGCCGCAGTTGGCTGCAGCGTATCGGCGACATGTTCACGGACGGCCGCACCTGGCTGACCCTGTTGTACTTCGTGCTGATGCTGCCCTTGGGCATCGTCTACTTCACCATCGCGGTGACGCTGCTGTCGCTGTCGCTGGGACTGATCTGGGCGCCGGTGGCAGCGATCTTCAGCGGGGAAATCCCGGGCGTGTACGTTGATGGCGTGAACGTGCTGCCGATGGCTGCCTCGCCGCTGGTCGGGATCGTGGTCGCCGCGGCGGGTGCCCTGCTGCTGCTGCTGACGCTGCACCTGGCACGCGGCATCGGCAAGCTGCATGGCCTGATCGCCAAGAACCTGCTGGTGCGCCTGTAAGCAGCAAGGGGGTCAGGGCCCTGTTCGCAGAACAGGGCTCTGACTCCGTTCGAGCGGGGTGCCGGGGTCAGAGCCCTTTCTGTTGGAAAGGGATCCGACCCCCGGCGCAGGGTCAGCCCGCCTTGCGGCGCAGCGGGGTGACGTTGCTCTTCTTCTTCGCTTTTGCCGCCGGCGCTTCTGCGTGCGCTGCGAAGAAGTCGCGTACCTTCGGGTACACCACCTCGCGCCAGCGGCGGCCGCTGAAGATGCCGTAATGGCCGGCGCCTTCGACGATGAAATGCTCGCGGCGCTGGGCCGGGATGCCCGTACACAGCGCCTGCGCCGCTTCGGTCTGGCCGAGGCCCGCGATATCGTCCAGTTCGCCTTCGATGCTCAGCAGTGCGGTATCGCGGATCGCCGAAGGGTCGACCTTTTCGCCGTTGACCACCCACTCTCCGCGCGGCAGCAGGAAGTCCTGGAAGACCACGCGGATGGTGTCCAGGTAGTACCTGGCAGGCATGTCCAGCACCGCGTTGTACTCATCATAGAAGCGGCGGTGCGCATCGGCGTCTTCCAGATCGCCCTTGACCAGGTCGGCGTAGAAGTCCCAGTGCGAGCTGAAATGGCGGCTGGGATTCATCGACAGGAAACCGGCGTGCTGCAGGAAACCCGGGTACACGCGACGGCCTGCACCGGGGTAGCCGGCCGGCACGCTGTGGATGACGTTGTTCTCGAACCAGGACAGCGGGTTCTGGGTCGCCAGATTGTTCACCGCGGTGGGGCTGCAGCGTGCGTCGATCGGACCGCCCATCATCACCAGCGTGCGCGGGGTGGGCTCGCCACGGCTGGCCATCAGTGACACCGCAGCCAGCACCGGTACAGTCGGCTGGCACACGCTGACCACGTGCAGGCGCTCGACGCCAAGGTGGCGGATGAACTCCTGGATGTAGGCGATGTAGTCGTCCAGGCCGAAATCACCTTCGCTGGCCGCAACCATGCGCGCATCGACCCAGTCGGTGACGTAGACGCGATGGTCGCGCAGCAGCGTGCGCACGGTATCGCGCAGCAGCGTGGCGTGATGGCCGGACAGTGGCGCCACCACCAGCACAAAGGGCTGGTTGAGCATGGTGTGCAGCTGGTCGGCTTCGTTGCTGTGACGCTTGAAGCGCAGCAGCTTGCAGAACGGCTTGCTCACTTCCTCGTGCACGACGATCGGCACGCGTTCGCCTTCGACCTCGATTTCGTTGATGCCCCACTCGGGCTTCTCGTAATCCTTGCCGATGCGATGGAACAGTTCGTTGACCGCCGCCAGGCGTTCGGCACCCGGCATCTGCGACCACCAGTGGCCGGGATTGGCGAAGAACTTGGCGTTGGCCTGGGCCTGGTGCACCCAGGGGGCGAGCAGGTTGCGGGTCAGTTCGTGCAGTTGATAGAGCATGACGACCGAATATGTATGGTCATATGTTGCCGCGCAGCATATCCCATCCGGGTGTCCCGCAGGTTAAGTTGGCTGAAAATAATGAATCCGGATTCACATCCGTTCCAGCGCGGCCGCATCGCCTGCCAAGGCGGGGCCGAGCCAGCAGTGCGACCCTGCCGGCTGCAGGCCGTGCCGGGCCAGCGTCCGGCGATACCAGGCTGCCGGGCGGGACTGGAAGCCCTCATGGTCGCCCTCGAACGCGTCCTCGGCGGCGAAGGTCTCCAGGAACGCGATGCCGCCGGTCAGCTCGGCCACACCTGCCAGGCCGGCGCGCAGCTCGCGGTCGGGCACGTAATGCATCACGTCCGAGCAGACCAGCAGGTCCACCGGCGCGCACGGCCGCAGCCAGGCGAAGTCGCCGAAGCGGGCCAGATGCAGGTTGCGGGTCCGGCCATAGCGATGCACAGCGTACTCGCTGCTGTCGAAGCCCAGATACTCGACCTTCGGACGCAGTTTCCGCAGCGGCGCGCGCCAGGCCCCCTCGCCGCAGCCGATGTCCAGCACGCTGCGGATCGGCCGCTCCAGGTAGTACTCGGCAGTGGCCACCGCCAACGCCACCTTGCGGGCGAGGCGGGCGCTGCCGCCGATGTCGGCCCGGCGGTACCAGCGCTGGAAGTAGGCGGCGTCGTAGGTCTTGTCCACGCAGAAGGAGGTTTCGTTGAAAACGGCGCCTATCGTACGGCGTTGCCGCTCGCCATGCGTCGATCGGTCGCGCCGACCGCAGCCGGTACACCGGCTCGCCATGCGAGAATGGCCGCCACCTACGCCAGCCGCTGGAGCGAGCGCATGCAGAGCTACTACTGGGTCAAGACCTTCCACATCGTGTTCGTGGTGGCGTGGATGGCGACGGTGTTCTATCTGCCGCGCATCCTGGTGAACCTGGCCGAGACGGCCGGACAACCGGCGGTGGTCGAGCGCCTGCAGCTGATGGGCCTGCGTCTGTACCGTTTCGGCCACTCGATGTTCGGCCTGGCCTTCGTCCTGGGACTGGTGTTGTGGCTGGGCTACCGGGTCATTCCGGACTTCCCGACGATGGTCGCGCCGGGTGGTGCCGGCTGGCTGCATGCCAAGCTCGGCCTGGTGGTGCTGCTGCTGGTCTACTTCGGCTGGACCGGCCGCCTGCTCAAGGGCGTCACCAAGGGCCGGCCTCTGCCGTCCTCGCGCGCGCTGCGCTGGATCAACGAAATCCCGCTGCTGGCCTTCATTCCGATCGTCTGGCTGGTGCTGGCCAAACCCTTCTGAGCCGGCGCACATCGCGCACCTCCAGATGAATCGCCGCGTAACCTGACAAGCGGCGCGGCGCGCCTTGCAACAAATTGCATGGGCCCCGCCCGTGCGTCTCCAGATACTGCGCGCCTTCGACACAGCGGCTGCCTGCAACAGTCCCGCCATCGCTCCACGTGGGCACAGGCTGGATTGCGAGGTACTGCACGCACGCTGTGCCGCTTACGTGCCCCCCTCTGGAGATCCATCATGAAACATGCCCATCGTTCCGCCGCAGGCGGGCATTCCCTTGCCCTGCGTCCGCTCTCGCAGTGCCTGCTGCTGGCACTGGCCCTGCCGTTGGCGCAGCACGCGTTGGCCGGCAACCTCAACGACGAGGACCACGAGGTGGTGCAGGGGGATCCGATCGAGGCGTGGCACGTGACCAATGGGTCCAACCTGACGGTGACCGACGCGTCCACTTACGGCATCAATGCGACCTACGGCTCCAATGTCGTGCTCACGCGTGCGGATGTGCTGGTCCGCAATGCCAATCAGAACATTCACGTGCAATCGGGTTCCAGCCTGATCGCGCGCAACAGCCGCATCGACCTGGGCATGACCCAGTTCAACATCTCGGTTGATTCGTCGGCACGCCTCTACAACACGCGGATCGATTCCATCGGTGGTGCCATCGCCTTGTTCCCGGAATTCCGCGGTGGACAGGGCGACGTGTACCTTCTGATGGACAACTCCCACCTGGATGTAGCGCACCGCGACAGCACGGGTTGGAACCATAACGTCGGTCTGGCGATGGGTGCCGGGCGGGCTGACATTGTCAACGGTTCGACGATCCGGGCCAGCCGCAACGGTGCCGTCATGTACTTCGAATATCGGGGTGCGGACAACCTGGTGTTGAACGTCGACAATTCCACCCTGGAGTCGCAGACCGGCCCGGCGATCTGGGTCAATCCCGATGTCGACTGGGGCAGTCCCGATGCCGACGTCGACGGCGAATCCGCCGAGATCAACATCCGCAACGGTGCGCGCCTGATTGCCGGCGATGGCACGCTGCTGCTGGTCAAGCATGGCGAGGAGGGGCAGGTCGGCAACGTTGCTGTGCGCTTCAACGTGGAGAATGCGGCGCTGACCGGCGACATCATTGCCGATCGCGCCTCCTACACGGGCCAGCTGGATGTCTCGCTGCGCAACCGTGCCACGCTGATCGGCCGCATCGTCGATGCGAGCTCGGTGGCGGTGGGTGAGCAGAGCACCTGGCAGCTGACCGGCGACAGCAGTGTCGGCCGTCTGCAGCTGGATGCGGGCAGCATGGTCAAGCTGGGCGATGGTGCGGGCGGTTTCAATACGCTGTCACTCGATGAGTTCGTTGGTAACGGCGGCACGCTGGTGTTCAACACGGTGCTTGGCGAGGACGACTCGCAGACCGACCGCCTGGTGATTGCCGGTGATGCGACCGGCCAGGCCAATGTGCGCGTGCTCAATGCCGGCGGCCAGGGCGCGCGGACCGACAAGGGCATCGAGCTGATCGAGATCAACGGCGCGTCCGACGCGCAGTTCGACCTGGTCGGCCGTGCGGTCGGCGGGCAGTACGAGTACTTCCTGTTCAAGGATGAGGCCGACGGCAACTGGTACCTGCGTTCGGAACTGCCGGTGACGCCGCCGGATCCCTGTGACCTGGATCCGTCGCTGCCCGACTGCGACCCGACCGGCCCGATCAATCCGGATCCGAAGCCGGTGCTGCGCCCGGAGACCGGCGCGTACCTGGCCAACCAGTACGCCGCAGGGCAGTTGTTCCGCCTGCAGCGCAGTGATCGCGACGGCAATGCGGCCGTTGCCGAGGGTGTGCACGGCTGGGCACGCGTGGACAGCCAGCAGGCGCGCCTGGGGGCCATGCAGGAGCAGCTGGATCTGCGCACGCAGCGCCATGTGGTGCAGGTGGGCGCAGACGTGGGGCTGTTCGATGAAGGGCGTGGCCGCCTGGGCGTGATGCTCGGTAGTGGGCGTGCTGACAGCACCAGCACCTCGGCGCTGACCGGCTTTGCGGCACGCGGCAAGGTCGCCGGCGTGGCCGCAGGGGTGTACGGCAGCTGGAACAATGGTCGTGCCTATGTGGACAGCTGGGTGCAGCACGGCCGCTTCAACAACCGGGTGGAAGGCGATGGCCTGGCCGCGGAGCGCTACGACAGCGACCTGTGGCAGGGTTCGCTGGAGGCGGGTTACCGCTTCGGCGTCGGCACGCTGGGCGACAGCAGGGTCAGCCTGCAGCCGGAGCTGCAGCTGGTCTACACCAACGTCAGCACGGATCGACATACCGAGCAGAACGGCACCGTGGTGCGTGGCCTGGGCGAAAGTGGCCTGTCCGGCCGCCTCGGCCTGCGCCTGGAAGCGGAATCGACCAGCACGCATGGCGCCGTGGTGACCCCGTACCTGACCGCCAACTGGTATCGCGACGCCCGCACGGGTGGCATGGCGTTCGATGACGTGGCCATGGACAGCGACGCGCCGCGCAACCGCTACGCGCTGGGTGCAGGCGCGCGGGTGGAATTCACCAAGGGCTGGACGGGCTGGGGCGGTCTGGACGTGAGCCGCGGTGACTCCGGCTACCGCGAAGTCAGCGCCACGCTGGGCATGTCCTACAACTGGTAAGCAGATCGGCGTACGGCGGGCCCGTACGCGCAGGAACAGGGACGTATCGCCACACGGATGTGGCACTGAAGCCGGGCATTGCCCGGCTTCAGGCGTTACCGTGCAGCGGAAGCCGCGATTACGCCGCCTCGTAGGTGCCGTAGCTGCGCAGGCGCTTGTAGCGCTGCTCCAGCAGTTCCCCGGTGGACAGCTTGTCCAGCGCGTCCAGCTCGTTCAGCAGCACGGCCTTCAGGCGCCGGGCCATCTGCGTCGGGTTGCGGTGGGCGCCGCCGGTCGGCTCGCGCACGACCTTGTCGACCAGGCCCAGGCTCTTCAGGCGCGGGGCGGTCAGGCCCAGCTGTTCGGCCGCGTCCTTGGCCTTGCCGGCGTCCTTCCACAGGATCGAGGCGCAGCCTTCCGGGGTAATGGTCGAATACACCGCGTACTCCAGCATCACGGTGCGGTCGCCCACGCCCAGTGCCAGCGCGCCGCCCGAGCCGCCTTCGCCGATCACGGTGCAGATCACCGGCACCTTCAGTTCGGCCATTTCCATCAGGTTGCGCGCGATCGCTTCGGACTGGCCGCGCGATTCGGCGTCGATGCCCGGCCAGGCGCCGGCGGTGTCGATCAGGGTCAGCACCGGCAGGCCGAAACGCTCGGCCATCTTCATCAGGCGCAGCGCCTTGCGGTAGCCCTCGGGCTTGGGCATGCCGAAGTTGCGCTTGATCTTCTCCTTGGTGTCGCGGCCCTTCTGGTGGCCGATGACCATCACCGCGCGGCCATTGATGCGGGCCAGGCCGCCCATGATGGCCTTGTCGTCGGCAAAGGCGCGATCACCGGCCAGTTCCTGGAACTCATCGAAGATGATGCGGATGTAATCGGCGGTGTAGGGCCGCGACGGGTGGCGGGCCAGCTGCAGCACCTGCCAGGAGGTCAGGTTGCGGAAGATCTGTGCGGTACGCATGCGCAGCTTGTCCTGCAGCGCGTGCACTTCGGCCTCGACATTGACCGCCGGACCGGCACTGGCGTTGCGCAGCTCCTGGATCTTCGCTTCCAGGTCGGCGATGGGTTGCTCGAAGTCGAGGTAGTTCGGATTCATCGGAAGCCGTCGTGTAAAGAAGGAGGAAAGTGTAGCCGAACCCGGTGAAATTCCCCGTACGCCCCTGTCTGGAGCGTACGGAGGGGCTGGCCGGCAGGCAGCGCGCTGCCTTGGCCGCGCCGGCTGGACGCGGGACCTGGCGGGGCGGGATCAGCTGGCCCAGGGCGGGCTGTAGCGCACCTTCAGGGTGCGCACGGCCGGGTCGGCGCGCAGCGCTTCCATCAGCTTCGAGTCGATGCGCACGGCGCTCTGTCCGGACACGTCGAGCATGCCGGCGATGCCACCGTGCGGGCCCTTCAGCAGCAGGTCCAGGCGCAGGGGGGTGCGGCCGGGGCGATGGCGGTCGAGCAGGGCATCGATGCGCTCCCACACCGGCCGCTGCTGGCGCAGGTCCAGCCGCAGCGACAGGCGCGTAGCGTAGTTGGCGCAGACCTCATCGAAATCCCAGCACTGGCGGATGCGCAGGGCGTAGCCACCGTTGAATTCGTCTTCACGCAGGCCGCCCTTGACCACCAGGATGCGGTCCTTGGTCATCAGGTGGCCGAACTCGGCCAGGGTGTCGGAGAACGCGCTGCACTCCACGCGTCCACGCCCGTCCTCGAGCTGGATGAAGATCTGGCTTTCGCCCTTGCGGCGAACGCCGACCACCTGGCCAGCCAGCACGGTCTGCACTTCCGGGCGCCAGCGCTTCTCACCGCCACCACCACCGCCGCTGTTGGCACTCCAGATCTTTTCCACCGCGCCCAGATCGTTGCCGACCAGATCGCGCACGTCGTCGCGCCACGGATCGAATGGATGGCCGCTAAGGTAGAAGCCCAGCGTGTCGCGCTCGCCGTTCAGGCGCTGCAGCAGGGGCCACTCTTCGGCCTCCGGCAGGTCCAGCTGGATCGTCGTCGCGGTCGGGTCCGGCCCACCGAACAGCGAGTTCTGCCCGGAGGCGCGCTCGCGTGCCATCTGCTCGGTGGCCTTGATCACTTCCGGCAGCTGCAGCATCAGCGAGGCGCGGTTGCGGCCCAGCTCATCCAGTGCGCCGCAGTTGATCATCGCTTCCAGGGTGCGCCGGTTGAGCTTGGCCGAGCCGACGCGGGTACAGAAATCGAGCAGGTCGGTGTAGTTTCCGCCCCGCAGGCGCTCGTCCACCACCGCTTCGCAGGCACCCTGGCCGACACCCTTGATCGCACCCAGGCCGTACTGGATGGTGTCCGGCGTGGCTGCCTCGAACATGAAGGCGGACTGGTTCACCTTCGGCGGCAGCACGGTCAGGCCGAGGTTGCGCACCTCGTCGAGGAAGCCGACCACCTTGTCGGTGTTGTCCATGTCCGAAGACAGCGTGGCCGCCATGAACTCGGCCGGGTAATGGCGCTTGAGCCACGCGGTCTGGTAACTGACCAGCGCGTAGGCAGCGGCGTGCGACTTGTTGAAGCCGTAGCCGGCGAACTTCTCCATCAGGTCGAAGATCTCGTCGGCCTTGGGGCCGTCGACGCCGCCCTTGGCCGCACCCTCGCGGAAGATCTCGCGGTGCTTGGCCATTTCGGCCGGCACCTTCTTGCCCATCGCACGACGCAGCAGGTCGGCGCCGCCCAGCGAGTAGCCGCCGACGATCTGCGCCATCTGCATCACCTGCTCCTGGTACACCATGATGCCGTAGGTGTCCTTGAGGATGGCTTCGGTGCGCGGATCGGGATAGATGATCTCTTCCTGCCCGTGCTTGCGCGCGTTGAAGGACGGAATCAGGTCCATCGGTCCGGGGCGGTACAGCGACACCAGCGCGATCAGGTCTTCGAAACGGTCGGGGCGTGCGTCCTTCAGCAGGCGGCGCATGCCGGAGGATTCGAACTGGAAGACCGCACCGGTGTTGCCGTTGGCGAAGATGTCCTTGTAGGTCGGCGCGTCGTCCAGCGGGATCGCCGCGATGTCCACCGGCGGAATGCCGGCGCGCGCGTGGCGCTTGTTGATCGCCTTCACTGCCCAGTCGATGATGGTCAGCGTGCGCAGGCCAAGGAAGTCGAACTTCACCAGGCCCACTTCTTCGACGTCGTTCTTGTCGAACTGGGTGACCGGGTTCTTGCCGATGCCGTTCTCGTCGTGTTCGGCGTACAGCGGGCAGAACTCGCTCAGCGGCTCGGGGCCGATCACCACGCCACCGGCGTGCTTGCCGGCGTTGCGGGTGAGGTCTTCCAGCTGCAGCGCCAGATCGATCAGGTCACGGACATCGTCTTCGGTCTCGTAACGCTGGATCAGCTCGGCCGATGCCATCTCCGAGCCCGGGCCTTCCTTGCCCTTGCCGAGCGCATCCTTCAGGTGGATGCCGAGGATGTTCGGGATCAGCTTGGAGACGCCGTCAACCAGGCCATAGGGGAAACCGAGCACACGGCCGGAATCGCGCACCACGGCCTTGGCGGCCATGGTGCCGTAGGTGATGATCTGGCTGACGCGTTCGCGCCCGTATTTGCGCGCGACGTAGTCGATCACTTCGTCGCGGCGGTCCATGCAGAAATCGATGTCGAAGTCGGGCATCGACACGCGTTCCGGATTCAGGAACCGCTCGAACAGCAGGTTGTAGGGCAGCGGATCCAGGTCGGTGATCTTCAGCGCCCACGCCACCAGCGAACCGGCACCGGAACCACGGCCCGGGCCGATCGGGATGCCCTGGTTCTTGCCCCACTGGATGAAGTCGGCCACGATCAGGAAGTAGCCGGGGAAACCCATCTTGATGATGGTGTCGAGCTCGAATTCGAGGCGCTCGAAGTACTCCTCGCGGGTCTTGCCCGGCGCCAGCGGATTCTTCTGCAGGCGTTCTTCCAGGCCGTCGCGCGACATCTTCTGGATCCAGGTATCCAGGGTCTCGTCGTCCGGCACCGGGTAGTTGGGCAGGAAGTAGGTGCCCAGCCGCATCTCGATGTTGCAGCGCTCGGCCAGCGCCAGCGTGTTGTCGATCGCATCGGGGATGTCGGCGAACAGCGCGCACATCTCCTCGGCCGACTTCAGGTACTGCTGGTCACTGTACTCGCGCGGCCGCTTGGGATCGTCCAGCACGCGGCCGGTCGAGATGCACACACGTGCCTCATGCGCGCTGAAGTCCGACGGTGCAAGGAAGCGCACATCGTTGCTGGCCACCACCGGCAGGCCGCGCTGGCCGGCGGCCATCAGCGCGAAGCGGTTGAAGGCCTCCTCGCCGTCGCGGCCGGTGCGGGTCAGCTCCAGGTGCAGGCCATCGCCGAACACCCGCTGCCAGTCGGCCAGATGCTGCTCGGCAAGGTCGTGCTTGCCGTCCAGCGCCAGGCGCCCGGCCAGGCTCTCGCGCCCGGCCAGCGCGAACAGGTTGGCGTTGCCCGCCTTCAACCAGTCCGGATGCACGGCGACGCCGCCTTCCGGACGATGGCCCTCCATCCAGGCACGGGTCAGCAGCCGTGACAGGCTCAGGTAGCCTTCGCGGTCGCGGCACAGCAGGGTCATCCGCCACGGGTCCTGGCCCTCCTCGGCGATCATCACGTCGGCGCCGGCGATCGGCTTGATGCCCACGCCTTCGGCTGCCTTGTAGAACTTGATCAGGGCGAACAGATTGTTGAGGTCGGTCACCGCCAGCGCGGGCAGGCCCAGCTCGACCGAGCGTGACAGCAGGTTGGCCTGCTTGGCCTTCTTCGGGTCGGCCTGGTCCGGCTTGGCCGGCACACGGATGGTCGAGTCCGCCAGCGAGAACTCGGTGTGGACGTGGAGATGTACGAAACGGGAGTTGGACATGCCGGACCAGGTTGGAGCGCGGGGGCCCCGGGTGCCGACGGGAGTTCGTCGCCGGGGTCGGGAAGCGCTGGAATGCCCGGTCAGGGTAGCGAGGGCAGGGGGAGGCGACAAGCTCTTGACGGCACGTCGATTGCGCGAACAGGCCGCCGGGCATGGCCCGGCGCTACCGCGGCAATGTGGGCGCACGATGCCGCCGGGCCATGCCCGGCGGCGGTTGTTCAGGCGATGGCCGCGGCCGCCGGGTTTTCCAGGCATTCACGCACCGGGGCGAAACTGCGCCGGTGCTCGCCACAGGGGCCGTGTTCACGCAGTGCCGCCAGGTGGGCCGGAGTGCCGTAGCCCTTGTGCTGGTCGAAACCGTAGTACGGATGCTGTACGTGCAGGTCCTGCATGTACCGGTCGCGCGACACCTTGGCCAGGATCGAGGCCGCCATGATCGCGCGGTCGATGCCATCGCCACCAACCAGCGCCTGCGCCGGCAGTACCAGCCCCTTCGGAACCACGTTGCCGTCGATGCGGGCGAAGCCGGCCACGTGGGCCACGGCCGCCACCACGTCGCGCATGCCCTGCAGGGTGGCCTGGTAGATGTTCAGGCGGTCGATCGCTGCTACGTCCACCAGCACCACATGCCAGGCCAGGGCGCGATCGATGATTCGATCGTACAGCTGCTCGCGGCGCGCGGCGGTGAGCTGCTTGGAGTCATCCAGGCCGTTGATGCGCGGGCGGGCAGGATCGAATACCACCGCCGCGACGGCGACCGGCCCGGCCAGCGGGCCACGGCCGGCCTCATCGACACCGGCGACCAGGCGGTCCGGTTCAACCCGCAGTGAACCGTCGAACAGGGCCAGGCTGGCTGCGGCGGCGTGGCGGCGGCTCATGCCTTGTCCAGCTCGCGTACCAGCAGCTCGCCGACAGCGTCGGCGGCGCGTGCCGAGGCATTGCGGCGCAGGCGTTCATGCAGGCGCGAATAGGTTCCCTGCAGGTCGGCGGCCCGTTGCGGATGGTCGAACCACTGCTGGATGGCGGCGGCCAGCTTGTCCGGCGTGCAGTCGTGCTGCATCAGCTCCGGTGCCAGGTCCTGGCCGGCCAGGATGTTGGGCAGGGCGAAGCGGTCGACCTTGATCAGGCCCAGCGCCTTGACCAGGCGGTAGGTCAGTTCGTTGACGCGATAGCCGACCACCATCGGCCGCTTCACCAGCATGGCTTCCAGGGTCGCGGTACCGGAGGCGAGCACCACCACGTCGGCGGCGATCATGGCGTCGCGGGCCTGGCCATCAAGCACATGCGAGTAGGCGACCGGCAGCGCCGAACGCGACAGCTGTTCCTCGATCAGGCGACGGCAGGCGGCATTGGCGGCAGGCACCACGACGTGCAGCCCCGGAATCCGCTCGGAAACCTGCCACGCAGCCTCGAAGAACGGCTCGCCCAGGCGCGAGATCTCGCCCAGGCGGCTGCCCGGCAGCACCGCCAGCACCTTCGCCGTGGCCGGCAGGCCCAGCGCGGCACGGGCTTCGTCGCGGTTGCCCTGCAGCGGAATGTCATCGGCCATCGGATGACCGACAAAGCGCGCGTCGATTCCGTGCCGGGCGTAGATGGGGGGTTCCATCGGGAACAGGCACAGCACGAGGTCGGCACTGTTGCCGATCTTCTCGGCGCGCTTCTCGCGCCACGCCCAGACCGAAGGGCTGACGTAATGCACGGTGCGCACGCCACGCTGCTTCAGCCAGCGCTCGATGCCCAGGTTGAAGTCCGGCGCATCGATGCCGATGAACACGTCCGGCTGCCACTCGAGCGCGCGCTGGCGGAAGGCCGAGCGCAGCTTCAACAGGCGCGGCAGGTGGCGCAGGACTTCGGTCAGCCCCATCACCGCCAGTTCGCTGGCGTCGTGCCAGGTCTGGCAACCGGCATTGCGCATGGCATCGCCGCCGATGCCGGCGAACTCGGCGTTCGGGAAGCGGGCCTTCAACTCGCGCACCAGGCCGGCACCGAGCAGGTCGCCGGAGGCCTCACCGGCCACCAGTGCGATCCGCAGCGGCCGCTCGCTGAGCACCCGCTGTGCAGGCACGCTGCCGGCCAGGGAGGCCAGCGGAATGACAGCGGCGCCGGCCGGCGCCTGGCCGGACGTGCTGCTCATCGCAGCAGGGGCCTCTCTGCGTGTTCGATGAACTCCAGCATGGACTTCACGTCCTCGCTGTCGCGCGCCTGTTCCACCAGCTGCTGCTTGGCTTCGGCCAGCGGCAGGCCGGCCACGTACAGGGTCCGGTAGGCACGCTTGATGGCGGAGATGCGTTCGGCATCGAAACCGCGGCGCTTCAGGCCTTCACTGTTGATGCCGCGCGGACGGCCCAGCGAATCGGAGCCCACCATGGTGAACGGCGGAACATCGCCGTTGGTCAGCGCACCCATGCCGAGGAAGGCGTGGGCGCCGATGCGGCAGAACTGATGGGCACCGGCGAAGCCGCTGATGATCACGTAGTCGCCGACAGTAACGTGGCCGGCCAGCGTGGTGTTGTTGGAGAACACGCAGGCGTTGCCGACGTGGCAGTCGTGTGCCACATGCGTATAGGCCAGCATCCAGTTGTCGTCACCGATCGTGGTGATGCCACCGCCGCCGCCGGTACCGCGGTTGACGGTGACGAACTCGCGGAACACGTTGCGGTCGCCGATCACCAGTTCGGTGCGTTCACCGGCGAACTTCTTGTCCTGCGGCTCGCCGCCGATGGCTGCGTGGCCGATGAAGCGGTTGTCGCGGCCGATCCGGGTCGGTCCGAGAATGCTGCAGTGTGGGCCGACGACCGTGCCTGCGCCGATGTCCACATCGGCACCGATCAGGGTGAAGGCACCGACCTGCACATCGTCGGCCAGCCGGGCGGACGGGTCGATGACGGCGGTGGGGTGGATCCGTGGGGCGTTGTCAGTCATTCCTGGCTCCGTTATGGCTCAGCCCTTGGCACCGGCGCACATGACCTCGGCAGAGGCCACCACTTCGCCGTTGACCTTGGCTTCGCCGTAGTACCAGCCCATGTTGCGGATCAGCCGCTTCATCTGCACGTCCAGCAGCAGCACATCGCCCGGCACCACCTGCTTGTTGAAGCGGGCGTTCTCCACCTTGACCATGTAGAACAGCTTGGACTGCGCATCGCGGCCGAGCGAGAGCTGGGTCATCACACCGCCGGCCTGCGCCAGTGCCTCGATGATCAGCACGCCGGGCATGATCGGGCGGCCCGGGAAATGGCCCTGGAAGAACGGCTCGTTGATGCTCACGTTCTTCTGGGCAAGGATGCGCTTGGCGTCCACATCCAGCTCGAGGACCTTGTCCACCAGCAGGAACGGGTAGCGGTGCGGGATCAGCTCCTGGATCTGGAGGACATCGATCGGAAGCTGCAGCGTGTCGTTCATTCTTTCTCCTTGCTCACAGCCAGGATGCGCCGGGCCAGCGTATCGAGCTGCTTGAAGCGCGCGGCGTTCTTGCGCCACGTGCGGTTGTCGGTCAACGGGGTGCCGGACGAATACTCGCCCGGCTCATGGATGGAGTTGCGCACCACCGATTTGCCGGTGATCACGACCTTGTCGCAGATCTCCAGGTGGCCGACCACGCCTACGTGGCCGCCGAGCAGGCAGTAACGTCCGATCTTGGCGCTGCCGGCAATGCCGGTGCAGCCAGCGATGGCCGAGTGCGCGCCGATCTGCACGTTGTGTGCGATCTGCACCAGGTTGTCCAGGCGCACGTCTTCGTCCAGCACGGTGTCTTCCAGCGCGCCGCGGTCCACGCAGGTGTTGGCGCCGATTTCGCAGTCGTCGCCGATGCGCACGCCGCCAAGCTGCGGCACCTTGATCCACCTGCCCGCGTCCATCGCCAGGCCGAAGCCATCGGCGCCGAGCACGGCGCCGGGGTGGACGCGCACACGCTTGCCCAGCCGGACGCGGGTGACCAGGGTGACCCGCGCAATCAGTTCGCAGCCGTTGTCCAGGCTGCAATCCTCGCCGATCACGCTGCCGGTGCCGATGATGCAGTTCTCGCCGACCACGCTGCGGGCGCCGATGGACACGAACGGACCGATATGGGCGCTGGCTGCGACCTGGGCAGTGGGATCGATGACGGCGCTGGGATGGATGCCCGGCGGGCGCGTCGGTGCGATGTCGAACAGCGCGGCGATCTTGGCGAAGGTGGTGTACGGGTCCTTGGCCACGAGCGCGGCGCCGGGAGCCGCCTCGGCATCGTCGGCACGCAGTACCACCAGCGAGGCCTGGCTGTCGGCCAGCTGGGTGCGATAGCGCGGATTGGCGAGGAAGGTCAGCTGGCCTGGGCCGGCATGGGCGAGGGTGGCCACGCCATGGATGGCGGTGGCGGGGTCGCCATGGACCTGCAGGCCGAACTGCTCGGCGAGTTGCTGGGCGGTGTAGGAGGGAGTATTCACGGCGGGAGTTTAACGTGTGACGCCATTGCGGTCATGCGGGGGGCAGTTGTGCAGCCAACGGCGGGGCCCCTCGCGGCCGGCAGAGCCAGGCTCATGGGCTGGGTCGGACGGGTCGGGGCTGCGGGGGACGGCGCAAGTACGTCCCTGTAGCCTTGATCGCCGCATCCATGCGGCTCACACCCCCGCAGCCCCGACCCGCCCGACCTCTGACAGCGTGGCGCGAGTGCCAGCCGCGGAAAACAGAAAAGATCAAAAGCAGATCGTGCGCTTCAGCCATCCGGGTTAAACGAAAACGCCGGGCAGAGCCCGGCGCTTCGTACCCCGTCTGGTGGAGAGCCCCCCTTCTGTTAAGGGGGGCGCGCCAGCGGCGCGGGGGATAGGGGGTAGGTCGGGACCCACTGCTTGCGCAGCAAGCCGCGGCGCACCTTCGGTGGTCAGTTCTTAGAACTGCCCACCGAAGGTGAATTGCAGACGCTCGATCTTGTCGTCGTCTTCCTTCTTCAGCGGGAACGCATAGCTGATCGAGATCGGACCGACCGGGGCACGCCACAGCAGGGCCACACCGGTGGACACGCGCAGCTCGTTGGCCTTGAAGTTCTTGGTGCCGTTGTAGACGTTGCCGAAGTCGACGAAGGCCGACACGCGCGCCGAGGGGCTGTCGAACAGGCGCGGGAAGTAGGCTTCCACCGAGCCGACCGTCTTCACCGAGCCGCCCAGCGGCTGGCCGTCCGGGTACCCCGGGGTGATTTCGCGCGGGCCCAGCGTATTGTCCTCGAAGCCGCGCACCGAGTTGGTACCGCCGGCGTAGAAGTTCTCGTAGAACGGCAGGCCGCTGGCGGTCACCGTCTTCACGTAGTCCGGCGAGTTCGGGTTGCAGTTCACGGTCTGCACCGGGTTCGGGTTGGCCGCGGTCGGCTCGGTGTAGCAGAGATCACGCGAGGTGTCCTTGCCGTAGCTGTCGCCGTAGCCGATTTCCGCGCGCGTGTTGATCACCAGCGACGGCATGATCGGCCAGTACTTGGAGATCTGGTAGTTCAGCTTGTAGTACTCGACGGTCGAACCCGGCAGCGTGGTCTCCAGGCCGATGCGCTGGTAGGTACCGCGGGTCGGCATGAAGTAGTCGTTGCGCGAATCGCGTGCCCAGCCGAGCTCGGTGCGCCAGGCATGGAAGGTGCGGCGGCCGACGGCGTTGATGTAGTCGATGATCGATTGCGGCGTTGCGTTCTGGTACGTCGAGATCTGGTTGCTGTCGATGCCGAACATCAGCGAGACCGAGTCGGTTTCGGTCAGCGGCACGCCGAACACCACCTGCGCGGCACCGTTGGTGCTGTTGTACTGCGCGGTGTTGAAGTCGGAGTAGTCCAGTTCGCGCCAGGACAGGTTGTAGCCCAGCGACACGCCGTCATCGGTGAAGTACGGGTTGGTGTAGCTGAAGCCATAGCGCTGCAGGTAGCTGCTGCGCGAGGCTTCCACCGACACGCGGTTGCCGCCGCCGAGGAAGTTGTTCTGCGACAGCTGCACGGAGGTGGTCATGCCGTAGGACTGCGAGTAGCCCAGGCCGAACACGAAGCTGCCGGAAGTGGTTTCCTTGACGTTGTAGACGACGTCGACCTGGTCGTTGCTGCCGCTGACGGCCGGGGTTTCCACATCCACCGATTCGAAATAGCCCAGGCGCTGCAGGCGGATCTTGGAGCGGTCGATCGCGGCCTGCGAGTACCAGCTGTTCTCGAACTGGCGCATTTCGCGACGCATCACCTCGTCGGAGGTGCGGGTATTGCCGCGGAAGACGATACGACGCACCGACACGCGTGGGCCCGGCACCACCTGCATGTTGATGGCAACGGTCTGGTCAGCACGGTTGGTGGTCGGGATCGGGTTCACCTTGGCGAACGCGTAGCCGATGTTGGACAGCGAGTTGGTGATCGTGTCCGAGCTGAATTCCAGCAGCGCCCGCGAGAAGGTGTCGCCGGACTTCTGGATCACCATGCGCTCCACGTCCTCCTGCGGGAGGATGGTGTCGCCGCTGACCTTGATCTCGGAGATCTTGTACTGCTCACCCTCGGTCACGCCGGCGGTGAGGAACATGTCGCGCTTGTCGGGGCTGATCGACACCTGGGTGGAGTCGATGCTGAAGTCGACGTAGCCCCGGTCGAGGTACCACGAGTTCAGCTTTTCCAGGTCGCCGGACAGCTTTTCCTTGGAGTACTGGTCATCGCGGCGGTACCACGAGGCCCAGTTGTGCTCCTTGGATTCCCAGGTTTCCAGGATGTCCTTGCTGTCGTACTTCTCGGTGCCGACCAGGTTGACATGGCGGATCTTGGCCGCCTTGCCTTCCTTGATCGCGATGGCGATGTCCACACGGTTGCGGTCCAGCGGGCTCACCGTCGGGGTGATCTCGACGTTGTACTTGCCGCGGTCGTTGTACTGGCGGCGCAGTTCCTGGGTCACGCGGTCCAGGCTCAGGCGATCGAACGTCCCACCTTCGGTCAGGCCGATGTCGGACAGGCCCTTGAGCAGCTGGTCGGACTTGATGTCCTTGTTGCCGGTCACGGTCAGCTTGTTGATCGCCGGGCGTTCCTTGACCGTCACCACCAGGATGTTGCCCTGGCGGTCCAGCTGCACGTCCTCAAAGAAGCCGGTCTTGTACAGGGCGCGGATGGTTTCGCCGACCTTGCTGTCGGTGACCGTCTCGCCACGCTCCACCGGCAGGTAGGTGAATACCGTACCCGAGCTGATGCGCTGCAGGCCGTCGACGCGGATGTCGCTGACAGTGAAGGGCTCGGCTGCCTGGGCCAGGGCGGGAGCGCCGGTGACGGCGGCGAGGGCGAGGGCCAGCAGGCGGCGATTGGGGAGTCGCGTCATGTCACGTCCGGTAGGAAGGTCGATTTCATTGGTGCGGGATGCCGACGCTGTAGACGGCAACAACGTGGAAAAGTTCATCGCGGGACCAGGCCGAGGATGTCGTTGTAGAACGCCAACCCCATCAGCCCGGCCAGCAACGCCAGGCCGATGTACTGGCCGGCGGCGATGGCACGCTCGCTCAGCGGGCTGCCCTTGACCAACTCGATAAGGTAATACAGCAGGTGGCCGCCGTCCAAGATCGGGATCGGCAGCAGATTGATGATGCACAGGCTCAGCGACAGCAGCGCGAGGAACTGCAGGAACCAGTCGAGCCCACGTTTGGCCGATACATTGGCCACACGGGCGATGGTGACCGGGCCGGAAACGTTCTGCAGCGAGGCCTTGCCGGTCACGATGCGGGCCATCATGCCCAGCGAGTCGGCGGCCAGCCGGCCGGTTTCACGCACCGCCACGGTGACCGCGTCCAGGGGCCCGTAACGCAGCAGGGTGTCGTAGGCCGGGCTGTAGGTGGTGGGGAAACCGACGCCGATCTGCCAGACCGGCTCGCCCTTGCCGTCCTTGCCCTGGCGCGGAGTCACTTCCAGTGCCAGCCGCTCGCCGCCACGCAGGACTTCGATCATGCCGGGGCCGCCGGTGCGGCCCAGGGCCTGGATTTCGCCGATCACCTGGTCGACGCTGTCAATGCGCTGCCCGTCGATGGCCACGATGAGGTCGCCCGGCTGCAGCTGGCCCGCAACAACGGAATCCGGTGTGAGCCTGTCGACCAGGGCGGGCTGCAGCCATGACTGCCAGTACAGGCCCGCCAGGATCGGCACCCGCCGTTCATCGAAGCCTGCCGGCAGCTGCGACAGCGGCAGGGTACGGGCATGCACCTGATCGCTGCGGTCGATCACGTCCAGCGTGACATCACGACGGTCCATCGCTGCCGCGGTCAGGGCCATGCTGGCCTCGCCCAGGGTGCTGACCGGGCGGTCGTCCACGCGCAGCACGCGGTCACCACTGTTGAGCCCCGCCGTCGCCGCGATGCCGCTGGTGCGGCCGAGGGTGGGCGAATAGTCCTGCTTGCCTATCACGAACATCGCCCACAGCAGCAGGATGCACAGCAGCAGGTTGGCGACCGGCCCGGCAGCAACGATGGCGATGCGCTGCCAGACCGTCTTGTGGTTGAACGCCTGGCCGCGTTCCTGCGGATGCACCTCGACTTCGCGCTCGTCGAGGAATTTCACATAGCCGCCCAGCGGAATCGCAGCAATGGCGAATTCGGTTCCATGCCGGTCGCGCCGCGACCACAGCGGCCGGCCAAAGCCGACAGAGAAGCGCAGCACCTTGACTCCGCACAGGCGGCCGACCCAGTAATGCCCGAGCTCGTGGAAGGTGACCAGCAGCCCCAGGCTGACAATCATCCACCAGACCGATCCGATGAAGTCAGTCATGCAGGCTCACGTTGGCGGGCAGGGGCGGCGTCGTCATGCAGGGCTGGGCAGGCGGGCGGTTCAGGCGGCGTCGATGGCGTTCAGGGTCAGCAGGCGTGCGCGCTGGTCGGCGGACAACAGGACCTCCAGTGTATCGGCTGGCTCGGTCGGCAGTGTTGAAAGAGCGTTAGCAACCAGCGCCGGGATGGTCAGGAAACCGATCCGGCCCTGAAGAAACGCTGAAACGGCCTCTTCGTTGGCGGCGTTCAGCATCGCCGGGGCGGTGCCACCGGCGCGCATCGCCTGCCAGGCCAGCGCCAGGCAGGGGAAGGCCTCGGTATCGGGCGCCTCGAAATCCAGCCGGCCCTGCGCCAGCAGATCCAGCCCGGCCACGCCCGAGGCGATTCGTTGCGGCCAGCCCAGGCCAACGGCCAGGGTGGTGCGCATGTCCGGCAGGCCCATCTGCGCCAGGGTCGAGCCGTCGACGAATTCGACCAGCGAATGGACCAGGCTCTGCGGATGGACCAGCACCTCGATGCGTTCACCCGGCACGGCGAACAGGTGGTGGGCCTCGATCACTTCCAGGCCCTTGTTCATCAGGGTCGCGGAATCGACCGAGATCTTCGGCCCCATCGACCACTTCGGGTGGGCCACGGCCTGGGCCGGGGTGACCTGCGCCAGTTCGGCGCGGCTGCGGCCACGGAACGGGCCACCGGAGGCGGTGAGCAGGATCCGGCGCACCCCGGCGCCTTCGAGGCTGGCGTCGCGCGAGCGCAGGCACTGGAAGATGGCGCTGTGCTCGCTGTCGATCGGGATGATCTCGGCCCCGGCACGTTCGGCGGTACGGGTCAGCAGTTCGCCCGCCAGTACCAGTGATTCCTTGTTCGCCAGCAGGATGCGCTTGCCCGCGGCGGCGGCGGCCAGGGTCGAGGACAGCCCTGCCGCGCCGACGATGGCGGCCACCACGGTGTCGCAGGCGTCACTGGCGGCCAGCTGGTCCAGCGCTGCCTGGCCGGCGTGGGCCTGGGTCGCCAGGCCGGCCTCGCGCAGACCGTCGCGCAGCGCAGGGTACAGGGCCTCGTCGGCGATCACCGCGTGCAGGGGCTGATGCTGGCGGCACAGCGCAAGCAGCGCCTGCACCTGGCGGCCGGCGGCAAGCACGGTGGCCCGGTAGCGCTGCGGATGGCGCGCGATCACATCCAGGGTGGAGGCACCGATCGATCCGGTGGCGCCGAACACGGCGACCCGGCGCAGGTCTGCTGCTGCATGCATGGTCAGAATCCGAAGATTTCCTTGCCCAGCGCGAACACCGGCACGGCTGCCAGGACGCCGTCGACACGGTCGAGCACGCCACCATGGCCCGGGATCAGGTTGCCCGAGTCCTTGGCACCGGCATGGCGCTTGATCAGGCTCTCGAACAGATCGCCCAGCACCGAGGCCAGCACGGCGACCACGGACGTGATCAGCAGGCCCGGCAGGTGGGCCAGGTCGATACCGGCCAGCCAGCCCAGGCCGACGGCCACGGCCACGCCGGCCAGCAGGCCGCCGACCAGGCCTTCCCAGGTCTTGTTCGGGCTGATGCGCGGGGCCAGCTTGTGCCTGCCGAAGCGGCGACCGGCAAAGTAGGCGCCCGAATCGGCGGCCCAGACCAGCGCCAGCGCGGCCAGCAGCCACAGATGCCCCTGCCGGCCGGGCGGGTCGCCGCCGGCGTGGATCAGCACCAGCGCGGCCCAGGCCGGCACGATGGCCAGTGTGCCGGCCAGCAGCTTGAGGATGCGCGCGGGGCTGCCCGGCTGTGCACCGAAGTTGAAGAAGCGCAGCCAGACCAGCGCCGCCAGCCACCAGGCGACGCCGACCAGCGTGGTGATCTGGAACAGCACCAGGGTACTGCCGTCGGCCCACACCAGCAGCACCATCAGCAGCAGGTTCAATACCAGCAGCACGGTGCGCGCCAGGGTGTCTTCAACGTCGGCCAGCTTCAGCCATTCCCACAGGCCGATCAGCAGGACGGCGGCGGCCGCGGCGGCCAGCCATTGCGTCGGCAGCAGCAGGATCGCGGCAATGGCGACCGGCGCCATGATCAGCGCGGCGAGGACTCGGGTCTTGGTCATGGGCTGGACGTCTCAGTGGCCAGGGCGGCGATCTGGGCGCTGGTCAGGCCGAAGCGGCGCTCACGGCCCGCATAGGCATCCAGCGCCTGTTGCAGCATCGCGGCGTCGAAGTCCGGCCACAGTGCCTCGGTGAACCACAGCTCGGTGTAGGCCAGCTGCCACAGCAGGAAATTGCTGATGCGGGTGTCGCCACCGGTGCGGATGAACAGGTCCGGTGCCGGCAGGTCGGCCAGGGCCATCTGCCGGCCCAGCAGCGCCTCGTCGATCTGTTCGGGCAGCAGGCGCCCGGCCGCCACTTCGGCAGCCAGTGCGCGCGCCGCGCGGGCGATGTCCTGGCGGCCGCCATAGCTGGCGGCGATCGACAGGGTCAGCGTGGTGTTGCCGGCGGTGCGCTGTTCGGCCAGCTGCATGCGGCTGACCAGCGAGGCGCCGAAGCGCTCGCGCTCGCCGATGAAGCGCACGCGCACGCCCCGGCGGTGCAGCTCGTCCACTTCGCGGTCGAGCGCACCCAGGAACAGCTTCATCAACGCATCGACTTCGTCCTGCGGCCGGCCCCAGTTCTCGCTGGAGAAGGCGAACAGGGTCAGCGCCGGGATGCCCAGTTCAAGGCAGCGCTCGATGGTGCGGTTGACCGCGCGCGCGCCGGCACGGTGGCCGATCACGCGCGGGCGGCGGCGCTGCTGTGCCCAGCGTCCGTTGCCATCCATGATGATGGCGACGTGGCGGGGCAGGGCGGCCGGCAGGGGAGGCGGGACTGAAGGCATCGACTTCAGACCGACAACAGTTCCTTTTCCTTGTCCGCGACGACTTTGTCGACATCCTTGATGTTGCTGTCGGTCAGCTTCTGGATATCGTCTTCGCCGCGCTTCTTCTCGTCTTCGCTGATCGCCTTGTCCTTGACCAGCTTGGCGATTTCCTTGTTCGCGTCCTGACGGATGTTGCGGATCGCGATCTTGGCGCCTTCGCCTTCCTTCTGCACCTGCTTGACCAGTTCCTTGCGGCGCTCTTCGGTCGGCGGCGGCATGTTGATGCGGATCGCGGTGCCCAGCGTATTCGGGGTGAACTCGGCGTTGTACAGCCCCTTCTCGATCTCCTTGATCATGCTCTTGTCGAACGGCGTGACCAGCAGCGAGTGGGCGTCGGCGTTGGAGATCGAGGCGACCTGGTTCAGCGGGGTGCTGGCATTGCCGTAGGCATTGACGGTGACGCGGTCCAGCAGGGCCGGAGTAGCACGCCCGGTGCGGATCGAGGTGAGGGTGTGCTTCAGAGCGTCGATGCTCTTGGCCATGCGCGTCTGCGCGTTGTTCTTGATGTCGTTGAGCATCGCCCGGGTCCTGGATGTAACTGGAATCGGGCGATTATAGGCGAATACGGGACGCTGCCGGGCCTGGATCGGCCCGGGCGTCGCCTTGCGCTCAGGCTCAGGCCGGGTCGCGGCCCTGGACCAGGGTGCCGATGTTCTCGCCGCTGAGGATCTTCAGCAGCTCGCCCGGCTGGCCCATGTCGAACACCCGCATCGGCAGATCGCTGTCGCGGGCCAGTGCGAAGGCGGCGGTGTCCATCACTTCCAGGCCGCGGCGGATCACCTCGTCGTAGCTCAGGCTGTCGAAGCGGACCGCGTCGCTGTGCTTGTTCGGATCCTTGTCGTACACGCCATCGACCTTGGTGGCCTTGAGCAGCAGGTCCGCACCGATCTCGATGGCACGCAGGGCTGCGCCGGAATCGGTGGTGAAGAAGGGGCTGCCGACGCCGGCGGCGAAGATCACCAGCCGGCCTTTTTCCAGGTGACGGATGGCGCGGCGGCGGATGTAGTCCTCGCACACGTCGTTGATCTTGATCGCGCTCATCACGCGGGCCTTGGCGCCCAGCTTCTCCAGGGCGTCCTGCATGGCCAGCGCGTTGATGACGGTGGCCAGCATGCCCATCTGGTCGCCGGTGACCCGGTCCATGCCGCCGGCAGCGAGGCCGGCGCCGCGGAAGATGTTGCCGCCGCCGATCACCAGTGCCACTTCGGCCCCTGCCTGCTGGGCCTCGATCACTTCACGGGCCAGGCGGTTGATGACCTTCGGGTCGATGCCGTAGTCCTCGTCTCCCATCAGCGCCTCCCCGGAGAGTTTCAGCAGGATGCGGCGATAGGCGAGCTTGGACATGGGGACCTCGGGTGCGTGGAAATCGCGGGCGATTCTACGCGCATGCGGCGCCCGGCCAAAGTGTTTTGTGCACTGCGGCGCAAAATCGGCTGGATCGCCCCGCTCATCGGGGCGTCCCGTTCAGCCCGCTTCGAGGCCGGCAGTGGCGGACAGTTCGTCGTGGCCCAGCGCGCCGGGGGAGCGGGCGATCACCCGGTTGCGGCCCAGGTTCTTGGATCGATACAGCACGTCATCGGCGGCGCGCAGCAGGTCCTGCACGTCGGCGAAGCGTTCGTAGCCCCCCTGCGTGGCCACGCCGGCGGAGAAGGTGACGAACAGCGGCCCTCCCTCGAGTTCGGCCATCGGCGTGGCGACGATGTTCGCCAGTACGCGCCGGATCACCTCCAGCGCTACCGATTCGCTGGTATTGGGCAGCAGCGCCACGAACTCCTCGCCACCGAAGCGGGCGACGGTGTCGCTGTTGCGCAGCTGGCCCTGCAGTTTGCCGGCGAAGGCGCGCAGCACCTCGTCGCCGGTCAGATGACCGTGAGCGTCGTTGATCTTCTTGAAGTCGTCCAGGTCGATGAAGGCCACCGAAAGCGGCCAGCCATGCCGGCCGGCGCGCAGGAATTCCTGCTCCAGCACCGCTTCCAGCTGGCGCCGGTTGAGTACGCCGGTCAGCGCGTCACGGTGGGCCTGGTCGGCCAGCCGCTTGGCGCGCGCCTCGAATTCATCGGCGCGTCGCCGTGCCTGGTCGGCATCCTGCAGTTCGCGCAGGTTGCGCAGGGTGGCCAGCTCCTGTGCGTGATCGATCAGTTCGTGCACCCGCGCCGGAGAATTCAGGCCGGCTTCGAACAGGCTGGCGATATCGGGCAGGGCATCGCTGATGCGGGCCAGGACCTGGTCGAAGCGGGCGCTGTCCAGATCCAGGCGGTCATGCACCTGCTGCAGCGCCCGTTCGCGGGCCGCGTCGGCGTCGCCGTCCAGCCAGATGTCGGCGACCGCGCCGGACAGCTGCACGCACGCCTGGAAGGGCGAATCGGCGGCGTCCTCGTCTTCGCTGTGGCTGATGCTCTCCACCAGGTAGCGCGGCAGGCCCCACTGCTCGGCCACCCAGGCGCCGACATCGGCGTGGCTGCAGCCCAGCACGTTGCGCTCGCGGGCAACCAGGTCGAGGTTGTCGCGTGCTTCACGCAGCAGGGGCAGGTAGCGCTCGGCTTCGGCCTGGGCCAGGCACAGCACGCCCATGTCCTGCAGCAGTCCGGCCAGCATCAGTTCTTCCAGGCGGCGCAGCCCGCGCGCCTGGCCAAGCTGGCTGGCAGCCAGTGCACTGAGGATGCTGCGCTTCCAGGCCCGCTGGCGCAGGTCGTGATCGGCACCGCTTCCGGTCAGTCCCTGGGTGACCGTGAAACCCAGCGCCAGACTGATGGTGGCGTTGAGGCCCAGCATGGTCAGTGCCTGGCCGAGATTCTCGATGCGCCGCCGGCTGGCATACAGCGGCGAGTTGGCGATGCGCAGCATGCGGGCGCTGAGCGCCATGTCGATGGCGATGATGTCGGCGGCGGTGGCGATGTCCGCTTCCGGATCCTGGGCCAGTTCGATGATGCGCAGGGCAATACCGGGTGGCGAGGGAAGGTTGCGGCAGAGCGCCAGGGCAGCTGTCAGCTCGGGAGGCATGGCGGATCGTTCAATTCCATTAGGGCAAGAATACCTAGGAATTCATCACAGTCTGCGACTTTCTATCCTGCTATGTGACTGAGGATTCCCTGCGCCGAGTATCGGCCTGATTCGCGCGCAACGCAAAGTTCACCGACGGCATAAAAAAAGAGCCGCGGTTCCCCGCGGCTCCTTGTGGTCGCTTCACAGCCGGAAGGCTGGACTCAGACCTGCATCGCCTTGGCAACTTCGGCGGCGTAGTCTTCCACCACCTTCTCGATGCCTTCGCCGACGACCAGCAGCTGGAAACCAGCGACGTCGGCACCGGCGGCCTTGACCACCTGCTCGACGGTCTTGTCGCCGTCCAGCACATAGGCCTGGCCGTACAGGGTCACTTCGCTGACGATCTTGTTGATCTTGCCGCTGATGATCTTTTCCAGGATATCAGCCGGCTTCGACTTGTCCTTCTCGGACATCTTGGCCAGTTCGATTTCCTTTTCCTTCTCGACGAAGTCGGCCGGAACGTCGGCGGCCTTGTTGTGCGGCGGCTTCAGCGCAGCCACGTGCATGGCCAGGCCGCGGGCCAGTTCGGCGTCGCCGCCGACCAGGTCCACCAGGACGCCGACCTTGCCATTGGTGTGGACGTAGGCACCCACGGTGTTGTTGCCGTCGACCTTGGCGATGCGGCGGATCTGGATGTTCTCACCCAGCTTCTGCACGGCCAGGGCGCGGGCTTCTTCGACGGTCTCGCCGGAGGCCAGCTTGGCGGTCTTCAGCGCTTCGACGTCGGCAGCGCCCGATGCCAGGGCGGCAGCGGCAACGGCGTCGACGAAGGTCTTGAAGTTGACGTCGTTGGCGACGAAGTCGGTTTCCGAGTTGACTTCGACCAGCACGGCCTTGCCGCCGTCCTGTGCCAGGCCCAGACGGCCTTCGGCGGCCACGCGGTCAGCCTTCTTGTCGGCCTTGGCAGCGCCGGACTTGCGCAGCAGTTCCGCCGCAGCGTCGATGTCGCCGGCGGCTTCGGTCAGCGCCTTCTTGCATTCCATCATGCCGGCGCCGGTGCGCTCGCGCAGTTCCTTGACCAGGGAAGCAGTGATTTCCACGGGATTACCTCACGAAAGAAAGGGGTTGGGCCGGCATGGTGGCCGGCCCGTATGACATGGTCCTGTCACGCGCCGAGGGCGGCATGCAGGAGGGGTGGGCGCTGGGGCCCACCCCGGGGCCTGGATCAGGCCTGGGCTTCGTCGCCCTTCTTGGCGGTCTTCTTGGCCGGAGCGCGACGGGCCGGCTTCTCTTCGCCTTCAGCGGCGGCTTCAGCGAACTCTTCCTCGCGCACCGAGGCGGCGTGCGGAGCAGCGGCCTTGCCTTCCAGCACGGCGTCGGCGGCGGCACGGGCGTACAGCTGCACGGCGCGGATGGCGTCGTCGTTGCCCGGGATGGCGTAATCGACCAGCTCCGGGTTGTAGTTGGTATCAACCACGGCGATCACCGGGATGCCGAGCTTCTTGGCTTCCTTGATGGCGATGTCTTCGTGGCCGATGTCGATGACGAAGATGGCGTCCGGCAGACGGTTCATGTCCTTGATGCCGCCCAGCGAGGCTTCCAGCTTGTCGCGCTCGCGACGCAGGCCCAGCACTTCGTGCTTGACCAGCTTCTCGAAGGTGCCGTCGGTTTCACCGGCTTCCAGTTCCTTCAGGCGGGCAACCGACTGCTTGACGGTACGGAAGTTGGTCAGGGTGCCGCCCAGCCAACGCTGGTTCATGAACGGCATGCCGCAACGCTCGGCTTCTTCCTTGATGGTTTCGCGGGCGCTGCGCTTGGTGCCCAGGAACAGGACGGTGCCGCGCTTCTGGGCAACCGACGAGATGAAGTTCATCGCGTCGTTGAACAGCGGGACGGTCTTTTCCAGGTTGATGATGTGGATCTTGCCGCGGGCGCCGAAGATGTACGGAGCCATCTTCGGGTTCCAGTAACGGGTCTGGTGGCCGAAGTGGACGCCGGCTTCCAGCATCTGACGCATGGTGACCTGGGGCATTGCAGTACTCCTGATATGGAACCAGCGATTCCGCCCGCGGGACAGGTATGCGGGACGCGTGGAAGCGCGATCGGTTCCGGGGTTGGGCTTCCCTGTTGCCTCCGTGGCCGAACTCCTTGCGGAGCACCCCGGCACGGATGGGGGCAGCAGGTGTGGATTCACCGGTGACGTCCGGTGTGGACGGGGTCCCGCGCACGGAGCGTGCAGGACATCCCGGCGATTATAGCCCGGCGGGCGGGTTCACCGCAATTGACGGGTCCCATGTGTCCAGAACGACCTCCCGGCCGTCCTGCAGGCGGGCCCGGAAGCGGCCGCCGAGATAGCCGTCGCGGCGTGCCGGCAACGTCCAGCGCCTTTCCCGTCCTGCCAGCACATAGCCGGCCAGGCCCGGCAGCAGCACGCTGCGATGGCCGCCGGCGGACTCGAATGAAAGCCCGTCCAGGCGCGCATGCAGGCGGCCCGGGTTGTTCAGTCGCAGATGAGTCTGCGACCCGTTGGATTCGACGCGGGCACGCACGGCCGGGCGCACTGACGGCGCAGCCGCACCCTGGAACAGCGGCAGCGAGTAGCGTGGCAGGCTGCTTCTGCCGGGGGCGAGCACGATACGGTAGGCCTGCTCGGCGGCGACCGGGACGGCGCTGCGGGGCAGCAGCCAGACCCGCTGGCGGGCGCCGGGCGCCAGATCCAGTCGGGTCGGACTGGCCAGGATGCGGTTGCTCGGCTGCAGCCGTTCGGCGTCCAGCTGCTGCTCCCACGCCAGGATCTGCACCTCGCCCTGCCAGCGCTCGGGGCCGGGGTTGTGCAGCCAGAGTTCGGTGCGGCCCCCTTCGGCGGGCAGCTGCAGGGTCGTGGGCAGCAGGTCCAGTGCGGCGGCAGGCAGCCCCGGCAGCAGCAGGAACAGGGCAAGGAGTGCGCGCATCGGCATTAGTAGATGAATGTCGGCGCGGTGGAAGCGTCGTCGGTGGGCGCGGCTGGCGCGGGGGCGAGTTCACGCAGCTGTGCCGGCAGCTGCGGGGCATCGCTGCGCTGGTGCGGAACGGCACACGCGCGGCCGCCGGCATCGCCCTGGCAGGCTTCCACTACGACCAGGCGCACCTGCACCGGGGCTGCCGGCTCGGCCCATGCCAGGGGGGCGGCGAGCATCATCGCCAGGATCGGAACTGCGCGAACCACCTGTCATCCACCGTGCCGGGATACCCGCTGGACGCTATCGGCCGGGCGCGCCGGATCTGTAGGGGCAGGTGCTCGCGGCACCGGCTAGTAGGTGATCGTCACCTGCACCACATCGTTGTAGGTACCTGCCGGCGGCTGGCCGGTGACCGGCGGCACCCGGCCGTAGATCGTCAGCTGCTGGGCACTGCCGGTACCGGTTCCGCTGGCGGTATCGACCGTGAGCGTGTTGCCCCAGCGCTGGTTGCGTGCGCTGTCGCGGTACAGTTCATAGGCCAGGTAGTAACTGCTGCCCCCGATGGTGGTGCGCATGCGCCGGGTCGGGGTCGCCGGGGGATTGTTCTGGCCGTTGTCCAGGCCGATCTGGAATGCCGTGTTCTTCAGGCAGGTCAGGGTCAGGGTGGCGGTCCGGTCGATGTTGCTGGTGATGCTGCCGGTGACGTTGCCGAAGTCCAGAGGGGTGGTGAGGTAGCTGCCGCACTGTGGCAGCACGGTCGCGGTCGCGATGAAGCTGAAGGCCGCGCTGGCGCTGTTGGTACCGGTGGCGCCGCCGTTGCAGGTGGCCGGTACGGTGGCGTTGCCGAGCAGCACTTCGTTCCAGGCCCAGGTCAGCACCACGTCGGCGCCGCTGAAGGTGCTGCTGTAGTTGCCCGCGGCCAGCACCTGGTTGGCCGGGATCTGTGCGAACAGCTGGGTGGACTGCGCGCCGCTGCCGCCGACCACCAGCGGCACGTTGTAGGTCATGGTCAGCTCCTGCGCTGGCGGCGTACCGCGGGGAACCAGGCCGGTGACCTGGCTGTAGCCGGCATTGTTGTAGAGCTGGAAGTTCAGGGTGTCGGGAGGGGTGCCGGTACTGGTGCGCAGGGTCCGCCAGGTGCTGCTGCTGCCACCGCCGCTGCCGGCACCGATGCCCACGCACACGCGCACGCCGGTAGTGGCCAGCAGGCTCAGCGCCGCCGTCGTGCAGGTGACGGTGATGTTCAGCGTGGCCGAAGTGGGCCCGGGGGCATTGCTGTTGACGTTGCCGAACGGCAGGGTGGGGTTGGCGGTGGCCGTGCACACCGCCGCCGCGTGCGCCGGTGTGGCGGCCAGCAGGCCGAGCACGAGCAGCAGGCCGAGCAGGGGCACCTTCATGGCGCCACCTCGGGAATGCACGGTACCGGTGCCGGGCGGGGCCGGGCGCCGCTGGCAGCCACTTCCGGTGTGGCCGGCACCTTCACCCGGCACTGGCTGCGGCTGGTGGTGATGTACAGCACGCTGCCCGGCGCCACGTCCTCCAGGTACAGCAGGCCGTCGTAGCCTACGGTGGCCTGGCGACCCTGCGGCAGCTGCACTTCGCTGCCCACCTCCAGCGGTTGTCCGGCCATGTCCTGCAGGACCAGGGTCAGCGACGGCCGCGAGCGCAGATGGAACGTCACGCCGGTGCCGGCGCGCTGGCGGGGTGTTACCCAGTCCTCGACGCGGTCGGCGCGCATGTCCGCCGGCAGGTCGAGAGTGTCGATGGAGACCCGGTTGCGCTGCCACGACAGCAGGGGGCTGACCAGCAGCAGGCCACGGTCGTCGGTGACGCCGATCAGGCGGTTTTCCAGCCGTACCGGCACACCGGCGACGCCGCTGGTGCTGACCACCGCGAAGGCGTCGGAGACCTCGCGGGTAGCAAAGGTGTGCCCGTCCATCCACACCAGGCTGCCGCTGGCGCTGGCATAGGCGTAGTCAATGCCGGCCTGGCGCGATGCGCCGAGCGCGTAGCGCCCCACGTCGTTGAGGATGCCGACCTCGGCCAGGCCGCCTGTGCCCTCGTCGCCCCCGCGCACCTGCGCGCGCCAGCCGATGCCGCCGGCACTGCCATCGCCGGGAACCGGCTGGGTGATGTCGGCCACCCAGGCCTGGCTGTCGCCGTTGCGCTGGCTGGAGAGGCTGGCCTGGCGGTTGTTGCCGAGGCTGGCGCTCACTGACAGGTAGATGTTGCGGTCGTCACTGCTGTCCAGGTTCTGGTTGACCGACAGGTAGGCCGACCAGCGCTGGCTCCAGGTACGCGACCAGAACAGGCTGGCATAGCGGTTGTCGTCGCCATCGGGGTAGCGCAGCCGCAGGTAGCTTGCGCTCAGCGTTCCCAGCCCCAGCAGATCGAGACCGGCAGTGGCCTGTTCGCTGATGCGCGGGGGCAGATTGTCCTGCAGCGCGCCGAGATCACGGTAGTCGCCGTGGGTGCGTACGCTGCGCACATTGAAATTGAAGCGGCGGTTGTTCCAGCTGTAGCCCAGTGCCCATTGGCCGCCCTGCAGGCCCTGCAGGCGGCTGTGCGCGTAGGCGGCATTGAACACGCCGGCCTCGCCCGCCAACCACCAGCCACCGACGCCGGCCTGCAGCAGGCCGCCACCGCCTTCGGCGTGCGCTTCGCCGGTAAAGGTGTCGCTGATGCCACCACGCCAGCTGGCACTGGCCACCGTGCGGCTGTCGTACTCGAAGGAGCGTTCGCCGAACGCTTCGCGCAGTTGTCCGGCACCGACCGACCAGTCCGACAGGCCCTTGGCCAGCAGCTGCTGGGTGCCATAGAAGCTGAAATCCAGCGTCTGCATGCGGCCGAAGGCATCGGTCACCACAACCTGCGCGGTGCCGGTGCCGCTGATGCCCGGCTGTGCCGCCAGCTGGAACGGTCCGACCGGCACCTGGCCGCTGTACTGGCGCAACCCGTCGACGTACAGCTCCACCGTTGACGGCACCACCGCCTCGCCCAGGAAGCCGGGCGTCGGTGTCAGCACGCGGTAGGGCTGCAGCCCGTAGTTGCGTCCGACCTGCACGCCGCCCAGGCGCACCGGCCGGGTCCAGTCGACAAAGCCGCTGTAGAAATCACCGATCTCCAGCGTGGTCGCCGACTCGGGAAAATCCAGTGTCCAGTGCGTATCCAGGCGCACGCTTTCGCTGCGCCAGTGACGGTCGTCCGGCTGCTGGTAGCGACGGGTGACCGCCGTGTTCTCGAAGGTGCCGCTGCCGATGCCGAACAGGCGCAGTTCCGAGCTCAGGGTAAGGTTGCCGAGTGCTTCGATGCGGCTGCCGTACACGTCGTAGTTGAGCAGCAGGCCCGGCGAGGCGCTGCCGGCCGGCGTACGCACCTGCGGGCGGCCGAGCAGGGTGGTGGGCAGGGTCAGCTGGTCCAGCGGCACATCCAGCGCCAGTGTCTGCAGCTGGGCGTCGTAGCGCGCGACCACGCCGCTGATCTGATCCAGAAACACCGGTGCATCGCCGGTGGCGCTGAAGCCGAGCTGGCGCAGCACCTCCGGACTGGCCTGCAGGCGGCCACGTGCTTCAGTGAAGGGCAGCAGGCCGCGCGGCGTGCTGTTCAGTGAGACGTCCAGGTACAGCGTCTGGCTGGCCGTCAGCGGTGTCGGGGGAGGCAGCAGGGCATCGGCGGAGACGCCGGAGATGCCGGACACGTCGGCGGCCGGAGCCGCGGGAACCCACGCGGCAGCGAGCACCGTGCCCACCACCGCCTCAGCGAGCCGGTGGCGGCGATAGCGGTGTCTGCGTCGACTCGCCATTGATCTTGGCCGTGATCTGGTCGTTGTCCCGGTCGACCGCCGTGCGCTCCACGGGCCAGCGCATCACCTGGCCGGGCAGCACATAGCCCAGCAGGCCGGGGTGGACGATACGTGGGCGTTCGACACTGCCCAGCGCCAGGTCGGCGATCTGCGCGTAGCTGTCGCCGGAATTGCCGATCTCGACGCCGCTGCGACCGTCGTCCAGCCGTAGCAGGCGTGCCTGCAGGCGCGGCGCCGGCGTGCCCCCGGCCGGCTGGATGAACACCGGGATCGAATAGCGCAGCACGAACTGCATGCCGCTGGCGCGGGTGGCCAGGTCCGGCACTTCGTCGACGATCAGGCGGTAATGCTGCTGGGAGGCCGGTGCCTCGCTGTCCGTGCGCATCACCCGCACCAGCTGCTGCTGGCCTGCGGCCAGTTCCTGCATCGGTGGGGTGGCCAGCAGTCCATCGGCAGGCAGCAGCTGCTCCCTGCCATCCTGCTGGACCCAGCGGAACAACCGCACCTGCAGGTTCACCGGCGCGGTCCCGCTGTTGGTCAGCCACAGCTCGGCGGCACGCTGGCGGGGCTCCAGCTGCAGGGTGGTGGGCGCGACCTGCAGACTGGTGGCGGCGGAGGTGGCCATGGCGCTGGCCAGCAGGCAGGCGAGCAACGCCACGCCGGCGGCGCGCCACAGGCGGGGTCGGGACATGGAGGCGTGCTCCATCAATAAGTAATCGTGGCGGTGATCGTGTCCAGGTAGTTGCCGGCGGCCGCGTTGTTGGTGCTCAGGTTCAGGATCTGGCCGTAGACGATGTAGGGGACCGCCAGGCCCGTGCCGATGCCGGCCTGGGTATTGGTGCCGGTCGTCGACCCCCAGACCAGGCTGTGTGCCGCGTCGCGGTACAGCTGGTAACCGACGTAGTTGTTGGCGGTCACCGCCGCGTCGGTGTTCTTCATGCGCCGGGTGGTGACGTCGCCGGCCGTACCAGCGTTCGCACCCGCGTTCAGCGCGATCGTATACGGGGTCAGCGCAGAGCACTGGGCGGTCACCGTGCCCTGGCCCAGGGTAGGTATCGCGGTGGTCGATGCGGCGGTACCGAAGTCGACGTTGGTGGCGGCCGCGGCCGTGATCGTGCAGGCCTTGGTAACCACGAGGGTGACGTTGAAGGTGGTGGTATCGGCCGCCAGCGCCGGGCCGGCCAGCAGCAGCGCGGTCATGGCCCCGGCAAGGGAGGAGCGCAGTGGGATTCGCATGGACAACCTCCTTGACCCGAAGGTCCGTTGAACAAGGCGAAGGCGGCACGTTCGGGGCCGCTTCGGCGACGCTGGCGCCAGCTTAGGACCGCCAAGTGTCTGTAATCCGTGATAAACAGGGGCTGCGGAATGTGGGCGCGATCACGCTTTCGCTCGCCTTGCCGGAACTGTGCATGGCCGGGAACGTCCAGTTGGGTGGCGTTCGTTCAGATTGCGGCCGGATCGGCGATAATGGGCGCCATGAGCGTGAATCTGAAAACCCCGCAGGAAATCGAGATGATGCGCATCGCCGGCCGCCTGGCCAGCGAAGTGCTGGACATCGTCACCCCCCACGTCAAGCCCGGTGTCACCACCGAGGAACTGGACCGCATCTGCCATGACCATATCGTCAACGTGCAGGGCGCCATTCCGGCCAACGTCGGCTACCGCGGCTTCCCCAAGACCGTGTGCACCTCGGTCAACAATGTCATCTGCCACGGCATCCCGAGCGAAGGCAAGGTGCTCAAGGACGGCGACATCGTCAACATCGACGTGACCGTCATCAAGGATGGCTGGCACGGCGACACCAGTCGCATGTACTTCGTCGGCACACCGTCGGTGATGGCGCGCCGCCTGGTGGAGACCACCTACGAAGCGATGTGGCGCGGCATCCGCGCGGTACGTCCGGGGGCGACCCTGGGCGACATCGGCCACGCGATCCAGAGCTATGCCGAAGGCGAGCGCTTCAGCGTGGTGCGCGAGTACTGCGGCCACGGCATCGGCAAGGTCTATCACGACGAGCCGCAGGTGGTGCATTACGGTCGCCCGGGGCAGGGCCTGGTGCTGCAGCCGGGCATGACCTTCACCATCGAGCCGATGATCAACGAGGGCACCCGTTACAACAAGGTGCTGCCGGATGGCTGGACCGTGGTGACCAAGGACCGCAAGCTGTCGGCGCAGTGGGAGCACATGATCGCGGTCACCGAGACCGGCGTTGACGTGCTGACCCTGTCGCCGGGCGAATCGCAGGTCTCCTGAGGATGCTGCCGGCGAGTTCGCTGCTGGACACGCCGGCCGCGTCGCTCAACGACCCGGACTGGGCTTCCGCTGCACGGCAGGCCTTGCAGCAGGCCGATACGCGGCTGTACCGCCGTTTCGACCAGGGCGACAACATCGAGCGCCTGCTGGCACTGCGCGCGCGCGCGGCCGATCACCTGATCCGGCTGGCGTGGCAGCGCTGCCTGCCGTCCGACAGCGGGCTGTCCCTGTTCGCAGTGGGCGGCTACGGCCGTGGGGAGCTGTTCCCACGGTCTGACATCGATCTGCTGGTGTTCGGCGCGCCGCCAGCGCAGCTCGCCCACGAAGCGGGCCTGGCGCGGTTGTTCGCCCTGCTGTGGGATTGCGGATTGGCGGTCAGCCATGCCGTGCGCTCGGCGGCGCAGTGCCGCGAGGCGGCCGCCGACCAGACCGTGCTGACCGCGCTGATCGAAGCGCGCCCGATCCTGGCCGACGATGCGGCGCGCCGGGCGCTGCGCGAAGCAACCGACGACGACAGCGGACTGTGGCCGGCGCGCACCTTCTTCCTGGCCAAGCTGGAGGAACTGCGCAACCGCCACCAGCGTTTCGGCGATACCGCCGACAACCTCGAGCCCGATCTGAAGGATGGCCCCGGCGGGCTGCGTGATCTCAATACGCTGGGGTGGATGGCGCTGCGCGCGTTCGGCGTTCGCGACCTTGAGGCGCTGGTCGGGCTGGGCCATCTGGGTGCCGACGAAGCCGCGGCGCTCCAGCGGGAGCGCGCGGTGCTGGCGCGCCTGCGCTTCGGCCTGCACCTGGTGGCACGGCGGCCGGAGGAGCGCCTCCGCTTCGATTACCAGAAGACACTGGCCGCGCGGCTGGGTTTTGAGGACGACGCCGAGAACCTGGGCGTCGAGAAGATGATGCAGGGGTTCTATCGCGCCGCTTCGGTGGTGCGCCGGATCAGCGACCGCCTGCTGCAACGCTTCGAGGAGCAGTTCGACGGCGAAGCGCTGCCGGAACCGCTGACTGTGGGTTTCTCGCTGCGCCGCGGCTATCTGGCGGCGAACGAGGCGGCGTGGCCGCGCGGCGACATCGGCCAGGTGTTCGCCCTGTTCGCCGGCTGGGCCAACAACCCGCAGGTGCGTGGCCTGCATTCGCTGACCGCGCGCGCACTGGCCGAGTCGCTGCCGCTGCTGCCCGCCTATGACCAGGCCGATGCTGATGCGCGTGAGCAGTTCATGGCGCTGCTGCGTGGCCAGCGCCCGGTCGACACGCTCTCGCGGATGGCCCGGCTGGGTGTGCTGGGCCAGTGGATTCCCGCGTTCGCCCAGGTCAGCGGGCGCATGCAGTTCGACCTGTTCCACGTCTACACCGTCGATCAGCACACGCTGATGGTTCTGCGCAATATCGGCCAGTTCGCCAGCAGCCGTGCCGACGAGCGCTTCTCGATCGCGCATGAAGTGTGGCCGCGGCTGCGCAAGCCGGAGCTGCTGCTGCTGGCCGGGCTGTTCCATGACATTGCCAAGGGCCGCGGCGGCGATCATTCCGAGCTGGGAGCGGTGGATGCGCGCGCGTTCTGCCAGGCGCATGCGCTCAGTGCCTCGGATACCGAACTGGTGGCGTGGCTGGTCGAACAGCACCTGCGCATGTCGGTGACAGCGCAGAAGCAGGACATCGCCGATCCGGCCGTGATCCATCGTTTCGCAACCCTGGTCGGCAGCCGCGACCGCCTCGACTACCTGTACCTGCTGACCTGCGCCGACATCGCCGGCACCAGCCCCAAGCTGTGGAACGCCTGGAAGGACCGGCTGCTGGCCGATCTGTACTTCGCCACGCGGCGCGCACTGCGCGAGGGCCTGGAGCATCCGGTGCCGGCCGCCGAGCGCGTTGCCGAGGCGCGTGACAGCGTGCGCGCGCTGGTACGCGAACAGGGCTATGACGACGCCACGATCGACCGCCAGTTCGCCGTCATGCCTGATGAAGGCTTCATCCGCCTGCGTCCGGAGCAGCTGGCCTGGCAGGCCGCTGCGCTGGTGCCGGTGAAGCAGGGCCAGGCGCTGGTGAAGGTGCGCCGCATCAGCGTCGACGACCCCGCGCTGGAAGTGTTCGTGCATTCGCCGGATCGCGACGGCCTGTTTGCTGCCATCGTGATGACGCTGGACCGCAAGGGCTACGGCATCCATCGCGCACGGGTACTGGACGGCCCCGCGGGCACCATCTTCGATACCTTTGAGGTCAGCCCCGCCGATACCTTCGCCGATGGCAGCAGCGCCAACCTGGAAGCTGCGCTGCGCGAGGCGCTGGCCGGTGACCTGGGCCGTCTGCGCCCGTCGCGGCGGGTGGTGCCGCGGCAGCTGCGTCACTTCCGCTTCGTGCCGCGCATCGAGTTCCGCGATGAGCCCGGCGCAACCCGATTCGCCCTGGTCGCCCCCGACCGCCCCGGCCTGCTGGCCGACGTGGCGTTCGTGCTGCGCAACCAGGGCCTGCGCGTGCATGACGCGCGCATTGCCACGTTCGGCGAACGCGCCGAAGACACCTTCGTGATCAGTGACGAACACGACCTCCCCCTGACCGAACCCGCCCGGCAGCAGCTGCATGACGCGATGCTGGCCTGCCTGGACCCTGATCGAAACGCCGGAGACCCCACCTGATGGCCACCAAGCCTGCAAAGAAGACCGCCGCGACCGCCAAGAGCGCGGCGGCCCGAAAGACCACTGCCGCGACGGCCGCAAAGAAGACCGTTGCCACGGTGAAGAAGGTGGCTGCCGCGAAGAAGCCGGCGCCGAAGAAGGCCCCGGCCAAGAGCGCGGAAGCCGCGCGCGCCGAGACCATCGCCCGCAAGTCGCTGCGCAGGCCGGCCGCGCCGGGCGTGGAAGAACTGAAGTTCGGCATCGAAAGCGCCTTCGAGCGCCGCGCGACGCTGACCCTGCATGAACTGGAGGGCTCGACCCGGGTGCTGGTCAACCGCGTGATCGACGGCCTGGAAAGCGGCGAGTTCCGTGTCGCCGAGCCGGACGGGCAGGGGGGCTGGAAAGTCAACGAATGGCTGAAGAAGGCGGTGCTGCTGTACTTCCGTGTCAATGACATGGCAGTGGTCGACGCCCGTCCGGCCCCGTTCTGGGACAAGGTCGAATCGCGCTTTGCCGGGTACGACGAAGCGAAGTTCCGTCGTGCCGGGGTACGCGTGGTGCCGGGCGCGATCGCGCGCCGGGGTACCTACTTCGGCAAGGATGTGGTGCTGATGCCGAGCTTCACCAACATCGGCGCCCATGTCGGCGAGGGCACCATGGTCGATACCTGGGCCACCGTCGGTTCCTGTGCGCAGATCGGCCAGCATTGCCACCTGTCCGGTGGCGCCGGCATCGGCGGCGTGCTCGAACCGCTGCAGGCCAGCCCGACCATCATCGAAGACCATTGCTTCATCGGCGCGCGTTCGGAAGTGGTGGAGGGCGTAGTGGTCGGCCACCACAGCGTGATCGGCATGGGCGTGTTCCTCAGCCAGAGCACCCGCATCTACAACCGCGCCACCGGCGAGATCACCTACGGCTACATCCCGCCGTACAGCGTGGTGGTGTCGGGCTCGCTGCCGAGCAAGGACGGCACGCACTCGCTGTACTGCGCGGTGATCGTCAAGCAGGTCGATGCCCGCACCCGCAGCAAGACCAGCGTCAACGATCTTCTGCGCGGCCTGGCGGACTGACGATGGCTGCGCCGGACGACCTGGCGCAGTCCGCGATCTACCGGCATCCGTTCGACAACGTGTTCGCGCGGATGCTGCCGCGCCTGCTGCACGCACCGCGCTGGACCCGGCTGCGCCGCGCGCTGTCGCGGCGCTGGCCGATGCCGGCGCTGGCCAGCGATGTGCGCGATGTGATCTACGCCAGCTGGTGGGTCGATTTGCGCCATGCGCCGTCACCGCCACCTGGCCATCACTACGTGGTCCATGCCGGTCGTACGCCTTACACCATCCTCAGCTATCGCCACGGTCACTTCGGGCCGGCCCTGGCCGGCCCTCTGCGGGCGCTGATGCCATCGCCGCAGCAGAGCAACTGGCGCTGGTACCTGCGCCGCGACGACGATCCGGACGGCACCCCGGTCGTGCTGTTCGACCGCAACGTGATGGATCAGCTGGCCTTCGTCGCCGGTGCGCGTGCCTTCAGCGATGCCATGCAACCTCACCTCTCCGTGCGCTTCGCGCATGTGCTCGAGGCCGATGGCGGCGGCCATACCCTGATCGAAGGTGGGCACGGCAGCGCGCCGGCGCTTCGACTGCAGTGGCAGGTTGCCGCAGGCTGGGACGATGCCACGTGGTCGGCGGCCTTTGGCGGCCATCACGCCCTGCTGCGTTTCCTGACCTGCCAGGACGAGGCCATCGCCCGTACCTGTGACGGGCACTGGGCCAGCACCCGCATCGACCTGCCGGTGGAGCTGACCCATCTGCGGCCGCTGCACCTGCAGGGTACGCTGCAGTGCCCACGCTTGCAGGCGATGGGCGTTGCGCTGCCCGACGGGCTGGCCTTCCACCTGCCACGCGTGCCGTTCCGGGTCGTGTCCGAGCGTCTGTTGTGAGATTCTGACCCTCTGTTTTCCAGCATTGCCGATGGCCATGAGCACCACTGTCTACGGATTGAAGAACTGCGATACCTGCAAGAAGGCGACCAAGTGGCTGGACCGCTTCGGCGTGCCATACACCTTCGTCGACTACCGCGAGACCAAGCCCGGCCCGGAAACGCTGGTCGAGTGGGCCGCGCAGCTGGGCGGCCTGTCCGCGATGGTCAACCGGTCATCGACCACCTGGCGGCAACTGCCGGACAACCGCAAGGCGGCCGCCTCCGATGCCGAGTGGAAGCTGCTGCTGCGCGAGTACCCGCAGCTGATCAAGCGCCCGCTGGTGGTGACGTCCGACGGCAAGGTCAGCCAGGGATTCAGCGACAACGGGTTCAAGGCGCGCTTCGGCGTGGGTGGCGCGTGAGCGCGGTGCTGGACCTGGCCTGCGAGCTGATCGCACGGCCATCGGTCACGCCGGACGATGCCGGCTGCCAGGCGCTGCTTGCGGCGCGGCTGCAGCGTGCGGGGTTCGACTGCGAGCACCTGCGCCTGGGCGACGTCGACAACCTCTGGGCGACCCATGGCAGCGGTGCGCCGGTGCTGGTCCTGCTGGGCCACACCGACGTGGTGCCACCGGGACCGCGCGAGGCCTGGCAGAGCGATCCGTTCGTCCCGAAGATCCGCGATGGCGTGCTGTACGGCCGTGGCGCGGCCGACATGAAGGGCAGCGTAGCCGCGTTCGTGATCGCGGCCGAGCAGTTCGCCGCAGCCCACCCTCATCATGCGGGAACGCTGGCGGTGCTGCTGACCAGTGACGAGGAGGGCGATGCGATCGACGGCGTGCGCCATGTCGCGCGCCTGTTCGCAGAGCGTGGCCAGCGCATCGACTGGTGCATCACCGGCGAACCCTCGTCGACCGCAACGCTGGGCGATCTGCTCCGCGTCGGCCGCCGCGGCAGCCTGTCGGCGAAGTTGCGCGTGCAGGGTGTGCAGGGCCATGTGGCCTACCCGGAGAAGGCACGCAACCCGATCCACCAGGCGGCGTCGGCGTTGGCCGAACTGAGTGCGCGGCGCTGGGACGAGGGTTACGAGAGCTTTCCGCCGACCAGCCTGCAGATCTCCAACATCCATGCCGGCACCGGTGCCAACAACGTGATTCCGGGCGAGCTGGAAGTGGATTTCAACGTCCGCTACAACCCGCATTGGGATGCGCCGAAACTGGAAGCGGAGATCACCGCGGTGCTGGACCGTCACGGCCTGCAGTACACGCTGAAGTGGCACCGCAGCGGCGAGCCGTTCTACACGCCCGAAGGCACGCTGCGTGCCGCCGCGCGCGCCGTGCTGGCCGATCACATCGGCGGTGCGCCGGAAGAAAGCACCGGTGGCGGAACGTCCGACGCCCGCTTCATCGCGCCCTTGGGCGCGCAGTGCATCGAAGTGGGACCGGTCAACGCCAGCATTCACCAGGTCGATGAGAACGTCCGCGTGGATGAGCTGGAGGCCCTGCCGGGCCTGTACCTGCGGCTGGTCGAGCGCCTGCTGGTGTGAGGGAGGATGCCGGGCATGGCCCGGCGCCGCCCTCGGCCGACGGTAGCGCCGGGCCATGCCCGGCGTATGACGCACCTGGTTGCCAACGCAACTGTTGCGCGGCCCCGGAAACCGGGTTAGGGTCGGGTCATGTCGATCCGCCTGGCCACCGCCGTCAACAACAACCGCAATAATCTGCGCGCGAATAATCGTGCGCGGCCGATGCGGGACTGCGCCCTGGGTAGATAGACAGCAACACACGCCCGGACACCAGAAAACCCGCATCGGCCGATGCGGGTTTTTTTTGTGCCCGGGCGCAGCGCTACCCGGGCCTGGATGGCCGGTCGAACACCTTGCCCCTCGTAGAACCGACAACAGGAGTTCCCCCATGTGTTCGATCTTCGCAATCTTCGGCCTGCAGGCCGGTGATGATCTTCCCGCCCTGCGCCGGCATGCGTTGGAGCTGTCGCAGCGGCAGCGTCATCGTGGCCCGGACTGGAGCGGCGTCTACCTTGATGAAGGTGCACTGCTGGTGCACGAGCGGCTGGCCATCGTCGATCCGGCGGGTGGCTCGCAGCCGCTGTTGTCGGCGGACGGTCAGCTGGCGCTGGCGGTCAACGGCGAAATCTACAACCATCAGCTGCTCAAGGCCGCGCTGGCCCACCCCTACGACTTCCAGACCGGCTCGGACTGCGAGGTGATCAACGCGCTGTACCGGCAGGGAGGCTCGCCGTCCCGCTGGCTGGAGCAGCTCAACGGCATCTTCGCCTTCGCGCTGTGGGACCGCGATGCCGGTCACGTACTGGTGGCGCGCGATCCGGTCGGCGTGGTGCCGCTGTACTGGGGGCACGACGCGCAGGGGCGCCTGCGGGTGGCTTCGGAGATGAAAGCGTTGGTTGATACCTGTGCCGACGTTGCCCAGTTCCCGCCGGGTCATTACTACGACAGTGCCAGTGGCGAACTGGTGCGCTACTACCAGCAGCCCTGGCGCGAGTATGCGGACGTTGAAGGGCGCCAAGCCGATCTGGCCGAGCTGCGACAGGCCTTTGAACATGCGGTGGAACGCCAGCTGATGAGCGACGTGCCGTACGGCGTGCTGCTGTCCGGTGGACTGGATTCGTCGCTGGTGGCCGCCGTCGCCGCCCGCTATGCCCGCCGCCGCATCGAGGATGGCGGCCAGAGCGAAGCCTGGTGGCCGCGCCTGCATTCGTTCGCGATCGGGCTGAAGGGATCGCCCGATCTGGCCGCCGCCGCCGTCGCCGCCGAAGCGCTGGGCACCGTGCACCACGGCTTCGAGTACACCTTCGAGGAAGGCCTCGACGTGCTCCCCGAGGTGATCCGCCATATCGAAACCTACGATGTCACCACCATCCGCGCGTCCACGCCGATGTTCCTGCTGGCCCGGCGGATCAAGGCGATGGGGGTGAAGATGGTGTTGTCCGGCGAAGGCAGCGACGAGATCTTCGGCGGCTACCTGTACTTCCACAAGGCACCGGACGCGCGCGAATTCCACCAGGAGCTGGTGCGCAAGCTCGATGCCCTGCACAACTACGATTGCCTGCGTGCCAACAAGTCGATGATGGCCTGGGGCGTGGAGCCTCGCGTGCCGTTCCTGGACCGCGACTTCCTCGATGTGGCGATGCGCATCGACGCCGCGCACAAGATGGTAGGCAGCGGCTTCGGCGGTCGCCGTATCGAGAAGGCGGTGTTGCGTGAAGCGTTCGATGGCTATCTGCCGGACAGCATCCTGTGGCGCCAGAAGGAGCAGTTCAGCGATGGCGTCGGCTATGGCTGGATCGATGGATTGAAGGCGCACGCCGAGGCGCAGGTCAGCGACCGGGTACTGGCCGCCGCCGACAAGCGCTTCCCGCACAACCCGCCGCAGACCAAGGAGGCGTACTACTATCGCCACCTGTTCGAACAGTTCTTCCCGAGCAGGGCCGCGGCCGAAACGGTCCCGGGTGGAAAATCGATCGCCTGTTCCTCACCGGCCGCGATTGCCTGGGACGCGAGTTTCGCCGCAGCGGCCGATCCGTCCGGCCGGGCGATTGCCGGGGTACACGAGCAGGCCCTGGCGTGACCGGCAGCGCCGGGCTACGCCCGGCGGGCGCTCAGCGTCGGCGCAGGCAAGGACGTATCATCGCCCCCCTGCACATTGGGGAATGTTCATGGACGTACAGAGCGAGGGCCGGGCGCCGCCGATGAAGTGGGGGTGGCGCTACGTGGCCTGGGCCGGACTGCCGTTGCTGGCCGGCCTGCTGCTGGCGCGGTATGCCGGGCCGGCGGCGCCTGAAGCGGTCGCACGCGCCACGGTTGCCGACGAAGGCAGCTGGGCCCGGCATCTGTCATCGCCGCTGGGCCTGTTCCTGCTGCAGCTGCTGGTCCTGCTGCTGGTGGCCAAGGGCGCGGGAGCGCTGCTCAAGCGCTTCGGCCAGCCGGCGGTGATTGGCGAAATGGCGGCAGGCCTGATGATGGGCCCGTTGGTGCTGGGCAGCCTGTTGCCGCAGTTGCATGGCGCGCTGTTCCCGGCGGCGTCGCTGGCGCCGTTGGGCCTGCTCAGCCAGCTGGGTGTGCTGATGTTTCTGCTGGTGGCCGGTGCCGAACTCGACCTGGCCGCACTGCGCGGACGACGGCGGTTCGCGTTCACCGTCAGCCATGCCGGTATCGCCGTGCCATTCATGCTGGGCGTGGCCCTGGCGATCTGGCTGTACCCGCAGCACGGTCCGCAGGGCGTGGGCTTCACGTCCTTCGCGCTGTTCGTCGGGATATCGATGAGCATCACGGCATTCCCGGTGCTGCTGCGGATCCTCGCCGATCGCGGCATCACCCATACGCCGCTGGGACAGACCGCCATTGCCTGCGCGGCACTCGGCGACGCCACGGCCTGGTGCCTGCTGGCGCTGATCGTGGCGGCTGCACAGGCTGGTGGCTGGCTGCCGGCAAGCCTCAACCTGCTGGGCGTGGTGGCCTTCGTGGTGCTGATGCTTGGCCTGGTGAGACCGTGGTTTGCCCGCCAGCAGGTCGTGGCAGGACGCGAAGGACGGTGGTTGCTGGGCATCCTGCTGTTGTCGCTGGCCAGTGCGTTGGTGACCGAGATGCTGGGCATCCATGCGTTGTTCGGTGCATTCGCTGCGGGCGTGGCGGTGTCATCCAATGCGCCGCTGCGCGCACTGCTGATGGCCCGCGTCGAGCCGTTCGCGGTGACCCTGCTGCTGCCCCTGTTCTTCGCCATGACCGGCCTGCGCATGCGCGCCGACGCACTGCACGCCGGCGACATCGTGCTGTGCCTGGTGGTGATCGCGGTGGCCACGGCCGGCAAGCTGCTGGGCACATTCAGTGCCGCCCGCAGCACCGGCCTGCCTGCCCGCGAGGCATGGCGGCTGGGAGCACTGATGAACACGCGCGGCCTGATGGAACTGATCGTGCTCAACCTGGGCTATGAGCTGGGCCTGCTCGGGGATCGCCTGTTCGCGGTGCTGGTGATCATGGCACTGGTGACCACTGCGATGACCGGGCCGTTGTTGAACCTGATCGAGCGCCGCCGCACCTGAGCCGGTAGCGCCGGGCCATGCCCGGCGGCTTTGCTGTCCGTCCACGCTGCGCGCTCGCCGGGCATGGCCCGGCTCCACCCCTCTATCTCGCCGGCACCAGCGTCATCACGTGCTGGGCCTTGCCCGGCAGGAACGGCGAGGGGCGGCCATGCACCCAGTCTTCGTGGCCCGCGCCCCAGTAGGGGGACAGCGGGTGGCCACTCTGGCCACCGGGCATGTGCACGATGCCGTCGGCTTCGTGACCGGGGGAGACCACCATCCGCTGCGAAGCACCGAAATCCGGGGCCTGCACCCGTGGCATGTCGCGGTCGCCGGGCAACGGCTCGGCCGGCATGCACAACGCGCGGCGTGCGAAGGCGGGCAGGGCGCGACTGACCGGGTGGCAGATCGACGCGGTGTTGCGCTCTCCCCAGCGGCGCTGGGCCAGCGGTCCCTGGCTGGCAAGATCTGCTTCCAGCTCACGTGCGGCATTCGCCAGCAACGCATCCCAGCTGTCGATACCGGGTGGCAGCAGATGTGCCGGGCGCTGTTCCAGCATCGGCCAGACCACGCCTTCCAGCTCGGGCAGCCGCGGCGGCAGGTAGTCGGCGCCCAGCTGTGCGCGGGCAGGCGCGAGCAGCGCGCCTTCCACCGCATCGAGCACCTTGCCACGGAAGCCGCGGGTGATGCGATAGCTCACCGAGTCCACCGATGCCCGTCCTTCCCAGTGCGCATTGGCTGCATGCAGGCGCTGCAGTGCAGGGTCGCTGCTGTGTGCGGTGATCTGCTGCAGCAGCGCCCACCAGCGTTGCAGCATTACCGCGCGGTCATCGAGCTGGATCGCCAGCAGGTCGTGCTCATCGAAACGGTCCTGGACCGCCAGCAGGTCGCGGATCTGCCGCGCGCGGGCGCCAAGGTCGTAGCCGCCATTGCCGGCCACTGCCAGTGCGGCGCCGTCCAGCACGCGGCCGTTGGCGGTCCACAGACGGTGGTCGGCGGGATCGATCAGTGCGGGAGCAGCGTCGCTGCGCAGCGACCAGGGTGCGCAGGCGTCATTGCGCGCTGGCGCGTAGCCGGCCGCCGCACATCCGGGGCCACGGTCCGGACGGGCGCCGATCAGACGCCAGGCGATGCGCCCGCTGCGGTCGCCGATCACCAGGTTCTGTGCAGGAATGCCGGCGCGGTCGGCCACGCGCAGGGCCTGGTCCAGGTCGCCCGCGCGGGCCATGTCGGCGAAATCCAGGCGCACCGCGCCGGGCAGATGTGCGACCCAGCGCAGTGCGTCGCCGCTGCCATCGGCGTGGGTGTGCAGGATCGGCCCCCAGGCGGTCTCGCGCACCGGGAACACCACGTCATCCTGGCCGGCCACGGCGATGCGCTCTTCGTGCACCGTCACCGGGGCAGTGGCCGGTTCGTTGCGGAAATCGGCGGTGTCGATGTAGCTGTTGGTGAACCCCCAGGCGACATGCCCGTTGCTGCCGACGATGACGGCTGGCAGACCGGGCAGCGAGAAGCCGCTGATGTCGACCTGGCCACCGGCCGCCTGCGGATCGGGATAGCGCAGGCGCACGCGGAACCAGAGGCCGGGTGCACGCAGGCCCAGGTGCATGTCGTCGGCAACGATCGCACGGCCATCGGCAGTGAGGGCGCCGGCCACGGCGAAGTTGTTGCTGCCCACTGCGCCGGTTTCCACCGGCACGGAGGCGGGCGAGGCGGCCAGCGTGCGCAGATCCAGTTGCCCTGCATCGGGCAGCAGGGCATTGCCGCGCGGCTCGCCGAACAGGGGCGCATCCCATTCGCTGCCCTGGTGCGCGATCAGCGCATGCAGCGCCGGTGGCACCACCGCCTGGATGCGGCTGAGCGCCAGTTCAGTCCGGTTGCCCGGATCCTGCAGATCGGCGTACATGGCCAGCCCGGCCAGCACGCTGTCGCTGGCGGTCCACGGCTGCGGCGCCTGCCGCAGCAGCAGGTAGGCCCACGGGCGCACGGAGAGATCGGCCAGGCCCTGGTTGACCCCATCGACATACGCGTTCACCGCCGCGGCGTTGCTGCCCAGGGCGGCCTCCAGATGGGCTCCGGTCCGCGCGCGCAGGCGATGAACCCGCATGCGCTTGTCCACCTCGATGGCCTTCGGGCCGAACAGCGCAGCCAGTTCGCCGGCCGCGCTGCGCCGCATCAGGTCCATCTCGAAGTAGCGCTCCTGCGCGTGGACACGGCCGAGCGCACGCATGGCGTCGGCCTGGCTGCCCGCGGTGATGGTGACCACGCCCAGCGCGTCGCGCTCGACAGTGACTGCTGCGCTTAGGCCGGGCAGGGCATGTTCACCTTCCAGATCGGCCAGGCTGCCGCGCAGCAGCAGCCACGCTGCCAGGGCCACCACCAGCAGGGTGGCGATCAGCACGCCGAGCAGCCAACGCCATGTACGTCGCATTGCAGGTCCTTTCCGAACGCCGGGGCCGATTGTAGCCGCAGGCGCAACTGCGACTGATTCCGATTAGATCACCGTATCCCGAAATGGGGCACCCTATGCCGCATCGATTCACAGGAGCCCCCCATGAAAGGCAACCCGGACGTCATCGCCTGCCTGAAGGAACTGCTGCGCGGCGAGCTTGCCGCGCGTGACCAGTACTTCATCCACTCCCGCCGTTACGAGGACCAGGGCCTGTTCGCGCTGTATGAGCGCCTGAACCACGAGATGGAGGAAGAGACCCAGCATGCCGACGCGCTGCTGCGCCGCATCCTGTTCCTTGGCGGTGATCCTGACATGCGCCCGCACCTGACCGAGCCGGGTACGACGGTGGAGGAGATGCTGCAGAAGGATCTGGACACCGAGTACGCCGTGCGCAACAACCTCGCCGCCGGCATGAAGCTGTGCGAAGAGAAGGGCGACTACGTGAGCCGCGACATCCTGCTGGCGCAGCTGAAGGACACCGAAGAGGACCACGCCTGGTGGCTGGAGCAGCAGCTGGGCCTGATCAAGCGCATCGGCCTGGAGCTGTACCAGCTGAGCAAGATCGACGGCAGCGGCGCCCCGGCGCACTGAACCGGTACCGTCGCCCGCCAGCACCGGAGCATCGCTCGCCAGCCTTCGCCCGCCAGCCGCTCCACCGCCCGCCAGCCGACAACGAAAAAGCCGGGGAATGCCCCGGCTTTTTCGTGTCTGGTGCTGCGTTTCGGTAGCGCCGGGCCATGCCCGGCGGGCAGAGCTGGGGTCAGAGCCCTTTCCGTTGGAAAGGGATCCGACCCCGCTGCGTCATTCCACTGACAGGCCTTCGACCTTCTGCCAGCCACGCGGCAGCAGGTGGCCGCGGGTCGCCCGCGCGCCGAGGTAGGCATCGAGCTCGTTGAACTTCAGGCCCATCGTGCGCTGGCCGGCGCGCACCTGCAGGGTCTGCCCCGGCCCGATCGCCACGATGGCGACCACGCGTTCCGTGGCCAGCTTGGCCTTGGGGATCTCGATGATCTTGTTGCCCTTGCCCTTGTCCAGTTCGGGCAGATCGCTGGCCGGAATCGCCAGCAGGTTGCCCGAGCTGGTCACCGCCACGATGCGGTCGCTCTCGACATTGGCGACCACCGCCGGTGGCAGCACCGACGAGCCGGCGGACAGGTTCAGCATCGCCTTGCCGGCCTTGTTGCGGCCGATCAAGTTCTCGAAGCGGGTGACGAAGCCGTAGCCATGGCTGGACGCGAGCACGAAGCGTGCGTCCGGCTCGGCGCTGGCCAGGGTGACGAAGCTGGTGCCGGGCGCCGGCGAGAAACGGCCGGTCAGCGGCTCGCCGTTGCCCCGCGCAGAAGGCAGGGTGTGCACCGCCGTTGAATAGGCCCGGCCTTCGCTGTCCAGGAATGCGACCTGCTGGGTGCTGCGCGCGCGCACGGCGCCCTGCAGCGCATCGCCATCGCGATAGGACAGGGCCGACGCGTCCACGTCATGACCCTTGGCGGCGCGGATCCACCCCTTCTGCGACAGCACCACCGTCATCGGCTCGCTCGGCACCAGTTCGGTCTCGTCGATGGCCTGCGCCGCCTGGCGCTGGACCAGCGGCGAGCGGCGCTCGTCGCCGAACTTCTTCGCATCGGCCTGCAGCTCGTCGCGGATCAGCTTCTTCAGCTTGGCCTTGCTGTCGAGGATGCCGATGATCTTCTCGCGTTCCTTGGCCAGCTCGTCCTGCTCGCCGCGGATCTTCATTTCCTCCAGGCGGGCCAGCTGCTTCAGCTTGGTCTCCAGGATGTACTCGGCCTGTTCTTCGGACAGGCCGAAGCGCGCGATCAGTGCGGCCTTCGGTTCGTCCTCGGTACGGATGATATGGATCACCTCGTCCAGGTTGAGGAAGGCCACCAGCAGACCTTCCAGCAGGTGCAGGCGGCGTTCGACCTTCTGCAGGCGATGCTGCAGGCGGCGGGTGACGGTGTTGCTGCGGAACGTCAGCCATTCGCTGAGCAGCATCTTCAGGTTCTTCACCTGCGGACGGCCGTCCAGCCCGATCACGTTGAGGTTGACGCGGTAGCTGCGCTCCAGGTCGGTGGTGGCGAACAGGTGGCCCATCAGCTGCTCGGCATCGACGCGGTTCGAGCGCGGCACCAGCACCACCCGCACCGGATTGGCGTGGTCGGATTCATCGCGGATGTCTTCCAGCCACGGCAGCTTCTTGGCGCGCATCTGCGCGGCGATCTGCTCGATCACCTTCGAGGGCGATACCTGGAACGGCAGTGCGGTGACCACGATGTTGCCGGCTTCACGGCTGAACGTCGCGCGTGCACGCACGCTGCCGTTGCCGGTCTCGTACAGGGTGCGCAGATCGTTGGCGGCCGTGATGATCTCGGCGCTGGAGGGATAGTCCGGGCCTTTCACGTGCTCGCACAGGTCGCGCACGGTGGCATCCGGATCGTCCAGCAGGTGCAGCAGCGCGCTGACGATCTCGTTGAGGTTGTGCGGCGGCACATCGGTGGCCATGCCCACGGCGATGCCGGTGGTGCCGTTGAGCAGCAGGTGCGGCAGGCGGGCCGGCATCCACGTCGGCTCCTGCAGCGTGCCATCGAAGTTGGGCGCCCAGTCGGTGGTGCCCTGGCCCAGCTCGCCCAGCAGCACTTCGGCGATGGGGGTCAGCTTGGATTCGGTGTAGCGCATCGCCGCGAACGACTTCGGGTCGTCGCTGGAGCCGAAGTTGCCCTGGCCCTCGATCAGCGGATAGCGGTAGGAGAACGGCTGGGCCATCAGCACCAGCGCCTCGTAGCACGCGCTGTCGCCGTGCGGGTGGTATTTACCGATGACGTCACCGACGGTGCGTGCGGACTTCTTCGGCTTGGACGCGGCATTCAGCCCCAGCTCGCTCATCGAATAGATGATGCGGCGCTGCACCGGCTTCAGGCCGTCGCCGACGAACGGCAGGGCGCGGTCCAGGACCACGTACATCGAGTAGTCGAGGTAGGCGCGTTCGGCGTACTCGCGCAACGGCAGTTGTTCGAATCCGTGGAACACGGGGCGGGCAAGTTCGGTCATGCGGCGTTGTTACCTATGTCGGGAGGCGGCGACGGCGGTCGCCGCTCGCAATCCTGTGATTATCCGGATGCGGCCGGGGATGCCAAGCCGCGCGCAGGGTCCAGGCCGGTTTCCAGTCCATTCCCGGCCCGCGCCAGGTAGCGCCCGGGCGGCAGGCCGAAATGGCGGCGGAACACGGTGACGAAGGCGCTGGCGCTGCTGAAGCCCAGCGCATGGGCGATATCGGCCACGCTGCGGCCATCGGTCAGCTGCCGCAGCGCTTCGGACAGACGGGCCTGCTGGCGCCACTGCGCGAAGCTCAGCGTGGTCTCGTCGCGGAAGTGGCGGGTCAGGCTTCGCGGCGAAAGCCCGGCCCAATGCGCCCATTCGGCCAGGCTGCGCTCGTCGGAGGGATCGGCCAGCAGCTGCGAGGCGATCTTCAGCAGGCGCCGATCGTGCGGCATCGGCAGGTGCATGCGCTGGCGCGGTGCGGTGCGGATCTCATCCAGCAGAACCTCGATGATGTGCTGGTGCTCGGGCGTGGCGACCTGGTCGAGCGACCAGCTGCAGATCCGGTCCGCCAGTGCCTGCGCCAGCCTGGACAGGCCCAGCACGCAGGGGGCGGCGGGAAGGGCAGTGCAGGCCGGCGCGGCCAGCGCCATGCCCCAGCCACGCAGCGGGCCGTCCAGGGCGACCGTGTGCGGTTCCAGGGGCGGCATCCAGCCGGCAGAACCGGGCGCCAGCGACCACGTGCCATGCGAGGTGCGGGTGGTCAGCAGGCCGCGCTCGACACAGATCAGCTGCGCACGCTGGTGATGGTGCCAGTCGACTTCACGGGCGAGCCCCTGCGGACTGTCGAAGCGGAAACCGACGACCGGCGGGCCATCGTTGCGCTCGAACCAGTCCAGCGCCTCGTTGTGCAGCAGCTGCCGGGCCGGCGCGATGTGCTCCTTGTTCATCCTGTCCGCTGGCTGGAATGTGTCATTCATTGGCTTGATGGTACTACCGGGCCATCCTGGGGCGCCATTAAGGTAGGCGCCTTCACTGATCCAGCCCGCTGCTGCAACACAGCATTCGATGCCAGATCGAATATTTCCATTGAGAAATATTTTTTTTGGAAGAGAATGCACTCCCATGATCTGTCCTGCAACCACTCCCCCCAGCTTCGGCCTGCTGCTGCGCCAGGTGCGCGACGGCCTGGTCCGCGAGCTTGACGCGTCCATGGCCGAAGAAGACCTGGGCATCGGCTTCACCCACTACATCGGGTTGAAGGTGCTCTCGAACATGGCCCCCTGCACCGCCAACGAACTGGCCCAGGCCATCGACCAGGTACCCAGTGCCGTCACCCGCCTGCTGGACAAGCTGGAAGCCCTGGGCTGCGTTCGCCGCGAGGCACATGCGCAGGACCGCCGTGCGCTGCAGATCGTGCTGACCGATGAAGGCCGCGCACTGTGGGCGCGCTTGAAACTGCGCGGCGACGCGGTGATGGATTACGCCCTGCGCGATCTGTCCGCCGATGAGCGCACGCTGCTGTTGTCCCTCCTGACCCGAATCCGCGATTCCCTGACGACCCCATGAACCCGATCCCGCATTCCTCATTCCGCCGGTCCGGGCGCGCGCTGCTGTTGTCGGCGCTGGCGCTGGCGCTGGCCGCCTGTGCCAGCAGCCGCGGCCTCGAACCGCAGGCCCGCCTGCTCGATGTGGACAGCCTGCACAGCGAGCGCACCCTGGCCGACACCGATCTCAGTGCCACCGGCTTCCCCGCACAGGACTGGTGGAAGGCATTGGGCGATGCGCAGCTGGACGCGCTGATCGCCGAAGGCCTGGCCGGTCATCCGAGCTTGGACGCCGCCGACGCACGTCTGCGCCAGGCGCAGGCCAAGGTCGGTACCGCACGCGCTGACCGCCTGCCCAGTCTCTCCGTTTCCGGCGGCTATACCGGGCTTCGCCTGCCCGAGTCGATGGCCGGCGACGAGATCGGTGGCCACTACGCAGGCAGCAGCCAGGTCGCTTTCGACTTCAGCTACGGCATCGACCTGTGGGGCGGCAAGCGCGCCGCCTGGGAAGCGGCCGTGGATGGCGCGCATGCCGCCACCGTGGAGGCCCAGGCCGCACGCCTGAATCTGTCCACCGGCATCGCCCAGGCCTATGCGGACCTTGCTTACGCGTGGCAGCTCGACGATGTCGCCGAGGAAGAACTGACGCGGTCGCAGAAGTCGCTGGAACTGACCCGGCAGCGTCGCCGCGCTGGCATCGACAGCGATCTGCAGGTGCGCCAGGCCGAAGCCCGCGTGCCCGCCGCGCAACAGCAGGTGCAGGCCGCGCAGCAACGCATCGACGCCGCCCGCACCGCATTGGCCGCCCTGGTCGGCAAGGGCCCCGACCGTGGCCTGACGATCGAGCGTCCGCAGCCGTTGAATCCGACGGCCCTGCAGCTGCCAGGCGTGCTGCCCAGCGAGCTGCTTGGCCGTCGTCCTGACATCGTCGCCGCACGCTGGCGCGTGGAAGCGGCCAGCAAGCAGATCAAGGTCGCCAGAACGAAGTTCTACCCGAGCCTCAACCTGACCGCGCTGGCCGGCGTGGTGGCGCCGAATGTCGGCGATCTGCTGCAGAGCAGTTCCACCTTCGCCTACATCGGCCCGGCGCTGAGCCTGCCGATCTTCGAAGGCGGCAAGCTGCGCGCCAACCTGGCCGACACCGATGCGCAGTACGACCTGGCGGTGGCCAATTACAACCAGGCGGTGCTTGACGCACTGCGCGACGTGGCCGACCAGGTCAATGCGGTGCGCTCGCTGGCGCAGCAGGCGCAGTCGCAGCAGCAGGCCGTGGACACGGCGCGTGCAGCGTTCGACCTGGCCGGGCAGCGTTACCGCGCCGGCATCGGCAGCTACCTGGATGTGCTGTCCGCACAGTCCACCCTGCTGCAGTCACAACAGCAGCTGGCCAGCCTGCAGTCGCAGCAGGTGCAGACCTCGGTGCGCCTGAGCAAAGCGCTGGGCGGGGGCTTCCAGCCCAGTGATGCCGATCGCGCGCCGCTTGCCTCCCATTCCGATTCCTCGCATTCCTGAAGATCCCCGCCATGAGCCAGACCCAAGACACTGCGGCCCCGGCCGCCTCCAACCGCCGCAGCAACCTGCTGCGGGGCCTGTTCGTCATCGTCGTGCTGCTGCTTGCCGCACTGGCGCTGTGGTATTTCATGTTCGGCCGTTGGTTCGAAGAAACCGACGATGCCTACGTGCAGGGCAACCTTGTACAGATCACCCCGCTGGTGGCAGGCACCGTGGTCGCCATCAATGCCGATGACGGCATGCGCGTGGAGCGTGGCCAGCTGCTGGTGCAGCTGGACCCGGCCGATACGTCCGTGGCCCTGCAGCAGGCTGAAGCCAACCTGGCCAAGACCGTTCGCCAGACCCGTGGCCTGTATCGCAGCGTGGAAGGCGCGCAGGCAGACCTGAATGCCCGTCAGGTGACCCTGAAGCGCGTGCGCGAGGACTTCGCACGCCGCAGGGACCTGGCCGCCACCGGTGCCATCTCCAACGAAGAACTCGCCCATGCCCGCGATGAGCTGGCCGCGGCGGAAGCCGCGGTGGCCGGTTCGCGCGAGACCGTCGAGCGCAACCGTGCGCTGGTCGACGATACGGTGATCGCCACCCAGCCCGACGTGCAGGCGGCCGCCGCGCAGCTGCGCCAGGCCTACCTCAACAATGCCCGCGCCGGCATCGTCGCGCCGGTCACCGGTTATGTGGCCCGTCGCTCGGTGCAGGTGGGCCAGCGTGTGCAGCCGGGTGCCGCACTGATGGCCGTGGTGCCGACCGAGCAGATGTGGGTCGAGGCCAACTTCAAGGAAACCCAGCTGCGCCACATGCGCCTGGGCCAGGAAGTGGAGCTGAAGTCTGACCTGTACGCCGGCGATGTGAAGTACAAGGGCCGCGTGCAGAGCCTGGGTCTGGGGACCGGCTCGGCGTTCTCGCTGCTGCCGGCGCAGAACGCCAGCGGCAACTGGATCAAGATCGTGCAGCGCGTTCCGGTGCGCATCGCCATCGATGCCAAGCAGCTTGCCGAACATCCGTTGCGTATCGGCCTGTCGATGAAGGCCGAGGTGAGCCTGCGCGACCAGAAGGGCGAGGTGCTGCCGAGCGCCCCGGCCAAGGGCACGGTGTTCGACACCGACGTCTATGCCAAGCAGCTGCATGATGCCGACGAGGTGATCCACTCGATCATCCAGGGCAACGTGCCGCAGCAGTCGAAGGTGGGCTGAGGTCGCCATGTCCGCCCAAGCTCCAGCCGCGCCCGGAAGCCCGGGCGCACCGGCGGCGCCGGGTGCGGCCGCCGGGTTCCTGCCGCCGAGCGTGGCCCTGTGCACCGTGGGCCTGGCGATGGCCTCCTTCATGCAGGTGCTCGACACCACCATCGCCAACGTCTCGCTGCCGACCATCGCCGGCAATCTCGGCGCCAGTTCGCAGCAGGCGACGTGGGTCATCACTTCGTTCGCGGTCAGCACGGCCATCGCACTGCCGCTGACCGGCTGGCTCAGCCGCCGTTTCGGCGAGCGCAAGCTGTTCGTCTGGGCCACGCTGGCCTTCGTCATCACCTCGCTGTTGTGTGGTCTGGCGCAGAGCATGGGCATGCTGGTGGTGTCGCGCGCCCTGCAGGGCTTCGTGGCCGGCCCGATGTATCCGATCACGCAGTCGTTGCTGGTCTCGATCTATCCACGCGAGAAACGCGGGCAGGCGTTGGCGCTGCTGGCGATGATCACCGTGGTCGCGCCGATCTGCGGGCCGATTCTCGGGGGCTGGATCACGGACAACTACAGCTGGGAATGGATCTTCCTGATCAACGTGCCGCTGGGCATCTTCGCCGCGCTGGTGGTGGGCAACCAGCTGAAGGGCCGTCCGGAACACGTGGAGAAGCCGAAGATGGACTACGTCGGCCTGATCACGCTGGTGATCGGCGTCGGCGCACTGCAGCTGGTGCTCGACCTGGGCAACGACGAGGACTGGTTCTCCTCCACCCGGATCGTGGTGCTGGCCTGCGTGGCGGTCGTGGCGCTGACGGTGTTCCTGATCTGGGAACTGACCGACAAGGACCCGATCGTCGACCTGAAACTGTTCCGCCACCGCAACTTCCGCGCCGGCACGCTGGCGATGGTGGTGGCCTATGCCGCATTCTTCAGCGTGGCCCTGCTGATTCCGCAGTGGCTGCAGCGCGACATGGGGTACACGGCGATCTGGGCAGGGCTGGCGACGGCGCCGATCGGCGTGCTGCCGGTGATCATGACGCCGTTCGTGGGCAAGTATGCCTCGCGCTTTGACATGCGCATGCTGGCGACCATCGCCTTCGTGTTCCTGTCGATGACCAGCTTCCTGCGCTCGGGCTTCAATCTGCAGGTGGACTTCCAGCACGTGGCCGGCGTGCAGCTGATCATGGGCATCGGCGTGGCGCTGTTCTTCATGCCAGTTCTACAGATCCTGCTGTCGGATCTGGATGGTCGCGAAATTGCCGCGGGTTCGGGCCTGGCCACGTTCCTGCGCACACTGGGCGGCAGCTTTGCAGCATCGCTGACCACCTGGCTGTGGGCACGTCGCACGCAGGTGCACCACGCCGATCTGACCGAACACATTTCGGCCTATCAGCCGGGCATGCAGGACCAGGTTGCGGCGATGGGGCAGGGTGACCTGCAGCATGGTGCAGCGGTGCTCAACACCATGATCAACCACCAGGCATCGCAGATGGGCTTCAACGACATCTTCTTCCTGCTGGGCTGGATCTTCCTGGCCATCATCACCTTCCTGTGGCTGGCCAAGCCGCCGTTCGGTGCCGGTGCCGGTGCAGCGGCCGGTGGCGGGCACTGAAACTGCCCGCAAACACGGCGCTGTATGTCGACCCCGCCGCAAGGCGGGGTTTTTGTCTGTGGTGAGTTCTGCCAGGCGGCGTTCGCGCAACGCGCGGAAGGCGTCGCCATTGCGTTGACGCTGCGGATTCCGGAAACGAAAAAACCCGCTTTCGCGGGTTTCATCATCATGAGTCGTGGTGCCCAGGAGAGGACTCGAACCTCCACGGTTTTACCCGCTAGTACCTGAAACTAGTGCGTCTACCAATTCCGCCACCTGGGCGACTCAGGAGGGGAATTCTGCGGTACGGCATCGGATGTGTCAACACCATTTCATGCTTTTTTCTCCGCTTCCACGCCGAGGTGCAGCAGCAGGCTGCGCATCGCTGTCGACAGCCGTGTCCAGTCGGCGAAGCAGGCACACAGGCGGCGCTGTGCCCACGCATCCGCGAGGGGCACCGCCAGCGCCTGTGTCGCGCGGCGGTGCTGGCGGGCGATGGTGCGCGGCACGATACCCACGCCGATGCCGTGACCTACCATGATGCACACGCCTTCGAAGGTCTTCATGCGGATGCGCACGTCCAACCGACGGCCGATGTCGCGTGCCTGCGCTTCGATGTAGGTCTGCAGCGCATTGCCATCGGCCAGCGCGACGAAGGTTTCGCTGGCCACATCGGCGAAGGCCAGCGTGCGGCGGGCCGCGAAACGATGGCCTGCGGGCAGCAGCATCACCAGGGGATCCTCGGCAACGACATGGCGTTGCAGGCCGGTTGCCTCGACCGCATCACTGATGATTCCCGCTTCGGCCTGGCCAGCGGTCAGGGCGCGGACCACTTCAGGGCTGGTGCGTTCGTGCAGTTCGACGTGCAGGCGTGGGCGTTCGGCCAGCCAGGGAGCCAACCGGGAGGGCAGGTAGCTGGTCAGTGCGGCGGTGTTGGCATACAGGTGCAGGGTGCCGCGCGCGCCCTTCGCGAAGGCCTGCAGTTCGCCCCGCAGCTGTGCCTGTTGATGCAGGATCTGGCGCGCGTGGTGGGCGAGGGCGGCCCCGGCTTCGGTCAGGCTCACGCCGCGCGGGTGACGCACCAGCAGCGCGGTGCCCGCGTCGTTCTCGATCGCCCGCAGGCGTTCGCTGGCAGAGCCCAGCGCCAGGTTTGCCTGCGCGGCGCCTGCGGTGATGCTGCCGGCGTCGGCCACGGCCAGGAACAGGCGCAGGTCGGCGATGTCCATCCGCATGTCACGGCCCTCGTTGCGTGCCGCCTGCCTTCGGGTCAGCCGAAGGGTGAGGCGCATAAGCCGCATTGTGCGCGGAAGGCGCGCCGGTTCCAATGACGGCATGAGCGAGACGACATTCTTCTATGGTCTGCTGGTTGCCGTGTTCATGCTGGCGGGGGTGGTCAAGGGCGTGACCGGCATGGGCCTGCCGACCGTGGCGATGGGCCTGCTGGGAGGGGCGCTGTCGCCGGTGGCGGCGGCGTCGATGCTGTTCATTCCGACCTTCGTCACCAACGCATGGCAACTGCTGGCCGGGCCATCACTGGGGCCGATCGTGCGACGCCTGTGGCCGATGATGCTGGCCGTGGTGGTGGTGACCCTGGGTGCGGCGACGTTGCTGGTGCGGGTCGACCGCACGTGGTCGCGCGTGGCGCTGGGCGTGGCGCTGGTGGTGTATGCGCTGTACGCCTTGGTTGCGCCGGTATTCCGTGTGCCGCAGCGGCGTGAGCGCTGGCTGGGCCCGCTGGTGGGGGTGATGTCCGGCGTGGTAACCGGGGCGACCGGAGTGTTCGTGATGCCGGCGGTGCCGTACCTGCAGTCGCTGGGGCTGCAACGCGAAGAGCTGGTGCAGGCGCTGGGCCTGGCGTTCACGGTGTCGACCCTCTCGTTGACGGGCGGGCTGGTGCTGCACGGCGCATTCGGTGTGCAGCAGCTGGGACTGAGCGCGCTGGCGGTGTTGCCGGCGCTGGCGGGCATGTGGCTGGGGCAGGTGATCCGGCAGCGGATCAGTGCGCGGGTGTTCCGCGTGTGCTTCCTGGGCTTCCTGCTGCTGCTGGGCCTGGAGCTGGTGCTGCGGCCGTTGTTCTGATCCCGCTGGCTGGCGCCCGGACATGAAAAAACCCGCTTTCGCGGGTTTTTCTCAGTCTCGACGTGGTGCCCAGGAGAGGACTCGAACCTCCACGGTTTTACCCGCTAGTACCTGAAACTAGTGCGTCTACCAATTCCGCCACCTGGGCGTCGAGGAGCGAGATTATGGGGTGCCGTGACGGGGGTGTCAACACCCTTGTGAACGCCCGGCCACGCTGCGGAACGACGGCAGGAAACGCGGGCAAAAAAAATCCCCGCCGAGGCGAGGAGATTTTTCGTTGGTGCCCAGGAGAGGACTCGAACCTCCACGGTTTTACCCGCTAGTACCTGAAACTAGTGCGTCTACCAATTCCGCCACCTGGGCGTTCCAGAGGCGCAATTGTGAAGATGAATCCGCAGGCTGTCAACGACTTCGCGGAGTTTTTTCACGTGGCGCCTGCAAGCGGGTCGCTGACCGGTTCTGCACGCCGTCAGCGGCTACCATGGAGGGCGATGACTACCAAAAAACCAAGCAAGGGCGGGAGCAAGTCCCGCAGCCAGGCCCCGAAGAAGGGCGCCAAGACGGGTGCAGCCCGTACCTCCCAGCCGGGCAAGCCACTGCCGGGCTGGTTCCCGGAACTGGGGGGTGGCGGCGCACCGCCGCGCGGTCGCCCGGGCCGTGGCGGCGACGCCCCGGGACCGGCGCCGGGCCGCAAGCTGCCGCCGGCCGGCAAGGTGATCGAGGATCCCTACGCGTCCCGCGAAGCCGAGAAGTACGAACAGCCCATCGCCAGCCGCGAGGCCATTCTGGCCCTGCTGGAGCGCTGCGAAGGGCCGCAGACTGCCGAGGAGCTGGGTGCCCGCCTGGGCCTGACCGCGCCGGACCGGGCCGAAGCGCTGTCGCGCCGGCTGGGTGCGATGGTCCGTGATGGCCAGCTGGTGCAGAACCGCCGTGGAGGTTTCGCGCCGGTGCAGGCGCTGAGCCTGGTCACCGGTGTGGTGATCGCCAATCCGGAAGGATTCGGGTTCCTGCGCCCGGTCGAGGGCGGTGACGACCTGTTCCTGCCGCCCTTTGAAATGCGCAAGGTGATGCACGGCGACAAGGTGCTGGCGCGTGTCACCGGCATCGATCATCGCGGCCGCCGCGAAGGCAGCATCGCCCGCGTGCTCGAGCGCGGCATGACCCGTCTGATCGGTCGCTTCAGCATCGAGATGGGCATCAATTACGTGGTGCCTGATGACAAGCGCGTGCAGCGCAACGTGCAGGTGCCGCCTGATCAGACCGGAGGTGCGCGTGATGGCCAGCTGGTGGTCTGCGAGCTGACGCAGGCGCCGGACAGCCGCCGTCCGCCGATCGGCCGCATCATCGCGGTACTGGGTGACAAGCTGACCGCCTCGCTGGTGGTGGAGACTGCCATCCACGGCCATGAGCTGCCGTTCGAGTTTCCGCAGGAGGTGCTGGACGAGGCCGCCGCGGTGCCGCTGGTGGTCGAGCCGGCGATGATCGGCGACCGCGTCGACCTGCGTCGCACGCCGCTGGTGACCATCGATGGCGAGGATGCCAAGGACTTCGACGATGCGGTGTATTGCGAGCCGAACGCGGAGGGATTCCGTCTGGTGGTGGCCATCGCCGATGTCTCCAACTATGTGCGTCCGGGCACGCCGCTGGATGAGGAGGCGCAGAAGCGCGCTACCTCGGTGTACTTCCCGGGCTTCGTCGTACCGATGCTGCCGGAGACCCTGTCCAACGGTATCTGCTCGCTGATGCCCAAGGTCGACCGCATGTGCTTCGTCTGCGACATGCAGATCGACCGCGATGGCCAGGTCGTCCACTCGCGCTTCTACGAAGCGGTGATGAATTCGCACGCACGTCTGACCTATACCCAGGTGTGGCAGGCCGTGGGCGAGGACGATGCCGGCGCGAAGGCCGTCATCGGCGATCTGCTGCCCCAGGTGCAGCGCCTGCACCAGCTGTACAAGGTGCTGGCCAAGGCACGTGCAAAGCGCGGGGCCATCGAGTTCGAGAGCAGTGAAGTGCGCTTCGTGCTGGACAATCGTGGCGAAGTCACCCAGGCCGGCATGCTGGTGCGCAACGACGCGCACAAGCTGATCGAGGAATGCATGATCGCCGCCAACGTGGAGGCGGCCAAGTACCTGCTGTCGCGCCATGTGCCAGCGCCGTACCGCGTCCACGAGAAGCCGCCGGAGACCAAGTACGCCGACCTGCTGGAATTCCTCAAGGAGTTCAAGCTGAGCCTGCCGCCGTGGTCGAAGGTGCGCCCCGGTGACTACACCAAGCTGTTGAAGAAGATCCGCGACCGTCCCGATGCCACTCTGCTGGAGTCGGTGCTGCTGCGCAGCCAGAGCCTGGCCGTCTACAGTCCGGACAACCACGGTCACTTCGGGCTCGCGCTGGAGGCGTACGCGCACTTCACTTCGCCGATCCGCCGCTATCCCGATCTGCTGGTGCATCGCGCGATCAAGCATGCGTTGTCGGGCAAGCCGCTGGACAAGTTCACCTACACCGCACGCGAGATGGCAGCGCTGGCGCTGCAGTGCTCCGAGCGCGAGCGCCGCGCTGACGAGGCCGAACGCGAGGTCGACGAGCGTTACCGGGCCGCGTGGATGGAGAAGCATGTCGGCGGCCAGTTCGATGGCGTGATCAGTGGCGTGACCAGCTTCGGTCTGTTCGTGGAACTGGACGATTCCAAGGTGCAGGGCCTGGTCCATGTCACCCAGCTGCCGCAGGACTATTACAAGTTCGATGCGACCCGCAAGACACTGACCGGTGAACGTCGTGGCAGCAGCTACCGGCTGGGTGACCGCGTGCGCATCCTCGTACTGAAGGCCAGCATGGAAGAGCGCAAGATCGACTTCCGGCTGGTCGAACACAAGGGCGAGGAAGAAGAGGCAGGACTGTCGCCGCTGCCCGAACGCGGCAAACCGACCAAGCGCAGGAAAGAGAAGTACTGATCCGTAGAGCCCGTTCCGGAGGAAAGCAGCATGCAGGGCCAACCCGAGTACAGCGGCGGCTGCCAGTGCGGTGCCATCCGCTTCCAGGTGCGCGGTGAGCTGTCCGACAGTTCGATCTGCCACTGCCGGATGTGCCAGAAGGCCTTTGGCGCGTATTACGCGCCTTTGGTCTCGGTGCGCGGCGTGCAGTTCAGCTGGACCCGCGGCCAGCCGCGCTATTTCCAGTCCTCCAATGTGGTCCGGCGCGGTTTCTGCGGCGACTGCGGCACGCCGCTGACCTATGAAGCCCCCGACGGCATGGCCGTGGCGGCGGGGGCGTTTGATCAGCCGGAACGGTTGCCGCCGACGATCCAGTACGGTGTCGAGCGCAAGCTGCCCTTCGTCGATGCCCTGGGCACCCTGCCGGCACGCCGCACGGAGGAGGACGTGGCGGCGCTGGACTTCCTGGCTGCGATCGTTTCCCACCAGCATCCCGACCACGACACGCCACACTGGCCGCCGCGCAGCCGTTCAGCCGACGGGTGAACGGCGGGTAGCGCCGGGCCTGCCCGGCGAGCGCGAAGCGCGGCCGTCGCCGATGCTCTACCATAGCCACCCCCTTTCCGGTCCCGCCCGCATGAGCAAGAACAGCCAGTGGATCGTCGGCGTCAACGCCGTCGCCTCCTCCATCGAGAACGACGCCGAGAACGTCCGCGAAGTGCTGGTCGAGGCCGGTGCGAAGAATCCACGCCTGACCGAAATCGAAGAGAACGCGCGCCGCAAGGGGATCGATGTCCGCCGGGTCACCGCGCAGGCGCTGGACGGCGTTGGCGGTGCGGTCCGCCACCAGGGCGTGGCCGCGCGCTATGCCGCTGCGCGCACCTACAGCGAGAATGAACTGGAAGGCCTGGTCACTGCCGCTGAAGGCCGGGCCCTGCTGCTGGTGCTGGATGAGGTACAGGACCCGCACAACCTGGGCGCCTGCCTGCGTTCGGCCGCGGCGGCCGGTGCCACTGCGGTGATCATTCCCAAGGACAAGTCGGCGACGGTGAATGCCACCGTGCGCAAGACCTCGGCCGGCGCCGCCGACCGTATCCCGGTGGTGGCCGTGACCAACCTGTCGCGCTGCCTGAAGGATCTGCAGAAGCAGGGCGTGTGGATCTACGGCCTGGCCGGTGAAGCGACCGCGTCGCTGTACGATCTGGACCTGAAGGGCAACATCGCCGTGGTGCTGGGCGGTGAAGCCGACGGCCTGCGCCGCCTGACCCGCGAGAACTGCGATGGACTGGTCAAGATCCCGATGCCGGGCGAGATCGAGAGCCTGAACGTATCGGTCGCCGCGGGCGTCAGCCTGTTCGAGGCCGTGCGCCAGCGCGGCTGATCGTCCCGTGGCAGCGCCGGGCCATGCCCGGCGGATCCAGTCCGACCACGCTCATGGCGTGCCGCGCTCCACGCCGCCGGGCATGGCCCGGCGCTACCCCGCGCTGCCGCCCAGCGCCTTGAACAGCGTCACATCGTTGGTCAACTGGCTCTGCCGGACGCGGGCCAGTGACAACTCCGCATCGCGCCGGGTCTGCTGGGCTTCCAGCCAGGTCCGCAGGTCGGTGGCACCGACGCGGTAGCGCACTTCCTGCATGCGTTCCACTTCCACCGCCTCGTCATACGAGGCCTGCGACGCCGCCACCTGGCGCGCCAGCTGCTCGCGTGCCGACAGCGCGTTGTCCACTTCCGACAGCGCGGTGTACAGCGTCTTGCGGAACCCGGTCGCGGCGATCTGGTAGTTGGTACCGGCCACGTCGGTATCCAGCTGTGCGCGCTGCAGGTTGAGGAAGGGCAGGGACAGGCCGGCACCGAGCGTGGCCACCGGATTGCGCAGGACATCGCCCAGCGAGGTCGCGCTGGAACCGAGGCTGCCGGTCAGGCTCAACGCCGGGTAGTACTGGGTGGCGGTGACCTTGATCGTCTTCAGGCTGTTGCGCAGCCGCAGCTCGGCCGCGCGCAGGTCGGGACGGCGAGCGAGCAGGTCCGCCGGCAGGCCTTCAGCGATGGCAGGGCTGCGTGCCTGCAGCAGGTTCTGCGGCTCGTCCTGTTGCGGCCACGGGGTGCCGTCGAGCAGCACGGTCAGCGCATTGCGCACTTCCACGCGCTGCTGTTCCAGCGCACTCTGCGCAGCGCGCTGCGACTGCAGGTTCTGCAGGGCCTGGCGTACTTCCAGGCGCGAAACCGCACCGGCGTCGAAACGGGCCTGGACCAGTTCGCGGGTGCGTTCCAGCCGCTCCAGGTTGGCCTGGCCGGTGCTGATCGACTGGTTGAGATACGCCAACGCCCAGTACTGGCTGATGGCATCGCCGATCACCAGCAGGGCGGTGTTCTGTCGATCTTCCTCGGTGGCTTCAGCCTCCCAGCGTGCGATGTCGCGCTGGGTCCTCAGCCGGCCCCACAGATCGACTTCCCAGGCCAGCGAAACGCCGGTGGAATAGCTGCGGCGCCAGTCGTCGGCCTGGTCGGTGGCACGGCTGCCGCTGCCACTGACGCCCGACGAGGACGGTTGTGGCCAAAGCGCGTTGCTGGCCAGCCCGGCCTGCAGGCGGGAACGCTGCACGGCCAGGCCGGCGGCGGCAAGGTCACTGTTGGCGGCCAGCGCCCGGGCTACCAGCCGGTCCAGACGTTCATCACCGAAACCGCTCCACCAGACATCCTCGCGGATGTCGCGGGCAGGCGTATCCAGGCTGCTCCGTGGAGCGTCCACCGGTGCGTTGAGCGCGGCATCGCCACGCCCATAAGCAGCAGCCACGTCGGGATCGGCAACCGGATAACGGCCGACCGAGGCACAGCCGGACAGGGCAATCAGTACGGCGCCGGCCAGCAGCAGGCGCGAGGGAGCAGGAAAGGGGAGCATGGGCATCGTCTTCATTCGCGGGCCAGGGCCTCCACCGGGTCGAGCTGCGCGGCATTGCGCGCGGGAAGGAAGCCGAAGCCCACGCCGATCAGGGTGGAACAGGCAAATGCGGCGATGATCGAAGCGGTGGAGAACAGCACCTGGAAGTCGCTGGCGAAACGTCCGATCATCGAGCCCAGCAGCAGCGCCAGGCCGACGCCGAGCAGGCCGCCGAGCAGGCAGACCAGCACCGCCTCGATCAGGAACTGCTGGCGGATGTCACTCTGCCGCGCACCCACGGCCATGCGCACACCAATCTCGCGGGTCCGCTCGGTGACCGAGACCAGCATGATGTTCATCACGCCGATGCCTCCGACAAGCAGTGCGATGGCGGCGATCGCGCCGATCAGCAGGGTCATCGTGCGCGTGGTCTGCTCGATGGTCTCGCGGATTTCGGCGCTGTTGCTGAGGAAGAAATCCTCGGTACCATGGCGCATCGTCAGCAGGCGGGTGATCGCCTCCTGCGCGGCGTCCATCGGCGTGGCGTCATCCACGCGCACGGTGATGCTGGAGACGTGACTCTGGCCCAGCATGCGTGACATCACGGTCGTGTACGGCACCCAGACGCTGAGACTGGTGCTGCCACCAAAACCGAAGCTCTGCCGCTTGGCAACACCGACCACCCGCACCGGCACGTTGCCGAGCAGGATGACCTGGCCGACAGGATCGACACCGGGGAAGAACTGGGTCTGGGTGTTCTCGTCGATGATCGCGACCTGGGCCAGCCCTCGCACCGCATCGGCATCGAAGAAGCTGCCACTGAGCAGGGTCACGCCCTTGACCCGGAAGAACTGCTCGCCAACGCCGCTGACCTGGGCGGTAGAGGACTGGTTGCGATAACGCGCGGTGACCGAGGTCGACACGCTGGGCGTGGCGCTGTCCACGTAGCTCTGCCGTGAGAGCGCATCGGCATCGCTGGCCTTGAGCGTCTGCACACGTGCAGAGCGCATGTCGCCAAAACCGCGGCCGGGATACACATCGATGGTGTTGGTTCCCAGCGCGCTGATGTTCTGCAGGATCTGCTGCTGCGAGCCGTTGCCGAGCGCGACCACCGAGACCACCGAAGCAATGCCGATGATGATGCCGAGCATGGTCAGGAACGTGCGCAGGCGATGCGCGTTCATCGCCAGCAGGGCCATGCGGAACGCTTCGGTGAAGCGGTCGCGCGCTGCGCGCCAGCTGCTGCCGTGGGCAACACCGGTGCTGGCCTCGCGTCGCGCACGATAGGACGGCGCATCAGGATTGGCGCGGTCGGCGATGATCTCGCCATCGCGGATCTCGATGATGCGCTGGGCATGCTCGGCCACGCTCATGTCGTGGGTGACGATGATGATGGTATGTCCCTCGGCATGCAGCTCGCCCAGGATCGCCATCACCTCTTCGCCGGATTTCGTATCCAGGGCGCCGGTGGGTTCATCGGCCAGGATCACCTCCCCGCCGTTCATCAGTGCACGCGCGATCGACACGCGCTGCTGCTGGCCACCGGACAGCTGGCCCGGCTTGTGATGCATGCGATCGCCCAGCCCGAGCCGTTGCAGCAGCTGCTCGGCCCGCGCGTTGCGTACCGGGCCGGGGCTGCCCGCGTATACCGCCGGCACTTCCACGTTGCCGCGTGCATCCAGGTCACCGAGCAGGTGGTAGCGCTGGAAGATGAAGCCGAAATGCCCGCGCCGCAGTTCGGCCAGCTCGTCCGGCTGCATCCGGCCGGTTTCTCGGCCGGCCACCTGGTAGCTGCCGCGGGTGGGGCGATCCAGGCAGCCGAGGATGTTCATCAGGGTGGACTTGCCCGAACCGGACTGGCCGACGATGGCGACCATTTCGCCGGCGTGGATGTCCAGGTTGACGTCGCGCAGTACGGCAATGACGTCGTCGCCGGCCGGGAACTCGCGTCGCAGGTCACGCAGGCGCAGCAACGGCGCCGTCGTGCTCATCGGCGCGGGCCCATGCCCGGGCCGCCGACGCGCATCTGCATGCCTCCCCGGTTGCCGCCGCCCGCAGACGCTGCTGCGGCGCTGGCCTCGCCGACCACCACGCGTTCGCCCTCCTGTAGGCCTGAGAGGATTTCAGCCGATGCACCGTTGTTGATGCCGACCTTGACCTTGCGCGGTTGTGGCTGGCCCCGATCATCCACCACCCGTACCACGCGCTCGCCGTCGCGGGTCTTCGGCCCCAGTGCCACCGCCGGTACCATCAGCACGCCCTTGGCCTGCTTGAGCAGGACCGACACCTGCGCGGTCATGTCGATGCGCAGGGTGCCGTCCGGGTTCTCCACGTCGAACAGGGCGTTGTAGTACACCGCGCTGCTGGAGCTGGAACTGGAAGAGCTGCTGGAGCTGGACGAGCTTTCATTGGCGATCGATGCCGGTGCCGGATTGATCTGCCGCAGCGTGGCGTGATACTTCCGGTCCGGGTCGCCCAGCGTGGTGAAGTACACCGGCATGCCGGCCTTGATCTTCACAACGTCCGCCTCGGACACCTCGGCATTGACCGTCACCACGTCCAGGCGCGCCAGCATGACGATGGTCGGCGCGGTCTGGTTGGCGTTCACCGTGCGGCCTTCCTCGGCCACCACGGCGACCACGGTGCCGTCCATCGGCGCGGTGATCCGGGTGTAGGCCAGGTTGGCCCGGGCGGTGCCCAGCTCGGTTTCGCGACCCTTGATCTGTGCCTCGTAGGACTGCAGCTGGGCGCGCGCGGTTTTCAGCTGTGCTTCGGCGGCATCGTACTCCTGGCGGGAGGTGGCCTCGGCGGCCAGCATCTGCTGCTGGCGTGCGAATTCCAGCTCGGCCTGGCGCAGTGTCGCCTGCTGCACCGCCCGCTGCGCGATCACCTGGTCCAGCGAGGCCTGTGCGTTGAGCACCTGGTTCTGCTGGGTGGTGGCGTCGATCTCGGCGATCAGGTCGCCTTCCTTCACCGTATCGCCCAGCTGCACCTTCAGCGATTTGATCTGGCCGGAGGCCTGCGCACCTACGCTGACCAGCTTGTAGGCGTCGATCACGCCGGTCGCCTCGACGGTCTGTTCGATGTCGCCACGGCCTACGGGGGTGGTGGCCAGGGCCGGCGCGGCCGGCCTGCGCAGCAGCCACCAGGCGGCCACGGCAGCGATCAGGACGAGCAGGGCGGCCAGCATCAGGCGGCCCCGGCGGGTTGCGGGCAACAGGCGGCGGATCACGTGGTGGCTTCACTCTCGGTGCCGCGATGGCGGCGATGGTGGGCATTGTGAAGACCGGGCGATCAACCGCTCAATCCTCAGGGTGTGTCTGTGTGTAACACTGTCGGCGAAAGCGCGTATCGACAGGTATCCGGCCCGCGGGTGGATACAGTGGTACGCATTGGCCAGGATGCGGTTCAGCTCCCGACACGGGATGATCCGCGACATGGAGACTGAAAACCCGATGCATCGACTGCTGATCGTCGACGACGACAACGACATCCGCACCCTGCTGGCCGAACAGCTCGGCCGCGCCGGCTACCAGGTCAGCACGGCGGCCGACGGCACCAGCATGCGCCAGCTGCTGGAGCGCGAACACGTGGACCTGATCGTGCTCGACCTCAACCTGCCGCGCGAGGATGGCCTGACCCTGTGCCGTGACCTGCGCGCTCGCTCGAACACGCCGGTGATCATGCTGACCGCCCGCGCGGAACCGATCGATCGCGTGCTGGGCCTGGAAATGGGCGCCGATGACTATCTGGCCAAGCCGTTCGAGCCGCGCGAGCTGCTGGCGCGCATCCGCAACGTGCTGCGCCGTACCGAAGCCCTGCCGGCCAATCTGGAGCCACTGGCGGTGCGCCGTGCACGATTCTCGCGCTGGGTGTTCGATCTGGAGCACCGCCACCTGGTCGATCCGGACGGGCGCGTGGTGGTGCTGTCCGGCGCGGAGTTCCGCCTGCTGCGGGTGTTCATCGCACATGCCAACAAGGTCCTGTCGCGCGAGCAGCTGGTCGCGCTCAGCAGCGGCCGTAACTATGAGGCGCAGGATCGCGCGATCGACCTGCAGGTCAGCCGCCTGCGCAACAAGCTGGGTGACGATGGCGGTCCCGATGGGCTGATCAAGACCGTGCGCAACGAAGGCTATGTCCTCGCCTCGGCCGTCAACCTGGAATAAGCCGCGATGAATCGCCTGCGCCACTTTCTGTCCTCGATGGTCGGGCGGCTGTTCGTGATCCTGCTGCTGGGCATGTCGGTGGCGGCGATCGGCGCGACCATGCTGGCCACCTCCAAGCGGCAGCAGGAGTTCGAGCGGCAGAACCTCAACCGCATCGCCGATCGCCTGCAGGGCTACGTCAATCTGCTCGACGGCAATCCCGAGCTGCGCGAGCGCCTGCTGGAAGTGGGCGGGCCGAGCGTGCGCGCGCTGCAGTCCGGTGCGCGCGTGGGACGTGCCGATGCTGCGCTGATGGAAGTGCTGGAGGACCGCCCGGGCCCGGTCGCGCGGGCGCAGGTGCACTTCACTTCGTTCCGCTCCTGCATTCCCAGGCTGCAGGAACTGCTGCCACCGCCGCCGCCCGGCTACCGCAAGCATCCTCGCGAGCGCGATCCGGCGTTCATCCCGCCCAAATGCCGCGCGGTGGACGTCACCCTCAACGACGGTACGTTGCTGAAGCTGGCACTGGATTCCCCGGCGGTGGCCCACAACGGCATCCTGGCCGTGGACCCGCTGTTCCTGACCCTGCTTGTGCTGGCCATCGCGGTACTGGCCTACATCGTGGCACGCATGGCCAGCGCACCGCTGCAGGAGCTGGCCGCCGCCGCCGAGGATCTTGGCGACGACCTGCAGCGCGATCCGCTGCCGCTGCGCGGCCCGCGTGAAGTACAGCGCGCCGCCGAGGCCTTCAACGCCATGCAGCACCGCCTGCAGCGACACCTGGCCGAGCGTACGCAGATGCTGGCGGCGATCACCCACGATCTGCAGACACCGCTGACCCGCCTGCGCCTGCGGCTGGAGAACGTGACCGATGAGGCGCTGCGCGAGCGCCTGATCGGCGATCTGGCTGCGATGCAGGCACTGGTCCGCGAAGGCCTGGAACTGGCCCGAAGTGCCGAGAGCGCCGAGCAGCGCGCTGCACTGGACCTGGATTCGCTGCTGGAGAGCATCGTCGAGGACACCGCAGAAGGTGGGGCCGATGTCGTCTTCGAGGGCAGGAGCGATGCGGTGCTGATGCTGCGGCCACTGGCGATGCACCGCCTGTTCTCGAACCTGGTGGACAACGCGGTGATGTACGGCCAGCGCGTGCGGGTGCGCATCGAGCGGGGCGGCGGCAGCATCACCGTGGTGGTGGCCGATGATGGCCCCGGCCTGGCCGACGACCAGCTGGAAGCCGTGTTCGACCCGTTCGTACGGGTGGAGACCTCGCGTTCGCGCGAAACCGGCGGGGCGGGGCTGGGCCTGACCATCGCGCGCGCGCTGGCCGAGAAGGACGGCGCGCGGCTGTGGCTGCGCAACCGTGCCGAGGGCGGACTGGAAGCCGTGGTGCAATGGCCGGCCAGTGCACAGGTGGTGGCGCCGGGTCGGGCAGGCTGAGCAGACGCGGTGGGGGCTGCGTTCCGGCAGGCCCCACGCAAAACTGACGCGATAGCCCTGCCTGCAGCACGATAGGGCGAATGCGTCACCCACGGTAATTGCCTGCGCTGCAGGGCGTTTTACAGGCAGTCGAGGCAATTGCGTCAGCGTTGAATTGCCTGCGCTGCGTGCGGCCGGTCACCTGAAGCCATCGAAGTTCCTTGCGGATGGCAGATGGCACGGATGTGGATCGTGGTGGGCGACGCCACCACGGGCGGCGGGCGGGTGCTGACCGGATCGTCGAATACGGATATCGAAGGCAAGGCCGTCGCCTGCGTGGGCGACAAGGCAACGTGCCCGAAGCATGGCGGCGCGTTCGAGATCGTCACCGGTGACCCGATGCTGATCCTCGACGGCAAGCCGATCGCGCGCGAAGGCGATTCGCTGGCCTGTGGCTGCAGGCTGCTCGGAGGCGCTCAGTCGCTGGTGTACGTGGTTGACGGCGGTGGCGGTGGCGGTGCGTCGGTCTCCGCGGCGCCGGCCGCGCCGGCAGCAGTGAACCTGTGGAACGCCACGCCGCCGCCCAGCGGTTTCGTTGCCCGCGATGCGGTCGCTACGCGCGAGGTCGTGCTGCATTGCCACTACGGCGACCTGGACTGCACGCCCGCGCGCGGTGTCAGTTACCGGGCGACCCTGTCCGATGGCCGCGTGCTCAGCGGCCATCTCGATGACGAAGGTCGTGCACGCCTGCCGCAGGTAAGCGTGGGGCCGGTGCAGGTAATCTACCAGCACGAGGCCGACAGCACCGACTCGGCTGAGATCGAGGCCTGCCGCGAACGCCTTCGCGCGGCCCTGCAGCGCATCGTGCAGCAGACCCGGCAGGATTTTGCTGCGGACTGGCGGCAATGGAACAGTGCCAGCGCTGCGCATCAGGCCTTCCTGATGGAACTGAATCGCATCGAAGGCCAGGCCAGAGGCACATGGGACTGGGCCAGCGGCAGCGTGGAAGCGGTGTGGCAGCTGGCGGTGCTGCGCTTCAAGGCCGATGCGGAACTGCGCGAACTGAGCGGACTGCTGCTGACGGGCGACTGGGACGGGCTGGATGCACGCATCGCGGGGCATCGTGCAGCAGGCGAGCAGGTGCTGGACAAGGCCAGTGCGATCAAGGAGCAGCTGATCCTGCTGTTCGACGACGGCCCGACCTGGCAGTTGTTGGCGGCGTTCCCCGCGGACTGGGCGAAGGCGGTGCCGCCAGACGAGCTGCAGGAGCTGACCCAGCGCTACGGCAGCCAGTTTGCGCTCGATGTCGTGATCAGCGTGCTGCTGGGCGCGTTCAGCGCAGGCACGGCGGGAACGGCCTATGGCGGCGCAACCTGGGCGGCCCGGATCGGGCGGTTGGGGCAGCGTCTGGCAGCACTGCTGGACGAGCTGGGCGAGGCGTTCACGGCACTGGCGCGGGCATTGCGCTCGCGCAAGCGTCGGCACACGGAAAGCCGGGCGCCGGATGCCGATGGGGTGGTGGAAACCCGGCTGCCGCGCACGCGCGCCGCAGGTGCCGCGTTCGGTGAGGCGAGGGCGCATCAGGCGATGCTGGACAAGGGCCTGACGCCAGTGGGAAAGACCGATGGCGTGTATCGTCCGGGAGAGAATGGCATCGATGGGGTCTACAGCCACCCGGATCCGCCGCCCGACTATGTGATCACCGAAGCGAAGCACAACACGGGCCGGTTGGGTGGACCGTACAGGGACGGTACGCGGCAGATGGACAGCGAATGGATAAACGAGCGTCTTGATTCCAAGGTGGGGGTCGTAGAGGCAAGAAGGATGAGGGATGCGATGAATCAGGGGCGGGTTGAGTCGATTCTGATCAGGGTGGCCGAAGATGGCACGACGCAGTCCTACAAGCTTGGCGTGGACGGAAGGGTGATTGGCCCTTCATCATTTTGAACTGGACCGATGATGCGCGATAGCAGGAAATCCAAGGCATATTTCTCTGGAATCATCGAGTTCCGGCTGGATGAGGTTGCAGAGGTCGTTGATCGTATTGATTCACACAGGTACACCGACGTCGGACGCGCCAATGCATCGAGTTCCGTGTTTTCCCTGCTCCTTCAGATAATGGTCATGCGCTACTCGCGTGGCGACGATCTGGTTGAAGTACTGGGGGGGCTGGAAGAATTGCTGCTTGCAAGGCGGCGCGTTGATCTGTGCGCCGATGCCTTGGGCGCACAGGATCAGATGATTCGTGCAGTGTGGGAGGATCTTCGGCCGGACAGGTACACAAAGTACCTCTGGTGGTTGGCATTCTCGGTTGCCGCGGGTATGGAGGGCTCTTATGTGCGAAGTGCACTTGGCTTGATGAAGCACGCCGGGGAAGACGAGCTTTTCGACAGAGTTGCGATTGCATTGGGAGACACAGGCCGACCCGCTGCCAATCACGTGCTGTATCGCCAGTACCTTCCGCTAGCAAAGGCCGTCGCATCGATCCAGGACCGACCGGGGCTCGTAAAGAAGTTCCTGGATGGCTGGTATGCGGGCAGCCGCAACCTCTATTGGCACGGGAATCACCGTGACGACGACAGCGGCTACATGGGCTACTGGGCCTTTGAGGCCGCGCTGGTCGTGATGCTGTTCGATATCGACGATTCGAGCTTCCGCGACCACGAGTACTACCCGGCCGATCTGGTGGCTTATTACAGGCGTTGTGCTGGCGCAGGTATCTGATGGTCAGGCGGCTCAGATGCTTGCACCGGGTGCGGGGACGAATCGAGCGCGGCGGCGATGCGATCAGCCAGCGGCTTCGTCGCCCGCGACGCGGTCGCCGGAGGTGAGGTGGTGCTGCATCGCCACTACGGCGCCCCTACCCGATACCGAGTGCTCAGCGGCCACATGGATGGCGAGGGCGGCGCACGCGCGCCGCAGGCGCCGCGTTCGGCGAGGCGATGGCGCATCAGGCGATGCTGGGCAAGGGCCTGACGCCAGTGGGAAAGACCGATGGCGTGTATCGTCCGGGAGAGAATGGCATCGATGGGGCCTACAGCTACCCGGATCCGCCGCCTGACATACATTGGTGATGAAAAAATCGGCGACACCGTTTCTTTGATCGGCCCGTGGGACGATGGCGCATGAGTGCGCAGCGTGACACCCGGATGCTGGAGCCGTACTTCACGGATTGGATCGATTATGACTCCGTGGAGGTGGCGCGTATTGATCATTCAATCGCGACTCGAGCCTATCCTCCCAGGGGATGTGTTCTCGGCGCGTCGGATGTGTCCGGTCGCATCCTTCGTCGGTTGGTCATGCGATTCTCAAGGGGCGACGCTATTGTTTCGCTTCATGATGACCTGAACCAGCTGCTTGTTTCGCGTGGGCAGCTTCTGCATCAGTGCGATCAATTGCCTTTGGAGGACCAGAACTATCGCGCACAGTTCGAGGATCTTCGTGAAGATCACTACGTCGATCACCTCTGGTGGCTGGCGATCGCGGTCAGCGCCGGTATGGGCTCGACCTACCTTGCGAGGGCCCTCACGCTGATTGGGAATGCGGGAAAGGATCGACTCTTTGACGAAATCGCGATACTGCTGGTTGAAGATGAAAGAGTTCTGGGGAGGCAGGTGCTGTATCGCCAGTACCTTCCGCTCATGGAAGCAATCGCCTCACCCTCGGACCGGCCCGGTCTCGTAAAGAAATTCCTGGACGGCTGGTATGCAGGCAGCCGCAACGTGTACTGGCACGGCAACCACCGTGACGTCGACAGCGGCTACATGGGCTACTGGGCCTTCGAGGCCGCGCTGGTCGTAATGCTGTTCGACATCGACGATGCGGGCTTCCGCGACCACGAGTACTACCCGGCGGATCTGGTGGCCCATTACAGGCGTCGTGCTGGCGACAGGACGTAGCTGTCCCTCCGCAGAGGCGCCAGGCGAGGGGTCTTCTGGTCCTGCCTGTGGTCACCGCCTGGGCTCGGGAAGGTGTGCCGGACCACGCCCTTCCGCCAGAAATCCGTACCGCCTGCACGGGTGAGCCAGAAAGCCCGCCGTTGCTGCCCGGGGGAGGGGGGGGCACGGCTGGGCAGGCGCGGCGGGCTGGCGTTTGCCCTATCATTCGCGCATCTCCCCAGACGCCCCCCGATGAGCCAGCCTGTTCCCGTCGGCACGCCGCCCCGCGCTGCCTGGGCATTTCCACCTGCCGCCCCGCCTGGCCGCAGTACCCGGCCGCCACTGCTGCGGTGATGGGCGGGCAGGGGGACGACGGGCGCTGGGTGGAGCGTCACGCGTGGGACTGGAGGGCGGTGCTGCGACACAGCCTTCTGTGGCTGCTGCTGGCTGCTGCATTGCCGTTGCATGCACAGAGCGGTGCACCGCCGCTGCGCGACTACGCCATCGATGTGTGGACCTCGCGCAACGGCCTGCCGCACAACTCGCTGCGCGACATCGCGCAGACGCCGGAAGGCCATCTCTGGTTTGCCACCTGGGAAGGCCTGGTGCGCTACAACGGCCTGGATTTCACCGTGTACGACCGCAGCACGCGGCCCGGGCTGCGCGACAACGGCATCGGCGCGTTGTTCGTCGACCGTCAGGGCGGGCTGTGGATCAGCGACTCGCGCGGCAATGTCAGCCGACGTGGCAGTGATGGCCAGTGGCGTGTGTGGGAGCACCAGCCGGATACCCCGCAGGTACTGATCCAGTCGATGCAGATGGACAGCCAGGGGCGCCTGTGGCTGCTCTACGAAGGCAAGGGCCTGGGTTATCTCGCGCCGGACAAAGGCCTTGTCTATCAGGCGCCGGCTGCCGATCTGCCGATGGCGATGAGCTTCACCAAACTGGTGGTGGATGCGCAGGATCGGGTCTGGGTCGGCACGCTCGATGGCCTGGTACTGCGTGACAACGATGGCGTGCTGAAGCGCGCGCCCGCCGCCTGGGGGCTGGGCGCGGGCAGTGGCCTGTCCTGGCCGTACCGGGCGCCGGACGGTGCGCTGTGGATCGTGGCGGGCGAGCGCCTGTACCGGGTCGAGGATGACCGGCTGGTGCTGGTGCACCGGCTGCCGGGCCAGCTGCACCTGACCTCGATGCTGCAGGACCGCCACGGTGATCTCTGGCTGGGCACCGAGAACCAGGGGCTGCTGCGGATTTCCTCGCATGGACTGGAGCGGCTGCCTGCGGGCCTGAGCCTGCCGGGCGGGCGCGTGGTGAGCCTGCGCGAGGATGACGAGGGCAGCATCTGGGTGGGGGCCAACGGCGGCCTGTACCGCCTGCGCGAGACCCTGTTCAGCAGCTACACCGAGCGCGATGGGCTCAGCGGCGATTACGTGCGCACCGTGCTGGAAGATCGTGACCGCCAGCTGTGGGTGGGCAGTGCCAGTGGCCTGGATCGACAGAATGCCGATGGCCGTTTCCAGGCCATGCCGCTGCACAACCGCGGTGGCAAGGCGCCGTCGGTGCTGAGCCTGGCGCAGGGGCCGGACGGCGATCTCTGGGTGGGAACCTTCGGTGACGGCGTCTACCGCCTGTCCCGGGACGGCCGCCTGCGCCACAACTACGCCGCCGACGATGGCATGCCGGGTGGCAACATCCGCGCGATCAGCGTGGATTCGAGCGGGGCGGTCTGGGCCGGAACGCAGAAGGGAGTGGTGCGCATCGACGGCGACCGGGTGCAGGTGTCGCCGGTGGCGGGCATGCCGACCGGGCTGATCACAGCGCTGGAACACGATCACCAGGGCAACCTGTGGATCGGCACGATCGAGGGCATCCGCGTGCTGCGCGGCAACCGTGTGCAGGCGATCGATCTGGCGCCGCTGGGGGGCGGACGCAGTGTGTTCGGCTTCCACCAGCTCGGTGACGCGATGTGGATCAGCAGTGATCGCGGCCTGTACCGCTGGCAGGGCGGGCGGCTGGCCCGCGTCGGCCTGGAGCAGGGCATGCCGGTCGACGCGGTGTTCCAGCTGGTACCCGACCGGCTGGGCAACGTATGGATCAGCAGCAACCGTGGCGTGCTGCGCACCGACATGGCGACTCTCAATGCCGTGGCCGACGGCCGCGCGCCGCGGGTGAGCGTGGAGCGCTACAACGAGATCGACGGCATGGCCAATGCACAGGCCAACGGCAGCTCCGGCCCCTCGGCGATCCTGCGCCAGGATGGCACCTTCTGGGTGGTCACCGCGGGGGGCCTGAGTACGGTCGATCCGCAGCGCCTGCAGCGCTTCCGCGAACGGCGGGCACCGCCAGCGGCGATCGAGAACGTGCAGGTGGACGGCGCGCCGGTGCACTGGGAGGGCGCCGAACGCAATCTGATTCCCGGTGGTCGTCGCCTCGCGGTGAGCTATGTCGGCCTGAGCTACCTGATGTCGGACCGGATCCGCTACCGCACGCGCCTGGATGGACTGGACAGCGGCTGGGTCGAGCGCGGTCCACAGCGCAGCGTGGAGTTCGTTGGCCTGCCACCGGGCGATTACACGCTGCACGTGGCCGCCGCGCACCCGAGTGGCGCCTGGGGCCAGCAGGAAGCCGTATGGAGCTTCAGCGTGGAGCCGTTCTGGTGGCAACGGCGCAGCGTGCAGGCGCTGGGCGGCATCCTGCTGCTGGCCGGGCTGGTGGCGCTGTACCGCTTCCTGCTGCAGCAGCTGAAGGCCAGCAACCTGCGTCTGGCTCGCCGCGTGGACGAGGCCACCTTCGACCTGCAGGCCCAGACCGTCCATCTGCAGGCGGTGAACCAGGAGAAGACCGAGCTGGCCGAACGCCTCGCACGGCAGGCCGAAGCGTTCGAGCGCCAGGCGCGGGAGGATGCGCTGACCGGATTGGCCAACCGCCGCGGCTTTGATGAAACCCTGGCGCGTGACTTCGCACGATCGCAGCGCAGCGGCCACCCGCTATGCCTGGTGGTGCTGGATATCGATCACTTCAAGGCTGTCAACGATCGCTACAGCCACAGTACCGGTGATGCGGTACTGGTCGAGGTGGCGCGGGTGATCGCCACGGCCTGTCGTGACTCGGACCTGCCTGCGCGCACGGGCGGCGAAGAATTCGCGCTGCTGCTCAACGACACCCGGCTGGAGGAAGCCGCGCAGCTGTGCGCGCGGTTGCGGGGGCTGTTCCATGACCACCCGGACTGGGCGGGCGTGGATGGGCTGAGGGTGACCTTCAGTGCGGGACTGGTCGAACTGGAGGCCGAAGACCGCACCCCGGCCCTGCTGTACCAGCGCGCCGACCGCGCGCTCTACCGTGCCAAGAGCGACGGGCGGGATCGCACGAGCATCGGTTGACGCGCCGGCGGTGCCGGCCCACGGTGGGCACCCACGCCTGCGCGGCGAGAGGGGCGCTGACGGTTACCGCGGCCAGGCGTTGGCGATCGTGCAGAACAGCCGTGCCGTCTGCTCGGTGTCGTACACCGCGCTATGCGCTTCGTTGGCATCCCAGCCCAGTCCCGCCGCATTGGCAGCACGTGCCAGCACCGTCTGCCCGTATGCGATGCCGGCCAGCGTCACCGTGTCGAATACGCTGAAGGGGTGGAACGGATTGCGCTTGTGCCCGGTACGGGCGACGGCGGCATTGACGAAACCGAGGTCGAAATGCGCGTTGTGGCCGACCAGGATTGCGCGCTGACAGCCGTACTTCTTCATTGCGGCGCGAACCGGGGTGAAGATATGGTCCAGCGCGGCGCGCTCTTCCTTGGCCAGCCGGAACGGGTGATCCAGGATGATGCCGGTGACTTCCAGCGACTTCGGATCGATTTCCAGCCCTTCGGCCGGCACGACATGCGCGCTGGCGGTCTGCCCGGGGAAGAGCAGGCCGTTCTCGTCCATCTCGATCGGCACCGCCGCGATCTCCAGCAGCGCGTTGCGCTGGGCGTCGAAGCCGCCGGTCTCCACGTCCACCACCACCGGCAGGAAGCCACGGAAGCGTTGTGACATCGCACGCTGCGCCTGCGGTACTGCGGAAACGGGGGCGACGTCAGGTGCGGGGGTGGGGTCGGTCATGCGTGGATTCTAGCAGAGCGTTCCTGAGCGCCCGGTGCGCGCAGCCGGATGGGGCGTTGCGGGCGGCGCGCCAATCAGCGGCATCGCGGACCGGCTCCCGCCCAGGTGCCCCCGCCAGCGCCATGCCGGGCCAGCAGTGCATCGACGCTCAGCCTGCCGGCGCCAGCGAACAGCAACGGCAGCAGCATCGCCATGAACAGCACGGGCAGTTTGAAGTTGCCGAAGCCCTGGTCGCTGATTGCATACCCCATGGCGAGGTCGCCCAGCGAGTGCCATTCCATCGGCCAGTGCACCGCATGGGTCGCCACCACGGTCAGCACCAGCAGGCTGGCAGCGGCAAAGCGGGTGCCGAAACCGACGAGCAGGCAGGCGGCACCCAGCAGTTCGAACCAGGTGGCCAGTTGCCAGTTCAGCGCGGCCGGCAAGTGGTCGAATGGAAACGGAAAGGCCTGCTGCAGGTCAGCGAACCAGTTCTGGCCGTGCAGTTTCTCGAGGCCGGATTCGAAGTACTCCCAGGCCAGCAGTACGCGCAGGCCCAGCGGGGCCAACCAGGGGGCGAGACGGTCCAGCTGGCCACGCGCGGTGGCCAGGATCGGGTAGTTCATCGGGAATCTCCGGGAGTGGGGCGTCAGGGCGGCGGCGTGATCGGGCCGATTACGCCGGCTTGCAGGAACTGTTGCAGCAGGGCGGCACCGGCCTCGTCCAACGCGTGCTCCTCCAGCCCGTGTGCCAGTGCCAGCTGCCGCAGGTAGGTGTTGCCATCGGCGCCGGGCTGCTCGCCGATGCGGGCCAGCAGATGCACCGCCAGTGGGCTGAGGCTGGCGAAACGCACCTCACCGTCAGCATCGCGCCGGACCAGCAGGCCGGTCGGCTCGGCCGGAGCCGTGCGCGGCGCATCGTCCGCGCCAAGCCGGTGGACCGGCCATTGATACAGCAAGGGCCAGGCCAGCGGCGAACGCTGCAGGGCGACCACCCGCGGATCGATCGCGCCGGCCACCGGCAGCGGCTCGGCCTGCAACTGGTACAACGCCGTTTCCACCCACTCGTAGTGGGCCAGCTCGGCCAGCGCCGGATGCGGAAGCTGCGGCTGTGCCTGCAGCCACTGCACGAACTCGGCAGCCAGTTCGGTGAACAGCGGACTGCGGCAGCGATGCGTCGCGAAGTAGCTGCGCACCAGGGCATTCCAGCCCGGTTCACCGAGCAGGCGCACGCAGACCGGGAACCCGTTGCTCAACAGACCCAGCAGGTTGTTGAACAGCAGGCGCTGGTACACCGCTACGCGTCGCGGCTCCATGCCGGCCGGCGCGGCCACGGTGTCCGGGTCGCGCAGATGGGCGGTGAACGCGTGCTGCTGCGCACGCAGCCGTTCCGGCGCTTCAGCCATGCGTGCTGCCTCCGGCTGGGTCGGCCTGCAGGCGGCGGATGGTCTGCAGCTCGCTCTGGAGCTCGGCGTATGGGGGGAAGTTGAAGTCGCGTTCGAGCAGGGTGGGGCGGGGGCCGATGCGCGCATAGGTACGTGCCAACAGCTCCCAGACCGGATCGATCACGGCGCTGCCATGGGTGTCGATCTTCAGGTCCGGCGCTTCATCCAGGTGCCCGGCCACGTGCAGGCAGACGATGCGCTGTGCCGGCAGGCCGGCGATGAACGTGTCGGCGTCGTAGCCATGGTTGCAGGCGTTGACGTAGACGTTGTTGACGTCCAGCAGCAGGTCGCAGTCCGCTTCGGCAAGCACCGCGTTGGTGAAGGACAGTTCGTCCATGGACGGTTCCGGTGCCAGGTAGTAGGACACGTTCTCCACCGCGATGCGCCGGCCGAGCAGGTCCTGCACACGGGCAATGCGCGTGGCGGTATGGCGCACGGCTTCATCGGTGAACGGAATCGGCAGCAGGTCGTACAGATGGCCGTCGTCGCTGCAGTAGCTCAGGTGCTCGCTGTAGAGCGGCACGCGGTGCTCGTCCAGGAACCGGCCAACCTGTGCCAGCAGCTGCGTGTCCAGCGGTGCACTGCCGCCCAGCGACAGCGACAGGCCGTGGCAGCTCAGCGGATGCCGCGCCGCCAGTTCGGCCAGTGCATCGCCTGCCGGGCCGCCTACGTGGATCCAGTTTTCCGGCGCACATTCGAGGAAGTCGAAGTCGCCGGCCGGTGCCTCGCGCAGCGCCTGCAGCAGCGCGCGGCGCAGGCCCAACCCGGCGGCCGCCGCGGGAAGCGGCGACCGCCGGTGGACAGCGCTGGCGCGGACGTCAGTGCTTGCCACCGCACTTGCCTTCGCCGCACTTGCCTTCGGCCGCCTTCTTGTCGCCGGTGCTCTTGGCCTTTGCATCGGTGCCGGCGGCGGCCTTGCCCTTGTCGCCACCACACTTGCCTTCGGCGCTCTTGCCATCGGCGCCGCACTTGCCTTCGGCATGCTTGGCGGCGTCGCCGGTACGCGCGTCGGCAGCCTTGGCATCGGTGGCCTTGGCGGCCTGGCCGGCCACCAGATAGCCCTGCGCCAGATCGCTCATGCTCAGAGCCGAAGCGCTGGCCGTCATGCCCAGGCCGGCGACAAGGGCGGTAGCGGTCAGCAGGGACAGGGTCTTGTTGGTACTGCTCATCGGTTGTGCTCCTGGGTGGTGTGGGCGGGTGCCCGGGTGGCCGGCAGAGGTGCCGGTGGAAGCGATCGTGCGCCGATCCTACTCAACGAATCCTCGCAGAGAACTCAAATTTTCGTGAGATTTTCCGCGCAGTCAGGGGGCGGGGCCTTGCCAGCCAGGCGCGGCGCCTTTGGAAATGCTGGAAGGCCCAAAAAGAAAGGCCGCTGTCGCGCGGACAGCGGCCACTCTGGAGTCGACTCCCGTGTTGCAGTGCAGCGTCAGGGCTGACCGGTGCTGGAGGTTTCGTCGCGCTTCTCGCGCGGCGGCAGCGGCTGCTCTCCATGAACGAGGAACCAGACGTTCTCGGCGATGTTGGTGGCGTGGTCGCCCACGCGTTCCAGATTCTTGGCCATGAACAGCAGGTGGGTGCACGGTGTGATGTTGCGCGGATCTTCCATCATGTAGGTCAGCAGTTCGCGGAACAGCGCGGTGTACTGCGCATCCAGGCGCGCGTCATCCTCGCGCAGGGCCAGCGCCGCCTCGGCATCATTGTCGCGGTAGGCCGCGATGGCGCGGCGCACCTGCTGTGCGGCCAGCCGGCCCAGGGCGCGCAGGCCCTGGATCTGCGGCAGCGGCGGCACCTTGCCCAGTGCGATCGAACGCTTGGCAACGTTCGCCGCGTAGTCGCCGATCCGCTCGATGTCGGCGGGGATGCGCAGGCCCGCGAGGATTTCGCGCAGGTCGCGCGCCATCGGGCCGCGCAGCGCAAGGCGCATCACGTCGTGGCTGATCTGCTGCTCCAGTGCATCGATCGCCTCATCGTTGGCGATGATGCGATGGGCGGCGTTCTCATCGCGCTTCTCGATCACGTCCATCGATGCTTCGAGCTGGGCGACGGCCATCTCGCCCATGCGCACGATTTCGGCCACCAGGCGCTGCTGCTCTTCGTCGTAGCTCTTGACGATGTGGTCGTTGGGAAGATTCATGGTTGTTCCGTCATGTAGAGCCGGGCCATGCCCGACTGGCGTTGTCTGTGAAGAAGCCGCGGTCCGGTCAGCCGAAGCGACCGGTGATGTAGTCCTCGGTCTGCTGCTTGGACGGCTGCGAGAAGATCACTTCGGTGCGGTCATGTTCGATCAGGTCGCCCAGGTACATGAAGGCGGTGTAGTCCGATACGCGGGCGGCCTGCTGCATGTTGTGGGTGACGATGACGATGGTGTAATCGTTCTTGAGCTCTTCCACCAGCTGCTCGATGCGGCTGGTGGAGATCGGGTCCAGTGCCGAAGTCGGTTCGTCCAGCAGCAGCACGTCGGGGCGCAGGGCGACGGCGCGGGCGATGCACAGGCGCTGCTGCTGGCCACCGGAAAGACCCAGCGCGCTCTGGTTGAGCTTGTCCTTCACCTCGTCCCACAGCGCGCCCTGACGCAGTGCCTGCTCGACGCGGTCGCTCATCTCACCCTTGGACAGCTTCTCGTGGTGGCGGATGCCGTAGGCCACGTTCTCGAAGATCGTCATCGGGAACGGCACCGGCTTCTGGAACACCATGCCTACTTTGCTGCGCAGCCGGTTCATCGGGAACTTCGGCGACAGGATGTTCTCGCCGTCCAGCAGCACTTCGCCGCGTGCTTCCAGCTTCGGGTACAGCGCGTAGATGCGGTTGAAGATGCGCAGCAGGGTCGACTTGCCGCAACCGGAGGGGCCGATCAGCGCGGTGACGCGCTTTTCCGGGATCTCCAGGTTGATGCCCTTGAGAGCGTGGAACTTGTCGTAGTAGAAGTCCAGGCCACGCGCAGCGAGCTTGACCGGAGCCGGGGTATGCAGGTTCTCGTGCGAGGCCGGCACGGCGATGCGCTGCATCGGCACGGCATTGGAAAGATCGTTCATGGTGGTTTCCACGGAAAGGTCAGTCATGGGAGATGCGGTTGCGCAGCAGGAGGCCGCGGGCGGCGAGGCTGACCAGCAACACGAAGACGGTCAGCACCAGGGCACCGGCCCAGGCCAGCACCTGCCAGGATTCGTACGGGCTGCCGGCGAACTGGTTCATCACCACCGGCACCGAGGCCATCGGCTGGAACACGTTGCTGTTCCAGTACTGGTTGCCGAAGGCAGTGAACAGCAGCGGTGCGGTCTCACCGGAGATGCGGGCCAGCGCCAGCAGGATGCCGGTGATGATGCCGGCCGAGGCGCTGCGGTAGAGCACCTGCACGATCACCTTCCATTGCGGGATGCCCAGCGACAGCGCCGCTTCGCGCATCTGCGAGGGCACCAGGCGCAGCATTTCGTCGGTGGTACGCACCACCACCGGCAGCACGATGAAGGCCAGCGACAGCGCGCCGGCGAAGGCGGAGAACTGGCCGCCGGTCTGCATCACGTACAGGGTGTACACGAACAGGCCCAGCACGATCGACGGGGCCGACAGCAGGATGTCGTTGACGAAGCGGACCACGGTGCCGGCCTTGCGGGCATTGCCGTACTCGGCCAGCCAAGTGCCGGCCAGGACACCCAGCGGGGTGCCGATGCCGATCGCCAGCGCACACATCACCGCGCTGCCGAAGAAGGCGTTGGCCAGGCCGCCTTCCTGCATCGGCGGCGGTGTCATCTTGGTGAACAGGTCCAGGTTGATGCCGGCCAGGCCCTTCGCGGCCAGGGTGAACAGGATCCAGCCCAGGAAGAACAGACCGAACAGCGCGGTGGCGCAGGACAGCGCGATGGCGACGACATTGCCGATGCGGCGGCGCAGGTACAGCGAGTCAGCGGTGGTGGACATCAGTTGCCCTCCTTGCGGGCCAGGCGCATCAGCATCAGGCGGGCGATGGCGAGCACCACGAAGGTGACGATGAACAGGACGAAGCCAAGCAGCAGCAGCGCCGAGCGGTAGGTTTCAGTGGCCTCGCCGAAGTCGTTGGCGATCAGGGCGGCGATGGTGGTGCCCGGCTCCAGCAGCGACGGCGATAGGCGCACGCTGTTGCCGATCACGAAGGCCACGGCCATGGTCTCGCCCAGTGCGCGGCCAAGGCCGAGGAAGACGCCGCCGATCACCGCCGAACGGGTGTAGGGCAGCACGATGTCCCAGCTCACTTCCCACTTGGTCGATCCCAGCGCATAGGCCGATTCCTTCAGGCGGGTCGGTACGGTCAGGAACACCTCGCGCATGACCGAAGAGATGAACGGGATGACCATGATGGCCAGCACGAAGCCGGCGGTCAGCATGCCGATGCCCAGCGGCGGGCCCTGGAAGATCGGGCCGATGACCGGCCATTCGCCCAGCGTTTCGTTGAGGAACGGGGTGACGTACTCGGTCATCACCGGTACCAGCACGAACAGGCCCCACATGCCGTAGATGATGGAGGGAATGCCTGCCAGCAGTTCGATGGCGGTGCCGACCGGCCCCCGCAGCCAGCGTGGCGCCACTTCGGTCAGAAAGAAGGCGATGCCGAAGCTGACCGGCACGGCGATGACCATCGCGATCAGCGCGGTGACCAGGGTGCCGTAGATCGGAGCGAGCGCACCGAACTTGTTTTCGACCGGATTCCAGTCGGAAGAGAAGAAGAAGCTCAGGCCCTGCATCTGCAGGGCATGACGGCCGCCCCACAGCATCGACAGAGCCGCGCAGGCCAGGGCGATCAGGACGAAGATGACTGTGCCGACCAGCACCCATCGGAACAGTTTGTCGTTGCGGGCATCACGCGCGTCACGCGTGGACGGGGCGGCTACAGGCTGGGCGATGGCATTCATGGGGACGGCAGGGCCAGGAAGGGGCGGGGCGGCACGGCGTGGAAGACACGGTGCCCGCACGCGGCGGGCACCGTCGGGTCCATCACTTCAGTTCGGTCGCCCAGTAGGCCTCGATCTGCGTGACCAGTTCGGCCGGCAGCGGCACATAGTGCAGCTCGTTGGCCTGGGCCTGGCCGTTCTCGAAGGCCCACTTGAAGAAGGCCAGGGTGTCCTGGTTGCGCTTGGCATCCTTCGGCTGCTTCTGCATCAGCATGAAGTTGGTGGCGGTGATCGGCCACGCCTGCTCACCCGGGGCATTGGTGATGACCAGATTGAAGTCCTTGGCGCTGGCCCAGTCGGCGCTGGCGGCCGCAGCGGCGAAGGTCTCCGCGCTCGGCTGCACCCAGGTGCCGGCGGCATTCTGCAGCGAGGTGTACGGCATGGCGTTCTGCAGCGCGTAGGCCAGTTCGACGTAGCCGATCGAGCCCTTGATCTGCTTGACGTACGAGGCGACGCCTTCGTTGCCCTTGCCGCCCACACCGTCCGGCCACTGCACCGAAGTGCCTTCGCCGACCTTGCTCTTCCACTCCGGGCTGACCTTGGACAGGTAGTTGGAGAAGTTGAAGGTGGTGCCCGAACCGTCCGAACGGTGGACGATGGTGATCTTGCCGTCCGGCAGGGTCACGCCAGGGTTGGCAGCGACGATCGCCGGGTCGTTCCAGGTCTTGACCTTGCCGAGGAAGATGTCGGCCAGCAGGGCGCCGCTCAGGCGCAGCTTGCCGGCTTCCAGGCCTTCGATGTTGACGACCGGCACCACGCCGCCGATGGCCGACGGGAACTGGGCCAGACCGGCCTGCGCCAGCTCCTCGCTGCTCAGCGGCTTGTCGGACGAGCCGAAGTCGACCGTGCCGGCCTTGATCTGGGCGATGCCGCCGCCGGAACCGATGGACTGGTAGTTGATCTTGGCGCCGGTGCTGGCGTTGTAGTCGGCCGACCACTTCGACACCAGCGGGAAGATGAAGGACGCGCCGGCGCCGGAGACTTCGGCGGTCACCTTCGCACCGGCGTCAGCCGGGGCAGCGGCACCGTCGGCGGCCGGCTGCTGCGCGGCCTGCTTGTCGCCACCGCAGGCCGACAGGCCCAGGGCGATGGCCAGGGAAAGGGCGGCGAGGCCGGCCGAGTGCAGTTTCATGGTCACTCCATAGCGGGGAAGAGCCGACGGCGTCGGCGGATGCGGCTATGAAATGATGTTTTTGTTACAGCCGTATGACGTCCATGACAGAGGTGTCCTGGATCACGTTCCGACAAGGGTTTCACAGGGGCGTCGCCCACTGCGGACATCCCCGGAGACCGCCGCGGCCGCCCGATCTGCGCACCGGTAGGGTTGCCGGTCCGGTGGAAGGCCGGACCCCACAAACGAGAAGAGCGCGAGATCCCGAGGATCTCGCGCCCGGTGGGGCCGGCGGGGGAGAGAGGACCCGCCGGCCCCGCTCCTGCGGGGGAGGTCTTGCTCAGTACTTCAGGTTCTGGGTCCAGTAGGTCTCGATCTGGCGGACCAGGGTGTCCGGCAGCGGCACGTAATCAAGCTGCTTGGCCTGCTGGTCGCCGTTCCTGTAGATCCAGCGGAAGAACTCCTGCGTGGCCTTGGCACCGGCGACGTTCTTCGGCTGCTTGCGGACCAGGATGAAGTTGGTGGCGGTGATCGGCCACGCATCGGCACCCGGGGCATTGGTCATCACCAGGTAGAAGTCACGGGCATTGGCCCAGTCGGCGCTGGCGGCGGCGGCCGAGAACGAGGCGTCCGACGGCTGCACGATCTTGCCCGCGGCGTTCTTCATTGCCGCGTACGACATCTTGTTCTGCAGCGCATAGGACAGCTCGACGTAGCCGATGCCACCCTTGATCTGCTTGACGTAGGCGGCCACGCCTTCGTTGCCCTTGCCGCCGATGCCCGCCGGCCACTGCACCGAGGTGCCTTCACCGACCTTGCTCTTCCACTCCGGGCTGACCTTGGACAGGTAGTTGACGAAGTTGAAGGTGGTGCCCGAACCGTCGGAGCGGTGCACGATGGTGATCTTGCCGCTGGGCAGGGTCAGGCCCGGGTTCAGTGCAGCGATGGCCGGATCGTTCCAGGTGGTGATCTTGCCCAGGAAGATGTTGGCCAGGGTCGGGCCATCGAGCTTCAGCGCACCCGGCGCGACGCCGGCGACGTTGATCACCGGCACCACGCCGCCGATCACCGACGGGAACTGGGCCAGGCCGGCCGCAGCCAGTTCTTCCGGCTTCAGCGGCGCGTCGGAGGAACCAAAATCGACGGTCGCTGCCTTGATCTGGGCAATGCCGCCGCCGGAACCGATCGACTGGTAGTTGACCTTCTTGCCGGTGGCGGTGCTGTAGTCCGCCGACCACTTGGACATCACGGGGTAGATGAAGGAGGCGCCCGCGCCGGTGACATCGGCAGCATTGGCGGCGAACACGGACGACGCGGCCAGGATGGCGACAGCGGCGCGCGACTTGAAGGCGTGGATCACGGGAGAGACTCCTGGGGTGGTCGAAGGGCGGTTGCCCAACGTATCGGTGCACATTCCATAACCATTCCGTGACACGGAAAGGTCTGTCATATGACGCCGGTGTGACATCGGATGAGGGGATCGCGCTGCGTTACAGGCGTCACCGCACGTGGCAAGGGCACGACCGCAGTCGTGCCCTTGCCGGTGCGTGATGCGATGACGCGGGCTCTTACCAGAAGAACTGCGCGCGGGCTTCCAGGATGTTCGGATCGTCATTGACGAAGCCGCGGGCGCTGGAGCTGTACTTCTTGCTGTCGACCTTCACGTAGTTCAGCATCAGCTTGAAGTTCGAGCGCCAGTACCAGTTGGCGCCGACGGTCCACACATCCATCTTGCCGCCGAGCACGCCATCGACGATCGGCGGGCGACCGGCGACCGGGTTCGCGGCCAGGTTGCCGTCGTTGAGGTCCATGTGGTCGTAGCGCACGCCCAGCTGCCACTGGCCGCTGGCCGGGTTGTTCGGCAGGCCGGTGCCGGGCGTGCCGCCCTTGTAGCTCCAGGTCTCGCCGGTGACATTCCACAGGCCGCTGATGTAGTAGCCGTCGCTGGTGTAGTTGTCGTGGTCGTAGCGCTTGGCCTTGCTGGTGTAGTACTCGGCCTGGGCCTTGAACGGGCCCTGGAAGTACATGGCTTCGGCGCCGACGGTGCTGATTCGGTCGGTGTCGGTCAGGTTGCCGCTGTCGATCAGGCGGGCGGTGGCCAGGTCGGCGTTCGGACGCGCACGCACGCGCAGGGTGTCAGCGTCGGCGTCGTAGTCCACGTAGCTCAGGCCGAAGTGCAGGACCTGGCCCTTCTCGTTGATTGGAGCCCAGGTGCCACGCGCGCCATAGCCGCTGCCATGGGCCAGGTTGCGGGTCAGCTCGCGGCCGAAGGCGCTGGCGGTGACCGACCAGTTGTCCTGGCCGTAGCTGTAGGCGCCACCCAGGCGGCGGGCGATCGCGTAGGTATTGGTGACCGCGGCCTTGGAGATGAAGTCGTTGTTCTTGGTGCTGGACAGCTCTTCCAGGCTGTTGGGCTGCTTGAACTGGCCGACCTGGATGAAATGGTTGGCATTGCCCAGCAGCTTGTACTTCACGTTGGTGTCGAGGAACTTGTCCGCCTTGGCGTCGTAGCCGAGCACCCACTCCACGTTGCCCGGGCCCTTGCCCTTGAGCACCAGCTCGGCGCGGCGCAGCTCGAACTCGCTGTCCTTGCCGTTGCCGGCATCGCCACCATTGAGGTCCACGACGTCGTTGTGGAACCAGTTGCCGTCGGCCTGGACCAGGCCTTCGAAGGTGATTTCCGAACCGCCGATCACGTCGATGGCGACTTCAGCGTGGGCAGCCGGCACATAGAGCGCAGCGGCCACGGCCACCGTCAGGAGTTGGTGATGCAGTTTCATGGAGAGGAGCCTTGCAGGCAGGTGGGAAGATGCGCGCAGGCTAGAAGGTAAAGATTGCGTAAATGTGACAGTTTCCGCGCGCAGTCTGTCCGCCGCGACCCTTGCCACGACTGGGCCCGGCATTGATGCCGGGCCGATATGACGTGGGGATTGCGCTGCGATGGCATTTACCCGCAGGCGCTGCGGGGATGCCTCAGGGGGCCGGTGTCTTGTCCTTGAAGCGGCACAGATCAGCGATCACGCAACCCGGGCAGTCCGGCTTGCGTGCCTTGCAGACGTAGCGTCCGTGCAGAATCAACCAGTGATGTGCGTCGAGCAGGAATTCATCAGGAATCGCCTTCACCAGCCTGTCTTCCACTTCGCGCACGTTCTTTCCCGGCGCCAGTCCCGTGCGGTTCGCAACGCGGAAGATGTGCGTATCCACCGCCATCACCGGTTCGCCGAAGGCCGTGTTGAGCACGACGTTGGCGGTCTTGCGGCCGACGCCGGGCAGGGCTTCCAGTGCCTCGCGATCGCGTGGCACTTCACCGCCATGTTTCTCCAGCAGGATCGCGCAGGTGGCGATCACGTTTTTCGCCTTGGCGTTGAACAGGCCGATGGTGGCGATGTATTTCTTCAGTCCGTCCTCGCCCAGCGCCAGGATCTGCGCGGGCGTGTTGGCAACGGGAAACAGGCGGCGCGTGGCCTTGTTGACGCCGACATCGGTGGCCTGGGCCGACAAGGCCACCGCCACCAGCAGTTCGAACGGCGAGCTGTATTCCAGTTCGGTCTTCGGATGCGGGTTGAGTTCGCGCAGGCGCGTGAACATTTCCACCACGTCGGCGCGCGGCATGCTGCTGCCACGCCGCGCTGGCGCGCGGGCGGCCTTCTTCGCGGTGGCCATCAGCGCTCCTTGCCGGTGGCGCGTGCCTTGGCACGGGCGAGGATGGCGGCAGCGGCGGCGGGCAGCGCAGGTTTCACGTCCGGCGCCGGGCGCGGCGTGCGACGCGCATCGCGTTCGGCGTCGCGGCGGGCCAGGCGCACCGCGCGTGCGCGGTAACGGTCACGTGCGGCCCACGCGCGCTGCAGCTGCTGCCGCGCCTGGCTGAGCACCTCCGGCAGTTCCGGGTGCCCGGGAACCTCGTGTGTGTCGCCTTCGTTGGCGACATAGTCCATCAGACCGGCCTGCAGGGCACCATCAAGATCGTCTGCCTGGACCCGGGCGAACAGCAGCGCGGGGTTGGGTCGGGATGCCATGGGGTCAACGGTTCTGGAAGGCGGGGGGACGGCGTTGCAGGAAGGCACCGGTGCCTTCGCGCATATCCTCGGTGGCGAACAGCAGGCCGAACTGCGCGCTTTCGTACTCCAGTCCCGCCTCCAGGCTGCACTCGCCGCCGACGTGGACCGCATCGAGCAGGGCGCGCAGCGCCAGGGGCGCCGAGCGTGCCAGCTGCCGGGCGATGTCCTGCACACGGGTGTCCAGATCGGCCGCCGGCACCACCTCGTTGACGATGCCCAGCGCGAGCGCACGGGCGGCATCGATGGGCGCACCCAGCAGGCACAGTTCCAGGGTGGCAGCCCGGCCGCAGAGGCGCAGCAGGCGCTGGCTGCCGCCGAAGCCGGGGATCAGGCCGAGATTGATCTCCGGCTGGCCGACCTTGGCCGAGTCAGCCGCAACGCGCAGATGGCAGGCCAGTGCCAGTTCCAGGCCGCCGCCCAGGGCGAAACCGTTGACGCGGGCGATGACCGGCTTGGGCATGCGTTCGATCTGACGCATCAGTCCTTGGCCGAGCAGGGAGAAATCACGTCCCTGAACCGCACTGAGTGTGTTCATCTCGGCGATGTCGGCGCCGGCGACGAAGGCCTTCTGGCCGGCACCGGTCAGCACCACCACACGCACCTCGGGGTCGGCCGCGGCGTCCCTGAACGCATCGGCCAGACCCTGCAGGGTCGCGGCATTGAGGGCATTGAGCTTGTCCGGGCGCTGGACGGTCACGGTGCGGATGGCGCCATCGTCGGTGACAGCGATCAGGTCATCGGCCACGGTGAAACTCCTGAAACGTTAAAAAAGAGTGATTTTGAACTCTGCCCGCGCAGACAGGTCATAGCCTGCGTGGTGAGTAGCGGTTACACGTTGTGGCCGTTATCCTAACCCGTCGCCTCAGGGCGGCGCAGAACGTCCCTGAGTTACCACCCCTGGAGAACTGTTTGATGAAGTTGCGTTCTATCGCGGTCGCCGTCGCGGCCCTGGCCCTGACGGGCAATGCCTTCGCCCAGGACGTCTCGTCCGAAAAGGGCAAGCTGAGCTACTACTTCGGTTACGACTACGGCAACAACCTGGCGGAGCTGACCGGTCGTGGTGAGCAGCTGGACATCAACTCGGTGGTGAAGGGTCTGCAGGACGCCTACGCCAAGAAGCAGCCGGCGATCACCGCCGAGCAGCTGAAGCCGGCCGTTGAAGCGTTCCAGAAGCGCGAGCAGGGTCGTGCCCAGGCCGCCAAGGCCGAGTACGAAAAGGCCGCTGCCGAAAACAAGACCAAGAGCGATCAGTTCATCGCGGCGAACAAGGCCAAGGCCGGCGTGCAGTCCCTGCCGAGCGGCGTCCAGTACCGCGTGATCGAAGCCGGCAAGGGTGCCAAGCCGACCCAGGCCAGCACCGTGCAGCTGGAAGTTGCCGGTCCGTTCCCGTACGGCCAGCGCCCGACCGAGGCCCGCCCGGCCCAGCAGATTCCGTCGATCAAGGTCAGCGAAGTCGAAATGAAGGCCATGCGTGAGACCCTGCTGCAGATGCCGGCGGGTTCGAAGTGGGAAGTCACCCTGCCGCCGGACCAGGCGTACGGTGCCGACCCGCGCACCCCGTTCCCGCCGAACGTGGCCGTGCAGTTCGAGATCAAGCTGGTCAGCGTCAAGTAAGCCTCCGCATCAACATCAACGCGCCGGTGATCCCACCGGCGCGTTTTTGTTTGCGCCGCGCGCGGCCGGCAGCATCGGGCCATGCTCGGCGAAGGCGCGCGGCGAAGGACCGCATGCCGCATCTTCAGCCCGCGCAAATTCAGCGCAATCGCGCTACTGTTGCAACGTGCAAACTATGGAAGACCCGGCGCGTGTTGTCGCAAGCCCCTGCATCGGAACGTGCAAGCTGGATGGCAACCGGCTGTGCCGCGGTTGCCGGCGGCACATCGACGAGATCACACGGTGGTCGTCGATGAGCGACAGCGAACGCAGCCACATCCTGCATCGTGTGCTGCCGCTGCGCGAGCAGCTGCAGCAATCGCTGCACGGCTCGCTGGCCGACCATGATCGCCTGTTGCGCGCATTGCATCCGCTGGCCACCCCGCCCGCCGGTGACGGTTGGAACCGCAGTGAACTGATCGACCTGCTGCCGCCGGGTCCGCCGGTGGAAGCGGCGGTGTTGGCCGGCATCGTGCCGCGTGCCAACGGCGCGCAGGTGATCCTGACCCGCCGCACTGAAACCCTGCGACAGCACGGCGGCCAGGTCGGCTTTCCCGGCGGCCGTACCGAGCCGGATGATCGCGATGCGCTGGCCGCAGCGCTGCGCGAAAGCCAGGAAGAAATCGCGCTGGCGCCTGCGCAGGTGCAGCCGCTGGGCTACCTCGATCCGTTCGTGACCATCACCGGTTACCGTGTCACCCCGGTGGTGGCGGTGGTCGATCCGGATTTCGTGCCCGTGCCGCAGCCCAGCGAAGTGGCCGAGGTGTTCGAGGTGCCACTGGATTACCTGATGGCGGCCGACAACCTGCGCCAGGTCGAAATCAACCATCGCGGCCGCATCCGTCACGTGCTCGAGTACGGCTGGCCTGGCCAGCGGATCTGGGGGGCGACGGCCGCCATTCTCTACAACCTGCGTCGCCGCCTGGAGCAAGTGCAATGAAGCCGATCGATCCGCCGTGGACCACCCTGGTCGATGTCGCCACCCTCGCCGCTGCACTGGGCGAGGACGTGCGCGTGGTCGACGCCCGTGCAACGGCGAGCACCGCCGTGCGTGTGGTCGATGCGCGCGCGTCGCTGGGCGATCCGCAGGCGGGCGAGGGCCAGTACCTGGCCGGTCATGTCCCCGGTGCGGTGTACGCCGATCTCAACCGGGATCTGTCCGACCTCACCCGTGCCGGCCACGGTCGCCACCCGCTGCCGGACAGCGACGCGTTCGCCGCACGGCTGGGTCGCTGGGGTATCGCCCCGGAGACCCAGGTGGTGGTCTACGACGGCAGCGATGGCAGCATGGCCGCCGCGCGCCTGTGGTGGCTGCTGCGCCTGATGGGCCACGCGCGGGTGGCGGTGCTCGATGGAGGCATTGCGGCCTGGCAGGCAGCGGGGCTGCCGCTGGCGACCGGTGCGGGCGAGGTTCCGGCCCAGCCGGCCTATCCGGGGCGCTTTGACACCACGCAGATCGCCAACGCCGACGAGATCACCGCCCGGCTCAAGCATGCGCCGGGCTGGTTGCTGGACGCCCGCGCGGGAGAGCGCTTCCGCGGCGAAGTCGAACCGCTGGATCCGGTGGCCGGCCACGTGCCCGGCGCGGTCAACCGCCCGTTCGCATCCAATGTGCTCGATGGCCGCATGCGCGATACGCAGGAGCTGCGTGCCGAGCTGCAGGGCATCATCGGCAATCGCGATCCGCAGCAGGTCGTACTGATGTGCGGTTCCGGCGTGACGGCGTGCCATCTGCTGCTGGCGATGGAAGCGGCGGGCCTGTCCGGGGCGCGCATCTATGCCGATTCCTGGAGCGGCTGGGTGAGCGACAACAGCCGACCGGTCGCCAGCGGTACCTGAGACAGAACCGGGGTCAGATCCGTTTTCCCGCGCAGAACGGATCTGCCCCCTTCAGGCGGCAGTCCTGCCGGTTACCCGATCGATTGCAGGGGCACCTTCGCCAGCACCCGAGCCCACGGAAACAACGGCCCCGGATCGCGCTTGCGGGCCACGCTCAACGTCGGATCGTCACTGGCCTGCACCTGTTCCCGGTCCAGCTGGTCGTGGCCGGCGATCCGCTGCAGTGACGGGTAGCGCGCCACCAAGGCCAGCAGCAGCTGTTCCAGGGCCTGCAGCTGCGGCTCGGTGTACGGCTCGTCCATCGCCTGGTGACGGCTGTCGAACCAGTCGGGGTAGCGCCCGCTGTTGACCAGCTCGATGCCCAGCGTCCGTGCGTTCATGCCGCGGACGTGGTGGGCCACGCGCTCAGGTGCCACGTACTGCACGACGCTGCCGTCGCGGTCGATGTAGAAATGGCCGCTGTTGCCGGCGCCGCTGTCGTACAGCACCCGCTCGCCATAGGCACGGGCCGTGGCCAGGTCGGGCAGCTCGGTGCAGTGGATCACCACCATCTCCAGCGTGTCCGGCGCGCGCAGCGGCAGAAGGTCGTGATAGGGCAGGGGCTGCAGCAGCAGGCCGGGCAGGAGCGGGTTGGGCATGCGGCGATGCTAGCATTGCGCAATGAACCTGCATTCTCTTTCGTTGTCGGTGCGCGCCTGCGGAGCGTGCGCATGAGCCGCGGTCACTGCATCCTCTCCCATGGCTTCGAGAGCGGGCCGGAGGCCACCAAGGTCACGGCACTGGCCGAGGTCGCCCAGCGCCTGGGCTGGACCCATGAGCGGCCGGACTACACCGATCTGGACGCAATGAGCGGGGTGAGCCGCGTCGGTGACGTGCCGGGGCGTCTGCAGCGCCTGCTGGAACGCGCTGCACATGCGGCGGCACAAGGACCGCTGGTACTGGCGGGTTCCAGCCTGGGCGCCTACATCTCTGCGATCGCCTCGTTGCAGGTGCCGGTGGCGGGCCTGTTCCTGATGGTCCCGCCGACCACCATGGGGCCCATGCCGGCGCTGGACGCCGCAGCGGTCCCCACCACCGTGGTCCAGGCCTGGCACGATGATGTCGTGCCTGCCGCCGGAGTGATCGCCTGGGCGCAGGCGCGCTCGGCGCAGCTGCTGCTGGTGGACGATGGCCACCGCCTGGAGCGGCACGTGGAGGCATCCGCACACGCCTTCGAGCGCCTGCTGCGCCAACTGTGAAGCCGGGGCGCACGGCGCGCCGGCCCGCATTGACTACAATGGCAGCCCCGCCGCCCCCGGCGCGGGCCTGCCGGCCGTGCCCACGGCCCTCCTTTCCGACTGGCGCGGCTCCCCTGCCGCGCCCGACCACCTGCGAACCGATCCCGTGAAATTCTTCGTCTCCTGCGCCAAGGGCCTGGAATACCTGCTTGCCGATGAACTGTCGGCCCTGGGCCTGGACAAGGCCACTGCCACCATTGCCGGCGTCAATGCCGAGGGCGAGCTGGAGCAGGCGCTGCGGATCGTGATGTGGTCACGTCTGGCCAGCCGCGTACTGTGGCCGATCGACGAGTTCGAATGCCCCGACGAGCAGGCGCTGTATGACGGCGTGCGTGCGCTGCCGTGGCATGAGCACATCAAGCCGGAGATGACCCTGGCGGTGGATGCGCATGTGTCCGGCGACAAGATCACCCACGCCCGCTTTGCCGCGCAGCGGATCAAGGACGCCATCGTCGACCGCATGCGCGATGAGGGCCTGGAGCGGCCGTCGGTCAACACCGATCTGCCGGATGTGCGCGTCAACCTGTCGCTGCGCAAGGGCCGTGCCTCGCTGTCGATCGACCTCGGCGGCGGCCCGCTGCACCGCCGTGGCTGGCGGGGGGCCGCGCACGAAGCACCGCTGAAGGAGAACCTGGCGGCCGCGTTGCTGCTGCGGGCGCAGTGGCCACGTCTGCATGCCGCCGGTGGTGGCCTGCTCGACCCGATGTGCGGCAGCGGCACGTTGTTGATCGAAGGCGCGCTGATGGCGGCCGACGTCGCGCCGGGCCTGATGCGCCACGGCAGCCTGCCGCCGAGCCGCTGGCTGGGCTTCGACAAGGTGGCCTGGAAGGCGATCCAGAGCGAAGCGCGCGAGCGCGAGGCCACCGGCCTGGCCGCGCTGAAGCCGGTGATCCACGGCAGCGACATCGATCCGACGGCGATCGAAGCGGCACGCGAGAATGCCGAAGTGGCGGGCGTGGCCCACGCCATCCGCTTCACCCGCGCCGACGTATCCGAGCTCACCTCGCCGGAGCAGGAGATCGGTGCGGTGGTCTGCAACCCGCCCTACGACGAGCGCCTGGCCGCCGATCCGGCGCTGTACCGCGCCTTGGGCAACGCGCTGCAGAAGGCGGTGCCGCAGTGGCGCGCCAGCCTGCTGTGCGGCAACGACGAGCTGGCCTTCGCCACGGGTCTTCGTGCGGCCAAGAAGTACCAGATGTTCAATGGCGCGCTGGAATGCGCGCTGATCGTCTGCGACCCGATCGCGGTGCCGGGGCGTGATCCGGCACTGCCGCGGGAGCTGAGCGAAGGTGCGCAGATGGTGGCCAACCGCCTGCGCAAGAACCTGAAGAAGTTCAAGAGCTGGCGCGCGCGCGAGGACATCACCTGCTTCCGCGCCTACGATGCGGACCTGCCGGAATACGCGGCGGCCATCGATGTCTACGAAGAGGACGGTGGACAGCGCCGTACCTTCCTGCACGTGCAGGAATACGCTGCACCGGCGGCGATTCCCGAGAACGACGTGCGCCGCCGCCGCAACGAACTGCTGGCCGCCGCGCGTGAGGTATTCGGCGTGCCGCCCGAACAGGTATCGATGAAGTCACGCGAGCGTGGCAAGGGCGGCAGCAAGTACGGCCGTTTCGAGCAGCGCGACGAGTTCGTGGTGGTGCGCGAGAATCATGCGCTGCTGCAGGTGAACCTGTTCGACTATCTCGATACCGGCCTGTTCCTGGACCATCGTCCGCTGCGCCGGATGATGGCCGAGCAGGTGCGTGGCAAGCGCTTCCTCAACCTGTTCTGCTACACCGGCGTGGCCAGCGTGCAGGCAGCCGTGGCCGGCGCGGCCAGCACCACCAGTGTCGACCTGTCCGCTACCTACCTGCAATGGTGCTACGACAACCTGGCCCTGAATGGTCAAGGCGGAAACCAGCATCTTCTGGTGCAGGCCGATGCGATGGCCTGGCTGGAAGCCGACCGTGGCCAGTACGATGTGATCTTCTGCGATCCGCCGACGTTCTCCAACTCCGCCCGCGCCGATGATTTCGATGTGCAGCGCGAGCAGCTGCGGCTGCTGCGTGCAGCGGTGGCACGGCTGGCACCGGCAGGCGTTCTGTACTTCTCCAACAACTTCCGCCGTTTCAAGCTGGAAGAGAACGCGATCGCCGAGTTCGCCCAGTGCCGTGAGATCACTGCGCGTACCATCGGTCCGGACTTCGAGCGCAACGCACGCATCCACCGTGCGTGGGAGTTGAAGCGTTTGGGTTGAAGGTTCGCCGGGCATGGCCCGGCGCTACCGGCTATGCCAGCGCCACCACCAGGCCCAGCAACGGCAGGGTGATCGCCAGCGGCACGATCCACCGCGGGCGGTAGGGATACAGCCCGAACGACAGCGTCACGCCGCCCACCGTCATCACGCCCAGCCACTGCACCGGGCCCATGGCCCAGCCATGGTCGGCAACGCACAGGGCGAAGGTGACCGCCAGCAGCAACCAGCCCAGAACCCGCCACTGGGCGCGCCGTGCCGGAACGGCGGCTTTGCCGTGCAGATCGTGCTGGTGCCTTTCCATCGCCAGCGACAACGCGGTGAACGCAGAGAAGGAAAGCGCCAGCGCCAGCAGCATCATGCGCTGGCCTCCACTTCGGTGGCTTCGGTCGGTGCCCTGGGCGCAACGGTTGCCGCGGCACGCTTTTTCTTCTCGGCCGCAGACAGCGGTGGCGTCCAGCGCTGCATGCGCCAGCCGCACAGCGCCAGCATCGCACCGAAGGCGATCATCGACAGGTCGAAGCCCGCCAGCACCCAGTCGCCGCTGCGCAGGGTAATGCCCAGATGGGCGTGGGTGGTCAGCGCGTTGACCACCGGAACCAGCGCGAATGCGGCTGCGCCCAGGTACAGCTGCCACGTCCACATCACCCGTTTCGGCCAGACGAACGCGGCCAGCAGGGCGCCGCCCCACGCATAGAAGAACACGTTGGCTTCGGCATTGGAGCGATCGGCCAGATCCAGCGGCAGCAGCCGATTGCCCCAGAAGTAGGCGGCAAAGGCGATCGGCAGGCCGGCCACGGTACCGATGTTCAACGCATCGACCAGGCGCAGGCCGAAGCCGGTGCGCCCGCTCTTGGCATGCTTCGGTCGTTCCTTCACTGCCCACAGCACCACGCCACTGGCCACCATCAGGCAGCCGACCAGGCCGGACAGGAAGAACAACGCACGCAGCCCCCAGTCGGCGAAGCGCGCCAGGTGCAGGCCATACAGCACGCCACGGGTGGCGGTGGCACCACCGGAGGCCGGGGTCTGTTCCAGCAGCCTGCCGTCCACCATGTCGTAACGCAGCGAAGGCGTGTCGATGGAAAGACGCTTTCCGTCACGCTGGCGGATGTCGATCACCGCGTTGCGCGCGCCCGGATTGGACACGGTGAAGCCGGCCACTTCGGCGCCATGCCAGTGGGCGCGCGCATCGTCCAGCAGGCGGGCGATAGGCAGCGGCGCGGCGCGGCCTTCGGCCGGCGCGGTTACTTCAGGCAGGCCACCGAAGGCTTCGCTGAAGAATTTGTCCTCATCCTGCGGGTAGGCCACTTTCACGCCCCAGGGCAGGTACATGATCATCAGGGTGACGATGCCCGTGTAGGTGATCATCGCGTGGTAGGGCAGCGCCATCACCGCGCTGACATTGTGGAAATCCAGCCAGGAGCGCAGGCCCTTGTCTTTGCGGAAAGTGAAGAAGTCCTTGAAGATCTTCTTGTGGGTGATCACCCCGGTGATGATGGCCACCAGCATGAACATGGCGCAGAAGCCGACCAGGTAACGGGCCCACAGCACGGGGATGTAGTGCAGGTCGAAATGCAGGCGGTAGAAGAAATCTCCGCCGCGCGTCTGGCGGGCGTTCAGTTCGTCGCCGGTGTTCGGGTCGAGCGTGGCATCGCCGAAGGCACCGCGGCGGCCACGGCTTGGATCGGCCAGCTCGGGTGGCAGGCGCCAGAACAGCTGCATGGCCGGGTTGCGCGGCTGTGGCAGGGTCACGAACCAGGTCTGGGCCTGCCCCGCATGGGCCTGCAGGTAGTCCACGCTGCGTTGCGCGGCCACATCGATGCTGACGGTGCTGGCCGGCAGTTCCGGGCGCATCCAGCGGCTGATCTCTTCACGGTAGTAGCTTGCGGTACCGGCCATGAAGATCAGCAGCAGCAGCCAGCCGACCAGCAGGCCGGTCCAGGTGTGCAGCCAGGCCATCGACTGGCGGAATCCGTTCTTCATGCCCAGGCTCCCATCAGCCGCGCGATGCCGGCCATCAGCAGGGCAGGGGCGAGGATGCCGATCCACGCACGCAGGGCACTGCGGGTGGCGAATGCCCACAGCGCGGCACAGGCGGCAACCAGGATGGCCAGCAGCATGCCGGTCAGCACGGTCTGGCCCCGCGCGCCCGGCAGGACGACGGCACAGAACACGCCGGTCATGGAGGCCAGCGCATAGCCACCGAAGATCGCGGCCAGCGAGCGCGACAGGATGCCCCAGCGCGGGTTGCGGAAGAAAACACGGGAGCTGGCGGTTGCGGGCGAGCGGTCCACGGCGGTCCTGTCGGTCGGGGAGGGGATCGAACGCGCCTGCGGCCCCCTTGCGCCCCGCGCACGTCGCCCAGCGTGTCCCATCAATGCAGCGCTGCCCGCGCAGACGGGCAGCCGGAGGTCAGGGCTGTACATGGGCACCGGACAGGTCTTCCTTGCCCGTGCGGCCAAGCGCACCACCGATCAGTAAATGATAGGCATTCGCATTCTGTTAATCAAGGCTGCGTGACGAAAGAGGAGTCGTTCCGTGCCCACGCAGCAGGTCAGCGGACCCGCCGCTCAGAAGCGGAACACCACCGTTGCCGCGTGCAGCAGCAGGCCGATCAGGCCGCCAACCAGCGTGCCGTTGAAGCGGATGAATTGCAGGTCGCGGCCGACGCTCAGTTCCAGCTGCTCGACCAGATGGCGCTCGTCCCAGCCCCTGACCGTCTGTGCGATGTGCGTGGTGACCCCCTCGCGCAGTCGCCCGGTCAGGCGCTGTGCGCCTTCCAGCAGATGCTGGTTCAGTGCATCGCGCAGTGCCGGGTCGGACTGCAGGGTGATCCCCAGCGAGGCGAGGCTGCGCTGCAGGTGGCCGACCAGCGCCGAATCCTCGCGCTGCAGGTCGGCGCGCAGACTGGCGTGGATGCGTGCCCAGAGCCCCTGCACGTACTCCTGCAGGGCAGGATGGTCGATCATCTCCTGCTTGAGCTGTTCGATGCGCTCGGCCAGCGCCGGGTCTTCGCGCAGGCGCTGGACGTAGTTGCCCAGCCACGCCTCGTAATCCTGCCGCAGCGGATGCTGCGGCTCGGCCAGTACCTGCTGCAGCTCCTCCAGCACGGCGCGTGCCAGCCGCTCGGCCAGGCTGTCACCGATCTCGTCGATGGGTTTCACCCAGTTCACCGTGCTTGAGAGCGTCGGCCATTCGCGCTGGATGTAGCGCACGATCAGCTGCGACGCGCGCTCCTTCACTTCCGGCTGCTCCAGCCAGCGTCCCAGTCTCTGCAGGCCCTCGTCCAGCACACGCTGGTGGCGCCCGTCGGCGGTCAGCAGGGCAAGCAGCTCGCCGGCGGTGGATGCCGCGTTCCACTGTCGCAACTGCTGCACCACGAACGCGTGCAGCTGCCGGCGCACCGCGCGTTCATCGAAGAAGTCCAGTGCCTGCAACGCCCAGCCGCGTGCCATGTCGGCCAGCATGCGTGCGCGTGCCGGTTCGGCCAGCCAACTGCCGAGACGGCCAGCCGGATCGAACACCTTCAGCTTGGCCAGCAGCACCTGTGGTTCCAGGAACTGATCGCGCACGAACAGCGCCAGGCTGTCGCCGATGCGCTCCTTGCTGCGCGGAATGATGGCGGTATGGGGAATCGGCAGGCCCATCGGCCTGCGGAACAGGGCGACCACCGCGAACCAGTCTGCCAGCGCGCCCACCGCTGCCGCCTCGCAGAAGGCGGATACCCAGGCCCAGGCGCCGCGCTCGCCCTGCCAGTGGCTGACCGCAAAACCGGCCAACATCAACACAAGCAGGCCCAGGGCGATGGCTTTCAGGCGTCGCAGCTGGGCGCGGCGCGGATCGATTGCGGACGTCATGGCGGCAGTCTAACCGCCACCGGATGATGCCGGCGCATCGGTAGCGCCGGGCCATGCCCGGCGGCTTTTCGGAGCCCGCTGCGCTCGCCGGGCATCGCCCAGCGCTACCCATTCGTTACAGCGCTTCCAGCTGCCTGCGCAATGCCGCCAGCTGCGTGCGCAGGGCATCGTTCTCGCGAGTGAGCGCGACGACGCGTCGGCGCAGCGCCGGCGCATCCTCACCCAACTGCTCCAACGCGGACAGCACTTCCGCATCGCGCAGGGCGATCTCGTCCTCGCTGGGCTCCTCGAACGCCATTTCCGCCGGTTCTGGCTTCGCCGCGCGCGGCTTGCGCTTGGACTCGCGTACGCGCTTGGCGGCCTGCTTCAGTTCGTCCTTGCCGCCTGCGGCTGCCGCGCGCTGCTCTTCCTCGGGCAGGTCGGCCACGGCCGCGGCCGCGCTGATCGAGATCACGCCGGCCTTGACCGCTTCCACGACTTCGGCGGCGGCCTGCGCGTGAATGCGTTCGATCATCCCGACCTGGCTGGTGCTCAGCTTCGCTTCGCGGGCCAGTTCCGCACGGCTGAGTTTCGGCGCGGGTTCCCACGGTGGGCTGTCTTCACCGGCATCGTCGGCCGATGCGGCGGTGCCATCGCTTTCGCGTTGCAGCTGGGCCTGCTCGATCTGCTTGCGTGCCGACAGGATGTCGCGCTTGCGCAGGGCCAGCACGCCGCGCTGGAAATCGGACACGCTGCGGCGGCCCAGGTGCTGTTCGATCATCCACAGGTGCACGTCCTCCATGCTCTGGAAGCGGCTGTTCTGCACCGTGTTGAACGGCAGGCCATGCTTCTGGCAGATGCCGTAGCGGTTATGGCCATCCACCAGGACATCGCCCCACAGTACCAGTGCATCGCGGCAGCCCTCGGCGAGGATGCTGCGCTCCAGCGCCTCATGTTCGTCGGGCGTGAGCGGGTCGATGTAGGCCTTGAGTTCTTCTTTGACGACGATGTCCATGGGCACGGCAACGGGCAGGAACGGAACCGACCATTGTACCTGCTTGCTGTCGCCGGCCCGGGCTTACGCGGTGGCCCGGATCATCTCGCCCAGAGTGCTGGTGATCTGGTCGATCTGGGGCTTGTCCACGATCAGTGGCGGCGACAGCGCGATGATGTCGCCCGTACAGCGCACCAGCAGTCCGCCGTCGTGGAAACAGCGCCGGTAGACCTCGTGACCACGGCTGCCCGGAGCATCCTTGCGCGGGGCCAGCTCGACCGCACCGACCAGTCCGAAGTTGCGGATGTCGATCACGTTGGGGAGCCCCTGCAGGGCGTGCAGCCGCTCCTGCCAGTACTCGCCCAGCTCGATGGCGCGCTCGAACAGGCGCTCCTCTGCATAGACGTCGAGTGTGGCCAGGGCTGCCGCGCAGGCCAGCGGGTGCCCCGAATAGGTATAGCCATGGAACAACTCGATGGCCTGTGCCGGGCCCTGCATCAGGCCGGCGTGCACCGCATCGCTGGCCAGCACGCCACCCAGCGGAACCGCGCCGTTGCTGACTCCCTTGGCAAAGGTCAGCAGGTCCGGCGTGACGCCGAAACGCTGCGCGGCGAACGGCATGCCGACCCGGCCGAAACCTGTGATGACCTCGTCGAACACCAGCAGGATGCCGTGCTGGTCGCAGATTTCCCGCAGCCGCTGCAGATAGCCGGGCGCAGGCAGGATCACCCCCGCAGAACCGGCGATGGGCTCGACGAACACGGCCGCAATGGTGGACGCGTCGTGCAGGCCGATCAGCCGCTCCAGATCGTCGGCCAGTTCCGCGCCCTGGCGCGGCAGGCCCTTGCTGAACGCGTTGCGCTGCAGATCCAGGGTGTGCCGCAGATAGTCCACGCCCGCCAGCTGCAGGCCGAACTGGCGGCGGTTGTTGGGCAGGCCGCCGAGCGCCATGCCGCCGAAGCCCACACCGTGATAAGCCTTCTCGCGGCTGATGAAACGGGTACGCTGGCCTTCGCCGCGCTGGCGGTGATAGGCCAGCACGATCTTCATCGCGGTATCCACCGCCTCGGAGCCCGAATTGGTGAAGAACACGTGGTTGAGCCCGGCCGGAGCCAGCGCGGCCAGGCGCTGCGCCAGCGCGAATGCCGGTGGCGAACCCATCTGGAAGGCGGGTGAGTAATCCAGGGTGCGTGCCTGTTCGACAATCGCCTCGACGATGCGCGGGCGGGCGTGGCCGGCATTGCAGCACCACAGGCCGGCGGTGCCATCGAGAACCTGGCGCCCGTCCACGTCTTCGTAATGCATGCCTTCGGCCCGTACCAGCATGCGCGGCGCGCCCTTGAACTGGCGGTTGGCGGTGAAGGGCATCCAGTACGCCTCCAGGGAGTCGGGGCGCTGGATGGCCAGCTCGTGCACGTCGCTCGCGGGGTTCTTCATGCCGGTTCCGTCGGGTCCGATGCAGGGACTGTAGCGCAGCCGTCATCGCCCGGGCCATGCCCGCCGTGCACCCGGGGCATGGCCTGTCACGGCGAGGTCGCGGCGGCACCGGTATAACCGGAACGACACGCACTGCAGAATCCTGTCATGGCCGATTTCCCCGACCGCAGCCACTGGCAGGCGCTGGCCGGCCAGCTCTCCATTCCCGGCCAGGCCTTCATCGCGGGCCGCTACGTGGATGCCGCCAGCGGTGCCCGCTTCGACTGCGTCAGCCCGATCGACGGCCGCGTGCTTGGCACCGTCGCCGACTGCGACGCGCAGGACGTGGAGCGTGCCGTGCAGGTGGCACGGCGCGCCTTCGAGGCCGGCCACTGGTCGCAGGTGAGCCCTGCGCAACGCAAGCGCGTGCTGTTGGCATTGGCGGCGCTGGTGGAAGCGCATGCCGACGAACTGGCCCTGCTGGAAACGCTGGACATGGGCAAGCCGGTGCGCGATGCGCGGCGCATCGACCTGCCGGGCGTGGTGCGTTGCCTGGCCTGGACCGCAGAGGCGGTGGACAAGCTGTACGGAGAGATCGCACCGACCGGCCCCCGGGAGCTGGGCCTGGTCACGCGTGAGCCTGCGGGTGTGGTCGGCGCCATCGTGCCGTGGAACTTCCCGTTGCTGATGGCCTGCTGGAAGATCGCGCCGGCGCTGGCCATGGGCAATTCGGTGATCCTCAAGCCTTCCGAGCGCTCGCCGCTGACGGCGTTGCGGCTGGCAGCGCTGGCCAGCGAGGCCGGTCTGCCTGATGGCGTGCTCAACGTTCTGCCGGGCGATGGTGCCCGCGTGGGCGAGCCGCTGGCGCTGCACAGGGATGTCGACGTGCTGGCCTTCACCGGCTCCACCGCCACCGGCGCCAAGCTGCTCGAGCATGCCGGGCGCTCCAATCTGAAGCGGGTCTGGCTGGAGTGCGGCGGCAAGAGCCCGCATATCGTGTTTGCCGATGCGCCCGACCTGGAGCGGGCGGCCAAGGGGGTGGCGCAGGGCATCTTCTTCAACCAGGGAGAAGTCTGCACCGCCGGCTCGCGGCTGCTGGCGCAGCGTTCGATCCGCGAGGAGTTCGTGCATCGGGTGATCGCCCATGGCCAGCGCATGCAGCCGCGTCACCCGTTGGAGGCCGACGCACCGATGGGTGCCCTCGTCGATGCCGCGCATGTGGACAAGGTACTGGCGGACATCGCCATGGCCGAAGCTGACGGAGCGCGCCTGCTGCTGGGGGGACGCCGCGCCGAGGTGGAAGCAGGCGGCTGCTACGTGCAGCCGACCGTGTTCGACCAGGTCCGGCCGGAACAGGCCCTGGCGCGCGAGGAGGTGTTCGGTCCGGTGCTGGCGGTGCTGGGTTTCGACGACGAGGCCGAAGCGGTGCGCCTGGCCAATGACAGCCGCTACGGCCTGGCGGCGGGCGTGTGGACGCGGGACCTGGGCCGGGCACACCGCGTTGCGCGGCAGCTGCGCGCGGGCAGCGTCTGGGTCAACGGCTGGGACGGCGGTGACATGACCGCCCCCTTCGGGGGCTACAAGCAGTCCGGCAATGGGCGCGACAAATCACTGCATGCCTTCGACAAGTACAGCGAGATCAAGGCCACCTGGATCCAGCTGTAGCAGCGGGTCGCGCCCCGAAGGGAGTGGCGGCACCACCGCCCTGAACACATCGCATCGCGTGTGGCTGCATCCGTGTCGGCTGAAACCATCGTCACGCCTGCCGGGTCATGCGTGGCAGAATCGGACGATCCGGATTGCCTGCCTTGCCGATGTCGACGATCACCGCTGCCGCGTCACCCGTGAATTCCCCTCGCCGTGTACTGCTGGCCAGCCTGATCGGCACGACCATCGAGTTCTTCGACTTCTACATCTACGCCACCGCCGCGGTGCTGGTGTTCCCGCATCTGTTCTTTCCGGAAAGCAGTGACCAGGCCGCGCTGCTGCAATCCCTGGCCACGTTCGCCGTGGCGTTCATCGCGCGGCCGGTGGGTTCGGCGGTATTCGGCCACTTCGGCGACCGCATCGGCCGCAAGGCCACCCTGGTCGCGGCATTGCTCACCATGGGACTGTCGACTGTCGCAATCGGCCTGCTGCCGACCCATGCGCAGATCGGGCTGTGGGCTCCGGCGCTGCTGGCGCTGTGCCGGTTCGGCCAGGGGCTGGGGCTGGGCGGCGAGTGGGGCGGGGCGGTGCTGCTGGCAACCGAGAACGCACCACCGGGCAAGCGCGCGTGGTACGGCATGTTCCCGCAGCTGGGCGCGCCGCTCGGTTTCCTGCTGTCGGCAGGCATCTTCCTGGTGCTGGGCCGAAGCATGGGGCAGGACGACTTCCTGCAGTGGGGCTGGCGTATTCCGTTCGTGGCCAGCGCATTGCTGGTCGGGCTGGGCCTGTGGGTGCGCCTGAACATCCATGAGACGCCGGACTTCCAGAAGGCACTGGAACGCAGAGCGCCGGTGCGGCTGCCGATGTGGACGGTGCTGCGCGACCATCCCGTGCCGATGCTGCTGGGTACGCTGGGCGCATTCGCCACCTTCGTGCTGTTCTATCTGATGACGGTATTCAGCCTGGGCCATGGCACGGCGGTACTCGGTTACAGCCGCGAGCAGTTCCTGCTGATGCAGATGGCCGCCATGCTGTTCTTCGCGCTGGGCATCCCGCTGTCGGCGCGCTACGGCGACCGTTGGGGCACCCGCCGGACGATGATCGTGGCCAGCCTGCTGATCCTGGGCTTCGGCCTGCTGTTTGCGCCGTTGTTCCAGCCCGGCAGCCCGTGGCTGGTGCTGGGCTTCCTGTGCCTGGGTCTGTTCCTGATGGGCCTGACCTATGGCCCCTGCGGCACATTCCTGGCCGAGATCTATCCGGTCGAAGTGCGCTATACCGGCGCATCGCTGTCGTTCAATCTGGCCGGCATTCTCGGTGCGGCGCCCGCTCCGTACCTGGCGACCTGGCTGGCCGAGCGCTTCGGCCTGGTCGCGGTCGGCTACTACCTGTGCCTGACCGCGGTTGCGACGTTGGCCGCGCTGGTGGCACTGCAGCGTCGCGTGCGCTGATCAGCCGAAGATCCGCTTGAGCGTGCGGCCCAGCCAGCCCCCGCCCTGGTGTTCACGGGTGAACTGGTTCAGATGTGACTTGACCTGTTCGGCGTAGGCCTGGTCGTCGCCGCGGATGTGGTTGAACAGCCAGCGCGAGAGCATCGTGCGCAGCTCGTCGCTGATGTCCTCGCCGGCCTGGAACCGCAGCCGGTACTCGGCCACGCGCTTGATGAAGACCTCATGCACGCGCTTGTGGGCAGCGCAGAACGGATATCCGGCTTCCTCCATCAGCTCTTCTTCGAACGCGAAGTGCGACATGGTGTAATCAACCACCTCGTCGATCACTTCGCCGACAGCAGCACGCTGCATGCTGGCCTGGGCCACATGCAGGTGATTGAGCATCTCGATGATGCGGCGGTGTTGTTGGTCGATCACATCGATGCCGATGTTCAGATCGTCCTGCCAGACCAGTAATGCCATCCCCGGCTCCCCTTCATGCGTGATGTCGGGGCCGACTGTAGGGCTGCTGCCGGCAGGCAGCGTTGATCTGGATCAAAGCGGATCGATCAGGGCAGGGCGGGCTCGCGCGGACGCAGCGGGCTGCCCATGGTGGTGCAGCTGACCCGGTTGCGGCCACCGGCCTTGGCCAGGTACAGCTGACGGTCGGCCTCGGAAATCAGGCGATGCAGCGCATCGCGCTGCGGGCGGAGGCAGCACAGGCCGATGCTGACGGTCATGCGCAGTGTGGCGGTGCCGATATCCACTTCCAGCGCCGCGATGCGCTGGCGGAGTTCCTCGAAGTAGAGCATTGCCTCGTCCTGCTCCATGTCCGGCACCAGCAGGCAGAACTCCTCGCCGCCGAAGCGCGCGATCAAGTCCTGGCTGCGCGCATGCACGGCCACCGCCCCGGCCACGGCACGCAGGGCGTCATCGCCGGCCTCATGGCCGTGCGTATCGTTGATGTGCTTGAAGTGATCGATGTCGATCATCGCCACCGCCACGCTCTGGCCATGGGTCTGCAGCTGGGGCAGCTGGCGCTGGCTCTGTTCCAGGAAGCAGCGGCGGTTGGGCAGGCCGGTCAGGAAGTCCCGGGTGGCCAGATCCTGCAGGGTGCCGATCAGCTCCAGCTGGTCCACGTTCTGCGACACGCGGCAGAAGAATTCCTCGCGCGAGAAGGGCTTGCGCAGGAAGTCGTTGGCGCCGTTCTTCAGGAAGCGCGGAATCAGTGATGCGTCGGTATTGCCGGAAATGCCGATCACCGCCACCTTGTCGCGCGAGCGCAGGGTGCGCAGGCGGCGGGTGAATTCCACGCCCTGCATGCCGGGCATCTCCTGGTCGACCACCGCCAGCCGGATCGCAGGATGGGACTCGATCGCCGCCAGGCCTTCATTGCCATCGGCAGCCTCGTACACTTCGTGGCCGTACATGCGCAGCAGCGCGGCCGCATAGCCGCGTGCCGAGGGCGAATCGTCCACCACCAGCGCGGCGATGCGACGGTTGCGTTCCAGGCGCTGCACCAGCCACACCAGATAGTCGATGCTGCCGGGCGTGTTCTTCAGGACGTAGTCGATGATCTGCTGCTGCAGCACGCGCTTGCGCAGATCCTCGTCATACACGCCACTGACCACCACGGTGGGCAGATCGCGTTTCAGGAAGAATTCGACCACCGCGTCCCTGTCGCCATCGGCCAGAACCAGGCCGGTCAGGACCAGGAACCAGCCGCCGCTCTCATTGAGCAGGCGGTCGGCCTCGGCCAGGGTGGAAGCGACCACGACGGGCAGCTCCAGGCGCTGTTCGATCGCCTCGCGCAGCATGCCGGTGAAGGCACGGGAGTTTTCGACCAGCAGGATCCGCTGCGGAAGCGGATCGGCGAGGTCGCCATCGACGGCGGCCTGCGGCAGGACGGGCATGATGCGGAGGCTCACGTCAGGGAAGTCTTGGCACGGGTAGCGGCGGTTTCGGCCGTAACTTTAGTGGTGGTAGCGCATGCGTTGTCATCGCGTGAACGCCGGCCGACACGTTCAGTGTCGGGGCCCGACGAGCGGAGTGGCGGAAGTTCTGCTCGTGGCGCTGGTGCTGGATGATGGTTATGCTGGCTGCGCCACCCTGCCGGCGGCCTGAGGTTGACTCCGTCCGGCTGAGGCAGCCCGCAAGCGAGGCCGAGAGCCCATCCAGTCATGGGGTGGCGAAGTGAGTTTGCCTGGCGTTGTCCAACCGAACACGGGGGTGAGTGTGAATTTCTCTGGTCTGCGTTTTTTGATGCCTGCAATGACTCTGTTGTCTGCACCTGCCGTCGCCGAGGCGGCATGCTGCCCGAGTGACGACAACGGAACACATATGGCTCAGGCGGGGCTTGGTGAGTCCCGTCCAGCAGCGACGAATCTGAGTGCAGATCCGAACTGGCTGGTGTATGGGTTCGAGCGTGAGGGAATCAACTATTATCAGGTGAATGACCTCTCCGGACAGGTCCTGCTGATAATCGGCAAGGTTGACACCACGTTCTGGACGCTCCCGGCCGGCAAAAGTCCGATTACCGTGTCATTGCCGTCGCAGCGGCTGGCATTGCCGGAAAAGTCCCAGCGGCATGTGGTACTCAGGCAAGCCGAGTTCTCGCTGGTCGTCTATGGTGCTGGTAGCAACGCAACGTGGGCGATCGAACTGCCGGCTACGAGTCGCTGAAGCATGATCTTTTCCTTGATCGAGGCGGATGAGTGAGAGTCAGGTGATGTCGGCGCGAGCAATCCACGCTGCATGCGTGCTGCCGTGGGTTGCACCCGTGGCCGTTTCCTGCAGTAGCACTCTTACGCGGTTCTGACGTGTCTGCACTTTACCGCCATAGGCCAGTGCACGTGAACTCAGGCGCTCGACGATCAGTTTTGCGGTTTCCAGCGACAAGTGGCGATCTCTGTCCAACAGAGATGCACTGATCAGGATGCCCTGTTGACCATGCAGGCTGCCGCAGCGTGCTTGGATCTGGATCTGCCCCCGTTCGTGTTTGAGCAGCAGTGCGACCGTTTCGGTAAGGGTTCGATAGGCAGCAAGCTGCAGTGCAATGCTCAGCCTGCAGGGGTCGCCCGTCATGCGGGGGAGCGCAACCCTGCTGGTCCGGTCCCAGTTTTCGCTGATGCCGCTGACCTGCAGGGCAACATACAACCCGACCTGCTCGACTTCGGTTGGATACACCAGGCTTGTGAGTTCACGGAACTGGCGTGAATGTGTCGTCGAGGTGTGCAGCAGATCCATTGCAGGTGCATGGTGTCCGTGCATTTTCAGAAGATCGGCAGTCTGGTTCAGTGATTTCTCGACGCCGTCTGCGATCTTCCTGAGATCAAGCGCCCGCTGCCTCAGATCGAGTTCGCTGGCCATATGAGCAGTTCTCGAAAGTCTGGCCGTCTGACTCCCATCCAGATCATGGCGCGCATGCTGATGATAGTGCTGAGTGATGCGGGAACCGAGTAGAAGAAGCGCCGTCCCTGCAACGGCAATGAGCTGCTGCATCATGAATGTTCGCTGGTCGAACGAACCAGGCAGTCCTGATGCTGGTGTTGTCATTGCAATCACTATGTTCAACAGCGGAACACCCACAGCTGCTCCTCGCCAGCCATGGATGCAGGTCAAGGCAACAACCGGCAAAGCCATCACCAGTTGCAGGGATGTCTTGGTGGCATCTGGGAGCTCGACACCCGAGGCCATGAATGCGCCCAGTGATATCAGTAGTGTCAATGCGGCTACGGTAGGCGCGTGCTTCCAAAACTTCCACTCGTACAGTGACCGGCGCCGGATCCAGAGCAGTGCGAGTGGGGCGACAGTCAGTATTGCGATGTAATCACCGAGCACGAAGCGGACAGCTCGTGTCGCAAATGGCACGGAAGACGGGTTCTCGGAGAGCAGGTGGGCCAAGCCCAGTTTCAATGCGGTGGCGATGAGCGCGGCGGAAACCGCCATCGAGAGAAGCCAGCCCTCCGTTGTCGCGGTCATGAATCTGCGATGCGCCCGCACGACCAAGGCTACTGCTGGCATGAGGAACACGGAGCCCAGGATCACCCAAGCCAGCCCATACTTCCCGATGAGTGGATATCGCATCTGGGCAAAGTAAGCATATTCGCCAAGCAGCAGATAGGGCCAGAGGCGGGGAGGGCAGAGCAGCAGCGCAGCGACCCGTATGCCTGCCGGCAGGTAAAACTGGTCGAGCGAGACCTGACGAGCGGCCCAGCACGTGACGGCGTACATCCCAGCGATGAAAAGTCCGATGGGGCGTATCCGGAAGCTCAGCTCGACATCGTTCTTCCACCAGTTCAATCCCAAGCCTCCCTTGCTCGTACCATGGTGGCGTTCCATCCACTCTGGACGTCTACACCTCTGGCGACAGTATCGGCAGATTCCCGCCTACGCAATCGGATCTCTTCTTCGTTACCTGGCTCTTTGCCGCCGACACCAGTTCAGCACTGCTGCGAATTAGTGACATCCATCGCGCTTTGACTGGCAATTCTGTGTCAGGTTGCAGATTGCCGACCTTGGTCGAACGGCCACGGCGCATCTGGACAGTGTGCTGCCAGAGGGGCCTGCGGATAGGTGGCCAGCCCATCCAGCAAGGCGATCCGGATCCTGTTTTTCTGAACATCGACGACCCCGGAATAGGCGACGATCCGGCCCAATAGCTGTGAACGGACCAGTTCCTGAGTCTGTTGCGAAAGCGCATGGTGAGGATCGACAAGAGCGGCGGAAATCAGTACTCCGTGCATCTGTCTGAAGACGCCGCACCTGATGCGCACGGAGATCTGACCGGGCTCATACCTGAGCAGCAACGATACGGCCTCAACCACGGTCCGGTATGCGGCCAGCTGCAGATCCACTCCCAACTGACATGGGTCGCCCGTCAGCCGGGGCTGCGTAACCCGGTGCGTATTGTCCCATGCCTCCCGCACGCCACCTGCACGAAGAGCGACGTAAAGCCCGAGACGCTCCAGGGCGGATGGGTAGATCATGCTCGCCTGCGCGCGGAATTGGCGCGAATGGACTTCTGATGTGTGTTTCAGGCTGTTGGCGACAGCGTGGTGCCCTTGCGCGTGCAGCCAGTTCACCATCTCGTTGAGCGACAGGTCCATCCCCTCGCCCAGCCTGCGCAGGTGCGCCGCTCGCTCTCGCAGATCCATTTCGCTGGCCATGTGCGTACTGCGGGCCAGTTTCATCGAGTTTCTGCCGTCTTCCTCACGCAGCCGATGCTGGCTCTGGAAATGCGTGATGCGCGCACCCAGCAGCAACAGGGCGACGCTGGCGATGGCCATGGCCTGCTGGGTGGCAAAGGTCGCCTGATCGAATGATGCGGGGTGGTCAGAAGGGGTGCTCAGACCAAGAATCATGTTCACTGCGGCGACACCGACGGCCGCCCCGCGCCATCCCAGCAGGCAGGTCAGGGCGATTGCGGGAATAGGCAGGATCAACAACAACTGCAGCGAGCCAGGGGCCGTGATCGAGGCGGGTACCGGCGTCGCCTGCAGGCCAATGACCAGCATGGCTACTAGTGCTCCGACTGTGGCCGCAACGGACCGGGGTGTCCATTGTTCCTCGGCGCGACGGATCCAGAGCAGCGCGAGTGGCGCCAGGATGAGGATCCCAGTGAAGTCGCCCAGCGCATAGCGCATTACGTTGGTGATAAACGACGCGTTATGCAGCGGCTCCCAGAGCAGGTACGAGATTCCGAGGTTGAGCAGGCTGATGATCGTCGCGGCACAGACCGCGATCGAGATCACGCCGAGGACCGTGGTGCGCGCAAGCAACTTCCGGTGCATGCGTACGATCAGCATCACTGCCGGCATGAGAAATGCCGAGGCCAGAAGCACCCATGCCAACCCGTATTTTTCGAGCAGCGGAATCCGCAGATGGGCGAAGTAGGCGTACTCGCCCAGCAACAGGTAAGGCCACAGGCGCGGTGGACAGAGCAGCAAGGCGGCCACACGCACACCTGCCGGCAGGTAGAACTGGTCTACCGAAAGTTTGCGCGTGGCCACGCAGGCGACGGCATAGATGAGCATCAGCACCAGTCCCTGGGGACTGATCCGGATGTTCACCGGTAGACCTTCCTTCCACCACTGCATCCACGTGCTCCCCCTGCTCCTGTGCAGATTATGCAAACAATCGGTGTGAAGGGATCAAGTCGCACTGCCGTGGAGTCCCGTCAAGGGCGCTGATATCGTCACCACAACGCATCCCGCAGCCTGTACCACGACATCGCAGCCACCAGCAGCGGCATGCGCAGCAGGCGCCCGCCCGGGAACGGCGCGTGCTTCAGGCGCTGGAACACGTCGAGGCGCTCGCTCTGGCCGGCGATTGCCGCGGCGATCACGTCACCCGCAAGGCCGGCTGCCGCCACGCCGTGGCCGGAGAATCCCTGCGCGAAGTACAGATTGCCGTCCAGCCGTCCCCAATGCGGGGCGCGGTTGCGGGTGATGTCGACATAGCCGCCCCAGACCTGATCGAGAGCGACGTCGGCCAGCTGCGGAAAAACCGCGTGCATGCGTCGCTGCATCACTCCGCGCAGCCCGGGCGGCGGTAGCGCCGAGTAGCTGGCGCGGCCCCCGAACAGCAGACGGTGGTCGTGGCTCAGGCGGAAATAGTCCAGCGCCCAGGCAGTGTCTGCTACTGCCATGTCATTACGGATCAGGGCGCGGGCCCGTTCGGGGCCGAGGCACGCACTGGCACCGATATAGGTGCCTACCGGCATGATGCGGTGCTCCAGCACTGGCAGCAGGCCCTGCAACCAGGCATTGCCGGCGATCACCAGATGCGCGGCGCTGACGCTGCCGTGCGCGGTGTGCAGGGCCGGGCGAGGCCCGCGCTGCACGCGGGTGACCGCAGAGTTCTCGTGGATGACCACCCCGGCCGCGCGCGCTGCGTCGGCCAAGCCGCGCGCATACGCCAGGGGGTGCAGGTGCGCGCTGAGTGGATCGAACATGGCCGCGCGATAGCGCGGGCTGTCCAGCTGCCCACGCAGTGTCTGCCGATCCCACCACTGCATCGGGTAATCGTATTGCTGTTGCAGGTGCTCGCAGTGGGCACGCAGCTCGCGCTCGTGGCGGGCACGGATGGCGACGCTGGCGTGGCCCTCACGCCAATGGCAGTCGATGCCGTAGCGGTCGATGCGGGTGCGCATGGCCTGCACGGCGTCACGTGACCAGTCGAACAGATGGCGGGCATCGTCCCGGCCCAGCTGCCGTTCCAGTTCGTCCACCTCGCAGCCATAGCCCACCAGCGCTTGGCCACCGTTGCGACCGGACGCGCCCCAGCCGATCCGCTGGGCGTCCAGCAGGACCACGTGCTGGCCGCGTGAGGCCAGTTCCAGCGCCGCCGTCAGGCCCGTGTAGCCTGCACCGAGCACTGCGACATCGGCCTGCACGTCGCCCTGCAACGGAGGCAGGGCGGCCGGCTCCGGCAGGCTGGCGGCATACCAGCTGGCTGGAAACGCGGACGTCACTGCGGGCCTCGCGGGCGCAGGGTGGGAAGACGGGGCGCAGGAGGTTGATCGGCGTTCACGCCCCCAGTTTCGCCGATACTTGGCACCTCGCGCGTGATGGCGACGACTTGCCGCACTCGCGCACCTGCGGGTAACGTGTCTGCACGCCAAGGAGTTTCCCCATGCGTCGCCTGCCCTGGGTGGGCCTGCCCACCGACAGTACGGTGCTTGGCCATCATCGCTTTGCGGTGGCCGGCGAGAAGTATGTCCGCGCCCTGGCCGAGGCGGCGGAGGTCACGCCGCTGGTGCTGCCCAGCCTGCAGCCGCCACTGCCGGCGCGCGATTGGCTGCAGGGCCTCGACGGTCTGCTGCTGACCGGTGCGGTCAGCAACATCGAGCCGCAGCATTACGACGGTGGCCGCAGCTGGCCCGGCAATGCGCATGATCCTGCGCGCGATGCCAATGCCTTCGCACTGCTGGACGAGGCGCTGGCGATGGACCTGCCGGTGCTGGCGATCTGCCGTGGCTTCCAGGAATTGAACGTCGCCCTGGGAGGCAGCCTGCATCCACAGGTCCATCGGGTACCCGGGCTGGCCGATCATCGCGAAGATCCGCAGGCACCCGTGGACGTGCAGTACGGGCCGTCCCACGCGGTCACACTGGTGGCGGATGGGTGGCTGGCGGACTGGCACGGCGAGGGGAGGGTGCAGGTCAATTCGGTGCACGGCCAGGGCATTGCCCGCCTGGCCAGCGGCCTGCAGGTCGAGGCCCGCGCCGATGACGGGCTGGTCGAGGCGGCACGCAGCCCGCGCCACCGCTTCGTGCTCGGCGTACAGTGGCACCCGGAGTGGCGCGTCATGCAGGCGCCGTTCTATCACGCTATTTTCCGTGCGTTCGGCCAAGCTTGCCGGCAGCATCAACAGAACCAACTGGATTCCCGATGAGTTCCCGAACGCGCCCGCGCAAGACGGCAACGCCCCCCGCACCGCAGGAGAGCAGCCTGCTGCGCTGGCTGAAGGAGCGGCGTATCACCGAAGTCGAATGCCTGGTGCCCGACATCACCGGCAACGCGCGCGGCAAGATCATTCCCGCCGATAAGTTCTCGCACGACTACGGTACCCGCCTGCCCGAGGGCATCTTCGCCACGACTGTCACCGGCGAGTTTCCGGATGACTACTACGAACTGACCTCGCCGTCGGACTCGGACATGATGCTGCGCCCGGATCCGGACACCGTGCGCATGGTGCCGTGGGCCGCCGATGCCACCGCGCAGATCATCCATGACTGCTACACCAAGAATGGCGAGCCGCATGAGCTGGCGCCGCGCAATGTGCTGCGTCGCGTGCTGGCGGCCTACGCCGAGCTGGGCCTGCGCCCGGTGGTGGCGCCGGAACTGGAGTTCTTCCTGGTGCAGAAGAACACCGACCCGGATTTCCCGCTGCTGCCGCCTGCCGGCCGCTCCGGTCGCCCGGAAACAGCGCGGCAGTCGTATTCGATCGATGCGGTCAACGAGTTCGACCCCATCCTCGACCTGATGTATGACTACGCCGATGCCATGAAGCTGGACGTGGACACGCTGATCCACGAATCCGGCGCGGCACAGCTGGAAGTCAACTTCACCCACGCCGATGCGATGGATCTGGCCGACCAGGTTTTCCTGTTCAAGCGCACCATGCGCGAGGCGGCGATGCGCCACGGCGTGTACGCCACTTTCCTGGCCAAGCCGATGGAGAACGAGCCGGGCAGCGCCATGCACATCCACCAGAGCCTGGTGCGGGTGAGCGATGGCAGCAACGTGTTCGCCGGTGAGACCGATGCCGAAGGCGAGTTCAGCCCGGTGTTCGGCCATTATCTTGGGGGGCTGCAGAAGTATGCGCCGCAGGCGATGGCGTTCTTCGCGCCGAACGTCAATTCCTATCGCCGGCTGGTGTTCGGCGAGGTGTCGCCGAGCAACGTGCACTGGGGCTTCGACAACCGCACCTGCGGCCTGCGCGTGCCGCTGGATACACCGGAGAACATGCGGGTGGAGAGCCGATTCGCGGGCTCCGACGCCAATCCCTACCTGGCGATGGCCGCCACCCTGGCCTGTGGCCTGCTCGGCATCCGCGAGCGGCTGGCGCCGGATGCGCCGGTCACCGGCAGCGCCAAGGAGCTGGGCTACGACCTGCCGCGCTCGCTGGGCGAAGCGCTGGACGGGCTTGAGCGCTGCGGCGAACTGCAGGCGCTGCTGGGCGAGCGCTTCTGCCGGGCCTACATCTCGGTCAAGCGCAAGGAGTACGAGACCTTCTTCCGTGTCATCAGCTCGTGGGAGCGCGAGTTCCTGCTGCTGAACGTGTGAAAGCGTGGAATAGAAAAATCCGCCGCCGGGGGGTAGGCTGGCATCCGTCGCCGGCCCGAGACCGGCCCCCCTCCCCGCATTCTGGAGCACCCGATGAAGCTGCGTATCCTCACGCTCGGCCTGGCCTCCGCCATGCTCGCCGCCTGTGGCGGTGGCAACGGTGGCAGTCAGGACAGCCAGGTCCTGAACGTCTACAACTACAGCGATTACATTGCCGAGGACACCATCCCGACCTTCGAGAAGGAAACCGGGAGCAAGGTGACCTACGACGTGTTCGACAGCGATGAGATGGTCGAGACCAAGCTGCTGGCCGGCAACAGCGGCTACGACGTGGTGGTGCCGACGCTGAACTTCTTCGGCCGGCAAATCCAGGCGGGCGTGTTCCTGCCGCTGGACAAGAGCAAGATCCCGAACCTGGCCAATCTGGACCCGGCGGTGATGAAGCGCATCGCCACCCAGGATCCGGACAACCGCTACGGCGTGCCGTACATGATCGGCACCACCGGCATCGGCTACAACGTTGACATGCTGAAGGAGCGTTTCGGCGGCAGCGCCGACATCGCCAACAGCTGGGACCTGGTGTTCAAGCCGGAGAACATCAGCAAGATGAAGGACTGCGGCGTGACCATCCTGGACACGCCGGCCGACATGATCCCGATCGCACTGCACTATCTGGGCCTGGACCCGCACAGCGGCGATCCGGCCGAGCTGCAGAAGGCGGCCGACCTGTTGAAGTCGATCCGCCCGTACGTGCAGAACTTCCACTCCTCGCAGTACGTCGGTTCGCTGGCCAACGGCGGCACCTGCCTGGTGGTCGGCTGGTCGGGTGACATCATCCAGGCCCGCGACCGCGCCGAGGAGGCCAGCAACGGCGTGCATGTCGCCTATTCGATTCCGAAGGAAGGCGCACCGCAGTGGTTCGATATGCTGGCGATCCCGAAGGACGCCAAGCATCCGGAAGCCGCTTACAAGTTCATCAATTACCTGCTGGAGCCGAAGGTCGCTGCGGCCAATACCAACTTCATCCACTACGCCAACCCGGTGCCGACCGCGACTCCGCTGGTGGACGAGGCGATCCGTACCGACCCGACCATCTACCCGCCGGCCGATGTGGCCGCGAAGATGTTCACCTATTCGATCAACACCCCGGAGACGGACAAGCTGTACACCCGTCTGTGGACCGAGGTGAAGACCGGCAGGTGAGATGACGGTGGCGCCGGGCCATGCCCGGCGGATGCGGGCAGACGTCAGCGCACAGGAAACGGAGGCCAATGGCCTCCGTTTTTTTTTTCACCTTGCCTCCGCATCGCTTCCCCTACCGTCCCGTATGGCACCGACCACCGCCTTCAGACAATGACCGAACAGCCCCAGCGCGCCGACGCCGCCCCTGACGAAACGCCTTCCACCGAGGACAAGCCTTCGCCGCTGAAGAACCCCAAGGTCCGCTGGACGCTGGCCATCATCGGCGTCGTCGTGGTCATCGCCCTGGTTGCCTGGCTGATCTACCACCTGCTGGTCGGCCGCTACCTGCAGGACACCAACAACGCCTATCTGCAGGCCGACGCTGTCGCGGTCGCTCCGCGCATCAACGGTTACGTCACCGAAGTGCTGGTGCAGGACAACCAGTGGGTCAATGCCGGCGAACCGCTGTTGCGCATCGACCCGCGCACCTACCGTGCCACGCTGGACCAGGCCGAGGCCGTGATCGCCGTGCGCGAAGCCGACATCGCCGCTGCTGCCGCTGGGGTGCAGGGCCAGCAGTCCAGCCTGCTGCAGGCACGCACCCAGCTCACCGCGGCCGCCGCCTCGCTGCGTTTCGGCCGGTCAGAGCTGGCGCGCTTCACCCCGCTGGCGGCCAGTGGTGCCGACACCCATGAACACGTTGAAAGCCTGCGCCACGATGTCGAGCGCGCCCAGGCCCAGTACGACGCGGCCAAGGCACAGATCCAGGGCGCGCAGAGCCAGATCGAAGCCAGCCAGGCCCAGCTCGAGCAGGCCCAGGCCGGACTGAAGCAGGCGCAGGCCGACGCTGCGCAGGCCAGAGTGGCGTTTGAGGACACCGAGCTGCGCGCCCGCATCGACGGCCGTGTCGGCAACAAGACCGTGCAGGTCGGCCAGTTTGTTGCTGCCGGTACCCGCACCATGACCATCGTGCCGGTTGCTTCGCTGTACCTCGTTGCCAACTTCAAGGAAACCCAGGTGGGCCTGATGCGCGCCGGCCAGGCGGCCGAAATCAAGGTCGATGCGTTGCCAGGCACCCCATTGCGCGGCACGGTGGAGAGCATTTCGCCGGGTACCGGCTCGCAGTTCGCGCTGCTGCCGCCACAGAACGCCACCGGCAACTTCACCAAGGTCGTGCAGCGCGTGCCGGTGCGCATCCGGGTGGACGCAGGTGCCGAAGCACGCAAGGTGCTGGTGCCGGGCATGTCGGTGGAAGTGACCGTCGATACCCGCAATGCAAAGGATGCGCGCGAGCGCACCCAGGACGAGGCCGAGGCCATGGCCGCGCCGGCGCGATGAACGCCACCCGTGCCCACGCAGCACCTGTCGCCGGAGGCAAGGCGGATGCCGCGGCCTGGCTGGCCGTGGCGGCCGGCACCATCGGTTCGTTCATGGCTACGCTGGACATCTCCATCGTCAACGCCGCGTTGCCCACCATCCAGGGCGAAGTGGGCGCCAGCGGCACCGAAGGCACCTGGATCTCCACCGCCTTCCTTGTCTCGGAAATCGTGATGATTCCGCTGACCGGCTGGTTCGTGCGCACGCTGGGCCTGCGCACTTTCCTGCTGATCTGCGCCACGCTGTTCACTGCGTTCTCGGTGATGTGCGGCCTGGCCGATTCGTTGCCGATGATGATCGCCGGACGGGTAGGGCAGGGTTTTGCCGGTGGTGCGCTGATCCCGACCGCGCTGACCATCGTCGGCACGCGGCTGCCGCCGAAGCAGCAGCCGCTGGGCACGGCGCTGTTCGGCATGACCGTCATCCTGGGCCCGGTGATCGGCCCCTTGCTGGGCGGCTGGTTGACCGAGAACGTCAGCTGGCACTACGCGTTCTTCATCAACGTGCCGATCTGTGCCGGCCTGGTTGCCCTGCTGCTGCTCGGCCTTCCGCATGAGACGTCTGATTGGGGTGGGCTGCTGCGCGCAGACTGGCTGGGTATCGTCGGCATGACCGCCGGCCTGTCCGCGCTTACCGTGGTGCTGGAAGACGGCCAGCGCGAGCGCTGGTTCGAATCGACGATGATCGTGGTTCTCAGCATCGTCTCGGTGCTGGGCTTCGCGCTGCTCGCGCTTTCGCAGTTCACCAGCAAGGCGCCGGTCATCCGCCTCAACATCCTGTTCCAGCGCAGTTTCGGCGCAGTGTTCGTGATGGTGATGGCGGTGGGCATGATCCTGTTCGGGGTCATGTACATGATCCCGCAGTTCCTGGCGATCATCGCCGGCTACAACACCGAGCAGGCCGGCTATGTGCTGCTGCTGGCCGGCCTGCCGACCATCCTGCTGATGCCGTTGATGCCGAAGATGCTGGAAACGGTCGACGTACGCATCATGGTGTTCGGCGGCATGCTGTGCTTCGCCGCTGCCTGCTTCGTCAATCTGGGGCTGACTCCGGACAGCATCGGCCCGCACTTCGTCATAGGCCAGCTGCTGCAGGGCTGTGGGCTGGCGCTGGCGATGATGGCGCTGAACCAGGCGGCCATCACCTCGGTGCCGCGCGAGTACACCAGCGATGCGTCCGGCCTGTTCAACGCCGCGCGCAATCTCGGCGGCTCGATCGGGCTGGCCATCATTTCCACTTTCCAGGAACGCCGCACCACCCTGCACATCGATGCGATCGGCAGCAGCGTTACTGCAAACTCGACCATCGCCCAGGACGCGCTGCATGCCTACGGCCAGCAGCTGGGCGACGCGACCCAGGCGATGGCCGTGCTGGCGCAGACGGTGCAGATGCAGGCGATGGTGATGGCCTACAACGACCTGTTCTGGATCTTCGGCCTGATCGTGGTGGCCACCCTGCCGCTGGTCTTCCTGCTCAAGCCCCTGCCCAAGGGCGTTCCATTGGCGATGCACTGATGACTTCGACGACCTTGCCCGTTTCCCCCCTTCTGCGCCGGCTGTGCCCGGCCACCCTGCCGCTGCTGCTGGCGGGCTGCATGGTGGGGCCGGATTACGTGAAACCGGACGTGGCCACGGTCGCTACCGCGCAGGCGCAGCTCCCACGCGCGGCGCAGGCCGGCGTGCAGCCTGCCAGCCCGCCCAGCCAGTGGTGGCGCGCGCTCAACGATCCGCTGCTGGACCAGCTGGTGGACGAGGCGCTGCGCAACAGCCCCAACCTGCGCGCAGCCCAGGCCAAGCTGCTGGCCTCGCGCGCGCTGCAGCGCCAGCGCCGCGCCGAGCAGCTGCCCAGCGTGGGCGCGGCGGCGGGCTACGCCAACATCAAGGCACCGGATTCGCTGGAAAACAGCGTGCGCGGTCTGGGCGAGAACATCGCCGGGGTGGCCGAGGCCAACGGCCGTCCGCAGGAGGCGGCGCAGCTGCGCCAGCAGTTCGCCGATATCGATCTGGACACCGAGCTGTACGTGGCCGGCTTCGACGCCAGTTGGGAACTGGACCTGTTCGGCCGCCGACGCCGCGCGGCCGAGCAGGCCGCCGCCGAAGCCGAGGCCAACGCCGCAGCACTGGCCGATGCGCAGGTGCAGCTTGCCGCGGAACTGACCCAGGTCTACCTCGGCTACCGCAGCAGCCGCGAGCGTATCGCCCTGGCCGAGCACAACCTCCGAGCCGCCGATGAAAGCCTGCAGCTGACCCGTCAGCGCCGCCAACGCGGTGCCGATTCGGACCTGCAGGTGGAGCGCGCGCAGGCCCAGCTGCAACAGCAGCAGGCTGCGCTGCCGCCGCTACAGGCACAGGCCGACGAAGCCCGAGATGTGCTGGCCCTGATGGTAGGCCGCGAGCCGGGGGCGCTGGATGCGCGGTTGGCGGCAGACCAGCCGTTGCCGGTGCTGCCGGCCAACGTGCCGGTGGACGATGCGGGCGCGTTGATCCAGCGCCGGCCGGATGTGCGCAAGGCTGAGCGCGAGCTGGCGGCATCCTCGGCGCAGATCGGCCAGGCGATCTCGGCGTATTTTCCGCAGGTGACCCTGCTGGGCAGCATCGGCGCGGGCGCCACCTCGGTTTCCGACCTGGGGCGGGATTCAGCCGCCACCATCGTCGCCCCGTTCCTGCGCTGGTCGCTGTTCGACTTCGGCGTGAACAAGGCCCGTGTGGCCCAGGCCCGGGCCGGCAATGAGGCCCGGTTGGCGGCCTACGAGGGCACGGTGCTGGCTGCACTGCAGGATGCCAATACCGCGTTGGCGCGCTTCGGTGCGGCCCGGCAGCAACTGCAGGCCAGTGTCCGCGCCGAGGCTTCGGCGGACCGTTCGCTGGCGTTGATGAGCCAGCGTCGACAGGCGGGTGCCACCTCGCAGATCGATCTGCTGGACGTACAGCGCCAGCGGCTGCAGGCGCAGGATGCCGCCGCCCAGGCGCGGCTGCAGTTGCTGGTGCGGTACGTGGCGCTGCAGAAGAGCCTGGGGCTGGGCTGGCAGGAGGCACCGCCGGTGGCTGTTCGCTGATCCTCTCCGCCGGGCCAGGCCCGGCGCGACCGGAGCCCGGCCAGGCGGGTAGCGCCGGGCCAAGCCCGGCGGGCAACGGCCGCTCGCCATACCCCGTCATACCGTCATCGCCCCCTGGCCGGTAGAATGGCGCCCGCTGTCCACCGCCCGCTCCCGGAGCCCCCATGCCCGTTGAAGCCCAGCCGGAAGCCGCCGCCGTTGATTCGGTGAGTGCGCCCGGCTATCTCTCCATTCGTGACCTGCGCAAGGAATTCGACGGTTTCGTCGCCGTCGACGACGTCAATCTGGATGTGCGCAAGGGCGAGATCTTTGCCCTGCTGGGCGGCTCCGGCAGCGGCAAATCCACCCTGCTGCGCTGCCTGGGCGGCTTCGAGACACCCACCAAGGGCAGTATCACCCTTGATGGGCAGCGTCTGGACGCCTTGCCGCCCTATCAGCGGCCGGTCAACATGATGTTCCAGTCCTACGCCCTGTTCCCGCACATGACGGTCGAGCAGAACATCGCGTTCGGCCTCAAGCAGGACGGGCTGGGCAAGGATGCGATCGGCAGGCGCGTCGGCGAAATGCTGGAGCTGGTGCAGATGGGCCACCTCGGCAAGCGCAAGCCGCATCAGCTGTCCGGCGGACAGCAGCAGCGCGTGGCGCTGGCACGCTCGTTGGCCAAGGGCCCCAAGCTGCTGCTGCTGGATGAGCCGATGGGTGCACTGGACAAGAAGCTGCGCTCGCAGATGCAGCTGGAACTGGTCAGCATCATCGAATCGTCGGGCGTGACCTGCGTGATGGTCACCCACGACCAGGAAGAAGCGATGACCATGGCCACCCGCATCGCGGTGATGGATGCGGGCTGGATCCAGCAGGTCGGCAAGCCGGACGAAGTGTACGAGCAGCCGGCCAACCGGTTCGTCGCCGAGTTCATCGGCTCGGTGAACCTGTTCGACGGCGTGATCGACGAGGACCTGCCGGAGTATGTGACCGTACGATCGCCGCTGTTCCCGGCGCCGATCTACATCGCCCATGGCATCACTGGATATGAAGGGCAGCCGGTCGCATTCGCGCTGCGTCCGGAAAAGGTGATGATCGGCAAGGACGAGCCGGAAGGGCACACCAACAAGGCACAGGGTGTGATCGAGGACATCGCCTACTTCGGCAGTCACTCGGTCTACCACGTGCGCCTTCCCAGTGGAGCCAAGGTGCTGGCCAACTTCGCCAATTCGCAGCGCTGGGCCAGCGATGGCCTGACCTGGGGTGACAGCGTGTGGGTGCACTGGCGCGACAATGACGGCGTGGTGCTGACCTCATGAGTGTCGCCGGGCTGAAGCGCTGGCTGCCGGGACTGCGCGCCACGGTGATCGGTGTTCCGTATCTGTGGCTGCTGCTGTTCTTCGCAGTGCCCTTCCTGATCGTGTTGATGATCAGCTTCTCGCACAGCCGTGTCGGCTCGCCGCCGTACACCTGGCTGCTGCAGTACGTGGACGGCGGGTTCTCGCTCAAGCTCAATCTCGAGAACTATCTGGCGCTGTTCCGCGATTCGATCTACGCCCAGGCGTTCCTGAGTTCCATCAAGATCGCAGCGATCTCCACCTTCCTGACCCTGCTGATCGGCTACCCGATGGCCTATGCCATCGCCCGGCTGTCGCCGGCGGCGCGCAACGTGGCGATGATGCTGGTGGTGTTGCCGTCGTGGACTTCGTTCCTGATCCGCGTGTACGCGTGGAAGGCGATCCTGGACCGCAACGGCCTGCTCGACCAGTTCCTGCAGTTCACCGGTCTGCAGACGCTGATGACCGGCATGGGGCTGCCCAGGCTGCAGCTGATCGATACGCCGACCGCGGCCTATATCGGTATCGTCTACTGCTATCTGCCATTCATGGTGCTGCCGCTGTACGCCAACCTGGTCAAGCATGACCACCGCCTGCTGGAGGCGGCCTACGATCTCGGTGCGAAGCCGTGGCAGGCCTTCCTGCGCATCACCCTGCCGCTGTCCAGGGCCGGCATCATCGCCGGCTGCATGCTGGTGATGATTCCGGCGGTCGGCGAGTTCGTCATCCCTGAGATGCTCGGCGGATCGGAGACGTTGATGGTTGGCCGGCAGCTGTGGAACGAGTTCTTCAACAACCGCAACTGGCCGGGCGCCTCGGCGATGGCGGTGGCGATGATCCTGCTGCTGCTGGTGCCGATCCTGCTGTTCAACCGTTCCCAGCAGCGCCTGCTGGAAGGGAAGCAGGCATGAGCCCGCGTACCGCCAAGGGCCTGGGTCTGGGCGTGCTGCTGCTCGGCTTCGCCTTCCTGTACCTGCCGATCCTGCTGTTGATGTTCTATTCGTTCAACAGTTCGCGGCTGGCGATGGTATGGGCGGGCTTCTCCACCCGCGCCTACAGCGATCTGTTCGCCGACCGTGCACTGATGGACGCGATGTGGACCAGCCTGGTGGTGGCGTTCTGGACCGCCTGCACCGCCACGGTGCTCGGTACGCTGGCGGCCATGGTGATGACCCGATTCAAGCGTTTCCGCGGCAAGCCGCTGTTCGGCGCGCTGGTCACCGCGCCGCTGGTGATGCCGGACGTGATCCTGGGTTTCTCGCTGATGGCGCTGCTGGCCTCGATGGGGGCCATTCCGGGCTTCCCGGCGCGTGGACTGGCGACCATCTGGATCGCCCACGTCACCTTCACCCTGTGCTTCGTCACCGTAGTGGTGTCTTCGCGCCTGCAGGAAATGGACCTGTCGCTGGAAGAAGCGGCGATGGACCTGGGGGCCAGCCGGCTGACCGTGTTCACCCGCATCACGCTGCCGATCATCGCCCCAGCACTGGTAGCGGGCTGGCTGCTGGCCTTCACGCTGTCGCTGGATGACGTGGTGGTGGCCAGCTTCGTCGCCACGCCGGGCTCGACAACACTGCCGATGAAGGTCTTCGCCTCGGTCCGCATGGGCATCAGCCCGAAGATCAATGCGCTGGCCACGCTGCTGGTATCGGCGGTGTCGATCGCGGCGGTGATCGGCTGGTACATCAACGCGCGCGCCGAGAAGCGGCGCCAGCGCGACCTGCAGCTGGCCCGGCAGGACAACGGCTGATCCGGCAACGCGCGGCTCACGGGCAAGGGCGCACACTGGGGATCTGCCTGAAGGAGATCCCCCATGACTGTCGAGATCATCGATCCCACCACCGGCCAGGTGACCTACCGCCATGAACTGATGGGCGCTGCCGACGTCGAGCAGCGCCTGCAGGCCGCGGCCGACGCATTCCCGGCCTGGGCCGCACGTTCGCTGCAGGAGCGGGGTGCCGTCCTGCGAGGCATTGCCGCGCAGCTGCGCACGCGGCGTGACGAGCTGCAGCAGGCGATGACGCACGAGATGGGCAAGCTGAAGGCCGAGGCATTGGCCGAGGTCGACAAATGCGCGGCGGCCTGCGAGTACTACGCCGATCACGCCGCCGACTACCTCAAGCCCCAGCTGATCGATACCGAGGCACAGCGCAGCTACGTGCGCTACGAGCCGATCGGCTGCGTGTTCGCGGTGATGCCATGGAACTTCCCGGTCTGGCAGGTGTTCCGCTTCCTTGCGCCTGCCTTCATGGCCGGCAACGTGGCGCTGCTCAAGCACGCCAGCAACGTGCCCCAGTGTGCGGACCTGATCCTGGCGGTGTGCCGCGACGGTGGCCTGCCGGCCGGTGTGTTCGACGTTCTGCACATCGACAACGACCAGGCAGCCGAGGTGCTGCGCGATGCGCGGGTGAAGGCGGTGACGCTGACCGGCAGCGAACGCGCCGGGCGTTCGATCGCGTCCAATGCGGGCAGCCAGCTGAAGAAGTCGGTGATGGAGCTGGGGGGCAGTGACGCCTTCGTGGTGCTGGACGATGCCGACCTCGACAAGACCGTGGCGGCCGCAGTGAAGTCACGCTTCGACAACAGTGGGCAGACCTGTATCGCTGCCAAGCGCTTCATCGTGGTGGAGCGCGTGGCCGATGAATTCACCCGCCGCTTCGTCGAGGCCGCTGGTCAGCGCCGGTATGGCGACCCCAGCGAGCGCGAGACCACGCTGGCACCGATGGCCCGCGCGGACCTGCGCGACGAGCTGCACAAGCAGGTGCAGGCGAGTGTGGCCAAGGGGGCGCGGGTGCTGCTGGGCGGCGAGCCGATTGCGGGCACGCATGCCGGCTATCCGGCCACCGTGCTGGACCAGGTCGGGCCGGGCATGCCCGCCTACGACGAGGAACTGTTTGGGCCGGTGGCTGCGGTGATCCGGGTCAAGGATGAAGAGGAAGCGCTGCGCGTGGCCAACGACACCCGCTTCGGGCTGGGCGGCAGTGTCTGGACCGGAGACCCGGTGCGTGGCGAGTCCTTCGCCCAGCGCATGGAATGCGGTGCGGCCTTCGTCAATGCCATCGTCAAGAGTGACGCGCGGCTGCCGTTCGGCGGCAGCAAACAGTCGGGCTTCGGCCGCGAACTGGCGGACCATGGCATCCATGAGTTCATGAACATCAAGACTGTCTACGTGGCCTGATGATGCATTCCGTGTGCCACGGTAAAGAAGCAGCCGAGCCCGAACCTGGGCTCGGCTCTACAACCACCGCGCGCGCTTGAACAACCGGTACAGGCCCACGCAGACACCGCCCACGCCGACGATCATCAGCGGGTACGCCCATGGCTGGCTCAACTCCGGCATGTGACTGAAGTTCATGCCGTACCAGCTCGTGATCAGTGTCGGCGCCGCCAGCAGGGCCGCCCACGCACCCAGCCGCTTCACGGTTTCGCCCTGCGCCAGCGTCACCAGCGAGAGGTTCACGCTCAGTGCGGTACCCAGCATCTCGCGCAGGGTATCGATCACGTCGCTGATGCGCACCGCATGGTCATGCACGTCGCGGACGTAGAGCTTCACTTCGTCCGGAATCAATTCGCCCTGGTAGCGGCGCAGCTGCGCCAGCACGTCCTGCAAGGGGGCCACGGCCATCCGCATCTTGTTCAACTCGCGCTTGAGCTCGTACAGGCGCACCACGGTGCTGCGCTTGTAGCTCTCGGCGAAGATGTCCTTCTCCAGCAGCTCCAGCGTGTCGCGGAAGCGGTTGGTGATCGGCAGGTAGTTGTCGACCACGAAGTCGGTGACGGCATACAGGCAATACGACGGACCCATCTTCAGCAGCTGCGGCTCGCGTTCCACCCGGGCACGTACTGGTGCATACGACAGCGAAGCACCGTGGCGCACGGTCACCAGGAAACGCGGCCCGAGGAAGGCGTGGGTTTCACCGTACTGGATGCGCTCATCGACCATCTGCGCGGTGGTCATCACCACGAACAGCGAGTTGCCGTAGGCTTCCACCTTCGGCCGCTGGTGCGCATTCCGCGCGTCCTCGATCGCCAGGTCGTGCAGGCAGAACTCCTCCTGCAGCTTCAGCAGCACGTCTTCATTGGGGTCGAACAGGCCGACCCAGACGAAGCCGTTGCCGCTGGCGATGACGTCGCTGATGGCGTCCAGGCTGATGTCATGGCGGACGCCCTGCTCATCGTAGTGGACGCAGTTGATGACGCAGGCGGGATTGGCCGAAGCAGGTGCGGCAGCGGAGGCGGGCAGTGACATGCCCGCCATCGTGCGTCAGTGCCGCGTATCCGACAAGTGACGATCGCGCCCCAGCACCCAGGCCAGGGCCGCATGGATCGGCAGCAGCAGCACGATCCATTGCACGTTGTACTGCGCCTGCAGGCTCAGCCAGTGCAGGACCAGCGCTGCCAGGGCCTGCAGTGCCACCAGCCACAGCACGACCGTGAACATGCGGCCCGGCGGGCGACGGCGCAGCAGCCGGACCGCGCCCGGCAGCAGCAGCACGCACAACGGCGAAAGCAGCAGCAGGTTGCGGTTGGCCCAGGCGGCGTAATGGGTGCTGAAACCCCAGAGGAACACCAGCAGGCCACCTGCGACGGCACACAGCAGCCACAACGGCAGTCCCAGTCCGGCCAGCAGGCGCGGCCGGTTGCGCAACGCCAGCACGCCGGCAGCGATGGCCAGACCGAACAGCAGCCACGGCCACCAGCGGCGCGGGAATTCCTTGGGCTCCGGATCGATGCGGTGCGGCAGCAGTTCCTGCTCGGACTGCACCAGCGGACGACCGTCGCTGTTGCGCGCCTGGCGCAGGGCATCGGCCAGGCGCATCGGCACGAAGGCTTCCTGCCAGCGTGACAGCGGCTGATCGGCGAACGGGCCCAGGCCCACGTCGAAGCCCAGCCACATCCACGGCGCGGGCGAGGCCAGGCGGACCGATTCGCTGCGGTAGGTATTGCCGCGCGAGCGTCCGGACAGCTGAGCATGCAGTCCACCACCCAGCGCCTTGTCCAGCGTGTCGCGCACCATCGTCGCGCAGTTGGCGGTGTAGTAGTCGTAGTGGTAGCGCGCGTTCTCCGGCCTGGCCCGCTCGGCCAGGTCGGCGGCCAGTGCGCGCGCCTGGTCCGGGCGCAGATCCAGCCACTGCACGCTCGCTCCGCGGCCGGTCTCGTCGTAGTACGACAGGTCCTGCTGAAGGGGCAGCGCCACCAGGTAATACATCATGTCGCCACGCACGAAACGACCGATGAAGTCATCCTCGGACGGATCGAAGTAGCCGAAATTGTACGACGTTGCTTCACCACTGGCCGGATCGAGCACCACGATGGCGTCATGACCGAAACGCTCGAAGAACACCGTGCCGGGCTGCATCGTCACCACGCCGATGCGCGGCGCCGGGGTTCCGGCGACTGTAGCCGTCGCCTGCGCGAAGGCGATGGCAGGCACGGCCGTGGCCAGCATGCACAGCGCCAGCCACAGGGTGAGGATCAGCCCGCGCCGCTTCAAGCGTCGTCCTGCGCGTCCGGTGGCAGCACCGTCACGTGGAAGGCCTGTACCCGGCGCGCATCGGCACGCGCGACACGGAACATGAAGCGGTCCAGCGCCAGTTCGTCTCCGATCTCCGGAAGGTGACCGACCGCTTCCGTGACGAGGCCGCCGATGGTGTCGTAGTCCTCGTCGGAGAACGTGGCACCGAAGCGCTCGTTGAAATCCCCGATCGGGGTCAGGGCATCGACCACGTACTGGCCGTCGGCCTGGATCGCGATCTGTGCCGACGGATCCTCGGCTTCGTCGTGCTCGTCGTCGATGTCGCCGACGATCTGTTCCAGCACGTCCTCGATGGTGACCAGGCCGGCGACGCCGCCGTACTCGTCGACCACGATGGCCATGTGGTTGCGCGACAGGCGGAACTCCTTCAGCAGCACGTTGAGCTTCTTCGCTTCAGGAATCAGCACCGCCGGGCGCAGCAGTTCGCGTACGTTGGCCGGGCCGTGGTCGGCAACCACGCCGCGCAGCAGGTCCTTGGCCAGCAGGATGCCGAGGATGTCGTCCTTGTTCTCGCCATGCACCGGGAAGCGCGAATGGCCGGATTCGACCACCTGCTTCATCAGTTCCAGGAAGGGCGCTTCGACCGGCAGCGAGACCATCTGCGAACGCGAGATCATCACGTCGCCCACGGTCAGCTCGGCCACCGAAATGGCGCCTTCCATCATCTTCAGGGTATCGGCGGCGATCAGACCTTCTTCCTGCGCGGTGTGCAGGACAGCGACCAGCTCGTCGCGGGTATGGGGTTCGCCGGAGAACGCGGACGTCAGGCGTTCCAGCCAGCCGCGCTTCTTTTCACTGTGCTCCTGCAGGGAGCTACTACTGTCGTCTTCAGACATCTCTGGAAAAAGGGCACCCGGCATGCCGGGCGTTGGCGCCAGTCTAGCAGGATGTAGCGGCCTGTCAGCGCCCCCCGCTGCCGGGGCCGGTGATCGGGGGCGGCGCCAGTTCAGGCCGGGACGCCGGTGCTTCGGGCAGGTCCAGGCTGTAGGTGCAGCCGGCCAGCGTCCGGCCTGGGTGGGAGGCCACCGTTGAGACACTGAGGATGATCGACTCGATCTGCGCCTCGCCGGTGGTCGGGTCGGTCACGTCACGGCTGACCAGTTCGCGCCCCGCCATGAACTTGCCGTCCTGGTCGTATCCGGTCTCCAGCCCGAGCCGCCTGGCCAGTGGCCGGGGGTCGGCCTCATCGAGGATCGCCATGATGCTGGCACCGGCCATTGCGACCCGGTCCGTGCGGGTGCCGAACACCGTGATGGGCTGCGCCAGACGGTACTCGCTCAGGAACCGGTTGCCCTGCGGCAGGGGTTGCAGGCCGCTGGCGACCGCTTTCAGCGGGTCGGCCAGCAGCGGTGCCAGCGCGGCATGGGCGGCCACGTCCTGGCGGCATTCGATCAATGCCGGCAGGTCCAGCGGAGCGGCGGACGCAGAGGTGGCAAGCAGCAGGGGCAGGAACACAGCGGCACTCCGTGGTGGCGCCGAGCCTGGGCTCGGCTGCCTTCCGGTCGGGGAGGGGGGCGGGCTCAGCGCTCGCCGGCGTAGGGGTCGGCGATGCCGAGCTCGGTCAGGATCTCGCGTTCCAGCTGCTCCATCGCCTCGGCTTCCTTGTCGTCTTCGTGGTCCCAGCCGAGCAGGTGCAGCACGCCGTGCACGGTGAGGTGCGCATAGTGGGCGTTGAGCGCCTTGCCCTGCTCACCGGCCTCGCGCTCGACCACCGGGGCACAGATCACCAGGTCGCCCAGCAGCGGGAACTTCACGCCCTTGGGCAGGCCTTCGGGCACTTCGGCCGGGAAGCTGAGCACATTGGTGGCGTAGTCCTTGCCGCGGTAGTGGCGGTTCAGCGACTGCCCCTCCTTGGCATCGACCACGCGGATCGCCAGGTCGGCTTCGCGGATCCGCCCCTTCAGGGCCGCGGCAACCCACCTGCGGAAGCTCACCGCGGCCGGCAGTCCGGCGCGGGGCAGGGCGTAACTGACGGCGACGTCCAGCCGTACGGGACCACGGGTCATGATGTCGCTCCGGGTTGGATCTGATGCAGGTCGCGGCGGTCGTAGGCACTGACGATGCGGGCCACCAGCGGATGGCGGACGACGTCGCGCGATTCGAAGAAGGTGAAGCTCACGCCCTCGACATCGCGCAGCACGTCGATGGCATCGCGCAGGCCCGATTTCAGGTGCTTGGGCAGGTCGGTCTGGGTCAGGTCGCCGGTGACCACGGCGGTGGAGCCGAAGCCCAGCCGGGTCAGGAACATCTTCATCTGCTCGATGGTGGTGTTCTGCGCCTCGTCCAGGATCACGAACGCGTCGTTGAGGGTGCGGCCACGCATGTACGCCAGCGGTGCGATCTCGATGACGTTCTTCTCCAGCAGCTTGACCACCTTCTCCACGCCCATCATTTCGTACAGGGCGTCGTACAGCGGCCGCAGGTAGGGATCGACCTTCTGGGTCAGGTCGCCGGGCAGGAAGCCGAGCTTCTCGCCGGCCTCGACCGCAGGCCGCACCAGGATCAGGCGCTGCACGCGCGACTCGTTCAGCGCTTCCACCGCGCTGGCCACGGCCAGGAAGGTCTTGCCGGTACCGGCCGGGCCGATGCCGAAGTTGATGTCATGGGTGGCGATCTGGTGCAGGTAGCGGCCCTGGTTGGCGCCGCGACCGCGCACGGTGCCACGCTTGACCCGGATCGCCACGTCCTGTGCTTCGTACGAGCGTTCGGCGATCTGCTCCACGTTGGCCTGGGCCAGGCGCAGGTGGATGGCGTGGTTGTCGAAGGTGGTCTCGCCGGCTTCGGCGTACAGGGCCTCGATCAGCTTCTGCGCTTCCACGCTGGCTTCCTTCGGTCCACTGATACGGAACACGAAGCCGCGATTGGCGATCTCCACGCCGAGTTTCAGTTCGATCTGTCGCAAATGGCCGTCGAACGGGCCGCACAGGTTGGCCAGGCGCGCGTTGTCTTCCGGCGACAGGTTGAAGTCTCGATGCTCGATGTTTTTCATTGCTGGAGGTGGGGCGGAAGCCTTCCACCACAGTGTCTTCAAGGGGAAACTAGGGTAGCGCGCGGGGGCGCACACGGCCAGTACGGGGGCTGCGACGCGGTTTTCCACACGGGGTGTGGATCGGGCCTGCGGGAACCTGTGGATAGACGTTCGCAATGCTTGTGCCACAAGCTTCCTGCGCCGGTGGTGAAAAAAGCGTCACGATCGGGTGGGGAACGGAAACCGGAAGCAGCGGTGGCCACGGGAAGGTTCACAGGCATTGAGCGTCGGGGCGGAGCGCCCGGCCAGGGAGAGGTCATGGATGTTTCACATACGGCAGCTGCGCACGCGCCGCTGGCGGGGCTCGGGTCGAACGGGCAACTGCATCGGCTGCAGGCTGAGGGCCTGCCTCCCTTGTTCGTCGAACAGTGGTGGGGCCACGAAAGCCTGGTCAACGGTTTCGATTACTGGGTAGATGCCGTGCACCCGGATGCGGGCCTGTCATGCGCAGACTGGCCGGGACTGAGCGCCGCGCTGGTCACCTGCCTCGATGATGGCCAGGACCACCATCGCTGCGGCTACATCGCCGCCGCTCACCTCCTTGGCGCAGACGGCGGTCTGGCGCGCTATCGGCTGCATCTCGTGCCATGGACGTGGTTCCTGCGGCATGCGCGGCGCAGCCGTGTCCATCAGCAGCGGACCGTGCGGGACATCGTCGAGGACGTGTTCGGCACGCACAGCGGACTGGCCCGCTGGCGCTGGAGCGACGATGCCCTGGCCGCTCTGGCCGCCGCATCCGTGCGCGACTGCTGCATCCAGTATCGGGAGCCGGACCTTGAGTTCGTGCAGCGGCTGTTGGCCGATGAAGGCATTGCGGGCACGTTCGAGAGCGACAGCAGCGGCGGATTGACGCTCGTGCTGTTCGCCGACAGCAGCGTGCAACCTGAGAATCCACAATCGGCCCGAGACGGCGGTATCCGTTTCCACCGTGACGACGCCACCGAGCGCGCAGATGCCCTGCAGCAGCTGGGCAGGTGGCGTCGGCTGGGCAGCAGCCGGCTCTCGCTTGTCACCGACGATGGCCCGGCGGCCACCGTCCGACATGCGCAGATGCCACTGCAGGACGCCGGGCGCAGCCCGCGCGAGGTCTATGAGCCGGTGGGCACCCACGCCCTGGCTGGCGCCGATGAGGGGTATCGTCGCGCGCGGCGAGCAGCTGAAGCGCACGAGGCCGGCAGTGCAGGCTGGCTGGCGGCAGGCAGCGTACGCAGCCTGCAGGTCGGTCGCTTCATCCGCGTTCTGGCCGCGGGCGCTGGTTCGACGCCGAGCCTGCTGCCGACCGAACTGCTGCATTACGGGTGCAATCCGCCGCCGATCACGCAGGGGGCGGAGCAACCACGCGCTGCGGCACCGGCCCGCTGGCTTGAGGCCGGTTCAGCCATGCCCGGCGTGGCGCTGGAGACAAACGCGCCCCTGGGTTATGCCAATCGCTTCCGCGCCGTCGATCGGAATCGACCGTGGCGGCCCGTGCTGGCCGATGGCACCGGCGAACGCATCCACCCGCGGCCGCTCGCGCCAGGCCATCAGACCGCTACGGTCATCGCTGGCGATGGCCGTGATGATGCCGCTCTGTACGCCGATCACCTGGGCCGGGTACGGGTACGTCTGCATCTTCAGGACGCCACAGATGCCGGTACGACCTGTTGGCTGCGGGTCGCGCAGCGCTACGCTGGACCGGGCGTCGGTGCACAGTTCCTGCCGCGTGTCGGCCAGGAGGTGGTGATCGGCTTTCTGGACGGGAACATCGATCAGCCCTTGGTGCTGGGCGCGCTGTACAACGGTCGTGGCGAGGCGGGCGTTGCGCGCACCCCGGCCGGAGCAGCGGCCGCAGACGAAAGCGGCGGCCTGTTCGGGCATGCCACCGACTCCCGCCCGAGCGCACAGGGCAATGCGGCCGGCGGCCATGCGCCTGTCTGGCACGCGATGGCACCGGGGCAGGACCAGCACCGGCATGCCGGGGCGGTATGGGGCATCCAGTCACGGGAATGGTCCGGAACGGGTTACAACCGGCTGGCCTTCGATGATTCCGACGCACAGCTGCGCGTGCAGCTGGCCAGCAGCCACGCCAGCAGCGAGCTGAATCTTGGTCATCTGCTGCACATGGCTGACAACCATCGTGGTTCCCTGCGCGGAGAAGGCGCGGAACTGCGCACTGACGCGTGGGGCGCGCTGCGTGCCGAACGGGGCGTCTGGTTGACCGCGCGTGGCCACGCTGCGCTGTCACCCGCAGGCGAGGTGTCTGCGGCCGGCGCGCTGCTGCAGCAGGCCGCCCTCCTGGCCGCGTCCAGCCATGGCGCGGCTACGATGCACGGCACGGCTGGCTTGGACAGCCACGCAGTACGGGAGGACAGCACCGGCGTGGCAGGTCTGCAACGGGTTGCGCGGGCCAGTGTGAACGGACTTTCCTATGCGCAGGCCAGCGCCGATGAGGAGGGCCGCCCCGCGCCCGGCGATGTTCCGCATACCGGCCAGCCAACGCTGGGCCTGCATGGGCAGGCCGGTCTGATGATGGTGGCCGGGCAGGCACTGCACTGGGGCGGTGCCCGGAATGTGGCGCTGTCCAGTGGCGGGCACACCGATGCCAACGTGGCCGGCGGTGCGCGCCTGCACGCGGCGCAGGCGGTGGGCATGCTGGCGGCCAGTGGCCGCAGCTTTGCCGGTGATGCGGCATTGACCATCGTCGCTGGGCAGGAGGTACTGGACATCCGGGCCCAGTCCGAAACGATCCACCTGCAGGCGCGCAGCACCGTGCGTGCAGCGAGCGGGCAAGGGGCTGTGGAGCTTGCCGCACCGCGCACCCTGCACATCGCCACCGCCGGTGGCGCCAGCATTGCGCTGGAAGATGGCAACCTGGTGCTGGTCTGCCCCGGCACGGTGACCGTGCAGGCCGGGCAGCGCACCTTCGTCGGCCCGGCGCAGCTGACCCGTCCCCTGCCGGACATGCCGTCCAGCGCGCTGGACGGGCAGGTTCCGAAGCTTGCCTTCAGGCTGCAGGACATCCCGGGCCCACAGGGTGTGCCGCTGGGCGGGCAGCCCTGGAGGATCGTGCGCACGCACCGCGCCCTGGACGATGAGCAGCGTGACAGCGCCCTGCTGCCGGAACGCTGGGCCGAGACCCTGGCCGAAGGTGAGGCCGACGCACAGGGCGATGTCAGCCTGGACGATGCGCTGTGCGCGAGGATCTGGAGTGACGCAGGCCGCCATCCCGGCTGCCTGTTCCTGGTACACGGAATCGACGTGATCCCGCTGCAGCGGCCCCGGCCATACAGCGGCTCCCCGGGGGTGCGGGCAACCCTGGACACGCTGGAGGCGATCAACTATGGCAAGAGTCTGGCCGACCTGCCCGACGATGCCGCACTGCATGCCTACCGGCAGCGCGCCGAGTACGAGTTCCAGTCCCACATCGACGCCAGCCCGGCCCGGCGCAAGGAGATCTGATCATGGCAGACGCCAACGCATGGGGCAGGGTCGAGCGCGCCTCCCTCATCTGCAGGGATGGCCAGAAAGGCACGACCAGCGGCGACTACTACGCACCACCGGACCGTCAGTTCGCGCCGGTGCGGCACGGGAACCGCGTCGACGCGTTCACCGACGGGCGCTCGGCCATGAAGGCGATGGCCGATGCCATCCGCGGCGCGCAGAAATTCATCTTCATCGCCGACTGGCAGATGAACTTCGATACCGAGATGGACGCGCGCGGCGACGCGCACTCCGCGCGGCTGAGCGAGCTGCTGTTCGACGCTATCAACCAGCGCGGCGTGGATGTGCGGGTACTGCTCTACGACAGCGTGGAGGCGGCCGCCTACACCCACGAGAACGAGGTACGCACGGCGCTGTACAAGATGCAGGATGACAAGACGCCCGGGCAGATCCAGGTGGGCCTGCACAACCCGGCGACCGGCCGCGCTGATGCCTTCAACATCGCCTTCTCGCACCACCAGAAGATCCTGGTGGTGGACGGACGCATCGGCTTCGTCGGAGGACTCGACGTCGCCCATGGCCGTTGGGACGACGGCAACTTCGACGTGGTCTGCGACCCGACGCTGCACGTGATCAATGACCATTACAACAACTGCCTGAGCAAGTATCGGAGCATGACGGATGATGAGACGGAGCTCACGCTGGACAAGCCCGATACCAGCCCGGATGCGGCAGGCCGCGTCCGTCCCGGCTTCGCACAGGCGTATGTGCCCGGCATGGCCATCGCACTGGACCAGATGAAGGCGCAGTGGGATGCCGGTGCCGCGTTGGCGGAGCTGCAGGACTATGCAGACAAGCTGGGCGTACCCGAAGCACTTGAGCGCGAGGGCATCCGCAAGCTCGCCGAGTGGGTCATCCCCGGCATGGAGCAGGGCATGGCGGTCAAGCGCACCGTCGCACGCACGTTCCTGGCGATCCAGACGACACTGGAGGAGATCGGCAAGGAATATGCAGATGTCATTGCCGCGTCGAACCGTGCCGCCGATGAAGCCATCAAGCTGAATCCGGTCGAGGCGGCTGCCGCAGCAGGGCGTGCGGTGGCAGGCTTCCGCGCCATCCAGGCGAAGAAGTTCGGCAATTGGCTCAACCAGCAAAAGAAGGACATCCGGGCGGCAGTGCTGCGCCCCTTCCAGACTGCAGAGAAAGCGGTCGGCTACCTGCTCGATCCGCGCAGCCTGCGCGCGGACATCGAAGGCAGACTCAGCGAAATAGAAGCAAAGATCGACAAGGCGAAGAAAGACTGGGAATCGCTGGTGCAGTGGATCAATACGCCGGTTGATCGCACCCAGCGACTGCTCGACAGTGGCCGCCAGCCTCGCATGCCCTGGCAGGACGTGCACGCGCAGATCGCGGGCCCGGCCGTATTCGATATCTGCAGCAACTTCATGCATCGCTGGAATGCCATGGTCTGGCAGAACCAGCGCGGTGACCGGACTGTCGGCTCGTGGGTACGCAAGGGGCTGAACACGGGTCTTCGCAAGACCAATGAATGGCTCGACACAGCGCTGCCCGAGCAGACCACCCTGGCGCGTGGCATGGAACTGACGCCATTGAGCGATCAGTGGCTGCAGTCCATGGGGGGCATGCAGGCGGTGTTCGGTGACCTGACGGTGCCGGGCACGGCGGGAAAGATCAGCGTGCAGATCGTGCGTTCCTCGGGCACCGCCCTGCATGCGCTGGAGAAGAAGGGGTGCAGGGAACTCGGCCTGAACCTGGACGACGCCAGCTGCCTGCAGCCGTACTGGGAGCGTGAGCAGCCGATGCACTCCATTCTCGACGCAATGGTCAACTGCATCGCATCGGCCAGTGCCTGCATCTATCTGGAAACGCAGTTCCTCATTTCCGATTGCGGCTGGTCCGACGCGGATCCGGGCAGCGTGGTGGAAACCGCAGTGAAGGGCGGGGAGCGGCGGGATGCGACGGATGCCGAAAAGGCGAAGCTTGGTCACGTGGGGCGCGGCGTGGGGATGAGCGGCCCGGTAGGCAGGGCCGACATCGTGCAGGATGTGGTGGAACGCAGGCAGGGAGTGAAGTCGGCGGCCAGCAACCCGCTGGTGGCCGCCCTCGCCGCGCGCATCCGCCGCGCGATCCTGGCCCGGCAGGGCTTCCATGTGTACATCACCCTGCCGGTGCACCCGGAGGGCAGCCTGGCGGACGGTGCCGTGGTGAAGCAGCAGTACTGGGTGCAGCAGACCCTGCTGCGTGGTGACGACAGCCTGATCCGGCGCATCTGCCGATCATTGATCGCACGTGACAAGGACATCCGCGAGGCCAGCGTGGAGGAGGCCGACCTGCAGGCCGAGGTCAAGACCGGGCGCTGGAAGGAATACCTGTCGGTGATGAATCTGCGCAGCTACGGCGTACTGGCCGAAACGCGCAGAAGCGATCATCTGCCGCCGCACACGATCGGCTCCGAGCATGGCCCCTCCCTGTATGTGGTGACTGAGCAGTGCTATGTGCATTCCAAGCTGCTGATCGTTGATGACGCGGTGGCGATCATCGGCAGCGCGAACTGCAATGACCGCAGTCTGCTGGGGACGGGCGATACCGAGATCGCCGCGGTGATCGTTGATGGCGAGGCGAAGCGGATGGATCTGGGCAACGGCGTGCAGGTAATAACCCGAACGTTTGCTCGGGAGCTGCGGTTGAAGTTGTGGAGGAAGTTTCTGGGGCAGGAGATTCAAAAGCTGCCCGAGAAGGGGAATCAGCACTTCGTGTTCTCTGAGTTGACCGAGGGCTACTACCCGTGGTTCAACAAAAACGTGCCAACCTTGACGGTGGACAGGCCAGCAAGTGCCGAGACGTGGAGAAGCATCAGAAATCTTGCCGATTCAAATTCCGTCGCTTATCAGCGAGTCTTCACCAATGTGCCCCGCGACTCGTTCCCTCGCTACGACGCCGTGCTTCATGGATTCCCTGCCGCAGGCCTGAGTGACAAAGGACACGTCAAACGCATCCTGTACGCGCAGCCGGCGGACCTGCAACCAGAGTTCATGCTGGAGCCAAGCGTTGTAAGCAACTACGTGACCGGTGCCGTGGGTCGGCACGATGCAGAAAGGGCGACAAGGATGCTGAGAGGCAATGAAGAGCGCAAGGGCATTCAGGGCTTCTGGGTCACCATGCCGCTGCTCTGGGGCAGCGGCATGGATGACCCTGCTGCCGCGATGCCGAAAGAGATCATTGCAGCCGCGCCTGTTCAGAGGGACAGGTCAACTGAACTGGCTTACTCCAGTCGGGAGGTCCCCGGGGAACAAGGAGAGCAGGTATGAGTGGTTATCAACTGTTGAGGGGATTCTTCGTTCTTGGTGGCCTGTGTGCCGTACAGACTGCGCCTGCCTATTGTGATTCGTCAAACGAGAAGAATGCGCCGATCTACGGCAATGAAGTAGTGCTCAAGTTCTCGCCGAGGGAGTTTGGTGGAGGGTCTGCAGTAGCCGCCAGTCTTGATCGTGTGAACGCGACTGCCCCCTTTGTGCGGATTGACATAAGCCCCCATGTCAGTGAGCTGCACAACAAGCCATTCAACTCGAGTGGTGGTTCGGTCTACTACCTGGAAAGAGGCGTTCAAGGGCAACGGATATGTCGCGCCGAGCAATGGAAGAGGCGAGAGTCCCAATTGATTGACGCACAGGCTCCTGAAAGCCTGCACCCTGCAGTCAGGCATGTGTATCCATATTTCGAGCTTTACAAGACGCAGGAGCTTGATTACGACGGGTCAGGTCAACTGACGTCGATTCATGCAACTGACGCCAAAGGGCATAGGGCGACAACCTTCTGTGCGCTCTATGATGGTGATGGTCGCATAGAAGTAGCGAATGAGAGCTCTGGGTTGATTGTCTCGGATAAGCCAGATTTTCAGTGTGCGCAGCTCCGCGATATGCCATCCCGCACTTCAACTCGATACTTCACTTATCGACCGGATGGATCGCGAGCTTCCGACGTAGTCAAGGAAGCCACGCGTAAGCCAGGTGAGAATCCCAATCGCGAGGACACCGGCTTTGGAACCGAGGCAACCGATGGTGCATGGACTGTGAGTGGCTTCATCAATGTCGACGATGCTGAGTTGAAGCGGGTCGTGGGTATTCGCTTCCATGGCAGTGAAAAGCGCGGGCTTCGTGGTGTTGAAAGTGCTTCATTCTCCATGGCGCCGTCGGACGCCACGGCTGTCTTCGCGCAACGCAGCCAAGAGCCCACTAATAAGCTGAAATACAGGTTCCCCGGCGAGCGTGTGCCAGCAGAAATCGCCAAGGGGCTGTTCGAGGGGATCACCGACTACACCCGCGTCCGGGAGTACTACCATCGCTCGCATCGACGGATCTTCGAGGTCTTCGGACCGGGTGCCAAGCAGCCCCACGAACGCCAGTGGCGCACGCTGGATCTGAATCGCCAGGAAAACTACGACGCAAACGGCAGGCTCACGCGGGTGATCCTGTTCGGCCCGGTTCCCGGTAGTGGTGGCTACACCGAGAACCTGCGCGCATACGCAGAGAAGGGTGTGTTGAAGCTCACGCCGCTGACCAGCGGCTACAGCTCCTACCGCGTCTACGACTATGACGCAGCAGGCAACGAGACGCTCTCGTTCGTGTGCTGGCGCCATGAAGTCTCGACCAACAAGCCGTATGCCCATTTCCCCTGGTGGGAGCCTGATCCCCGTCCCAAGCGCAGTCGTGAAGCCGAACTGCAGTACGGCAGGACGCAGGTGGGCACACGCTGCGGGACGCCGGACGGCAGGATGATCATAGAGGGCATGGGACCGGTGAAGAAGCTGATGGAGACCCGGTACGGATTCGGGACGACGAAGCTGGGATTCCTGAGCGAGTAGCGCGGTGCGTCCTTCTGAGGCTCAGAGCAGACCCGCTAAGCGAAGGTTGCGGCCAGCAACGAGGCCCGGCGGGCTCGCCCCTGAGACCCACCGCTTTTCCACAATCACTGTGGAACGACGCGCAATCAACCTGTGGATAGGTGACGCAGAGCCTTCTGCACAGAGGGTCTGCGTGGCGTGGTGAGAAAATCACCACGCCTGCTGCGTGGGGCGCAAGCCGTACATGGCTTCCCCCACTCCGGCGATCAGCCTTCCGTCACCACCCGCCCGCGCAGCGAATTGGTCAATGCCTCGGTGATCACCACATCCACGAACTGACCGATCAGGCGTGCCGGCGCCGGGAAGTTCACCGAGCGCATGTTCTCGGTCTTGCCGGTCAGCTCGTTCGGGTTCTTCCGCGATGGGCCTTCCACCAGTACCGTCTGCACGGTGCCGACCATTTTTGCGGAAATGCCGGCGGCGTGCGCGTTGATGCGCTCCTGCAGGCGCGACAGCCGCGCGTGCTTCTCGGCATCGCTGAGCGTGTCTTCCAGGTCGGCGGCCGGAGTGCCCGGACGACGCGAATAGATGAAGGAGAAACTGTGGTCGAAGCCGATGTCCTCGATCAGCTTCATGGTCTTCTCGAAGTCCGCCTCGGTCTCGCCGGGGAAGCCGACGATGAAGTCCGAACTGATCGAGATGTCCGGGCGCACCGCGCGCAGCTTGCGGATCTTCGACTTGAACTCTAGCGCGGTGTAGCCGCGCTTCATCGCCGACAGGACGCGGTCGCTGCCGGCCTGCACCGGCAGATGCAGGAAGTTGGCCAGCTGCGGCACATCGCGGAACGCGTCCACCAGCGAGTCGCTGAACTCCAGCGGGTGCGAGGTGGTGAAGCGGATGCGGCCGACGCCATCGATCTCGGCGATGGTGCGGATCAACAGGCCCAGATCGGCGAACTCGCCATCGCCATACGGGCCACGGTAGGCGTTGACGTTCTGGCCGAGCAGGTTGATCTCGCGTACGCCCTGCGCGGCCAGCTGTGCCACTTCCACCACCACGTCCTCGAATGGACGGCTGACTTCGGTGCCGCGGGTGTAGGGCACCACGCAGAACGAGCAGTACTTCGAGCAGCCTTCCATGATCGACACGAACGCCGACGCGCCTTCAGCGCGCGGCTCCGGCAGGCGGTCGAACTTCTCGATTTCCGGGAAGCTGATGTCCACCTGCGGTCGCTTCTGCTCGCGACGCGCTCGGATCAGCTCCGGCAACCGGTGCAGGGTCTGCGGGCCGAACACCAGGTCCACGAACGGCGCGCGCTTGATGATGGCCTCGCCCTCCTGCGAAGCGACACAGCCACCGACGCCGATGATGACCTCGCGGCCCTGGTTCTTCAGCCCCCTCCAGACGCCGAGCTGGCTGAACACCTTCTCCTGCGCCTTCTCGCGGATGGAACAGGTGTTGACCAGGATGACGTCGGCATCCTCCGGGGTGTCGGTCAGCACCAGGCCGTCGCTGGCGGCGAGCACGTCGGCCATCTTGGCCGAGTCGTACTCGTTCATCTGGCAACCGTGGGTCTTGATGTACAGCTTGCCCTTGATCTGCTCCGGCGTGCGCGGAGCGGAGGGCAGGGCAACGAGCGGGGTGCCGCCCGGCGTGGCGGGCGGAAAGACGTCTGGCGTCCCGGTCATGGCGCTTAATCCATTCGGGTGGCGGGAAAGCGGGCAATTCTACCCGCATCCTGCGCCTCCCGCCGCGGTGCACGCTCATGGGGCACGGCCCCTGCCGCGCCCGGTAGCGCCGGGCCGTGCCCCGAGGGCGCCCTTACGCCGCGATCAGCTCCGCGTCGATCTGCCGCGAGCGGTCGAAGGCCGTCAATGCGCCCATCCGGGCGATGTAGTCCGCCGTGGCGGGGGCGGGCTGCACCAGCCCGAAGTCGGTGGTCCATTTCAGGGCATTGCCCCACAGCACGTCGGCGGCGCTCATCTCCTCACCCAGCAGGTAAGGTCCCTGCGCCAGCTGCGCCTCGATCACCTGCAGTACGGTTTCCGCGTCGTTGTAGGGCGACATCGACTGCGGAGGCGGGTCGCGGCGCATCGCGCGGTCGATCATCGCCGGCTCGAAGCAGGCGCCGTAGAAGGCCATCCAGCGCAGGTAGGGGCCGCGCAGCGGCGAGCCGATCGGCGGCGCCAGGCCGGCTTCGGGGTAGAGATCGGCCAGGTACAGGTAGATCGCCACCTGCTCGGTCACCAGCGCGCCCTCATGGATGATCGCCGGCACTTTGCCCATCGGGTTGATGGCCAGGTAGGCCGGGGCCAGGTTGGCGCCGGCTTTCAGGTCCAGCACATGCAGGCGGTAGTCGGCACCCAGGGCTTCAAGCAGGGCCACGGCGCCGCTCGAGCGTGAACGGGCAGCGTGATAGAGGGTGATCTGGCGGGACGTCATGGCAGTGCTCCTTGCAGCAGAGGGGTGAACTGGGGCCCATGCTGGGGCACTATTGCGGACGACTTCTGTCCTCGATCCCTCATGCGCCATACCGCCCATCGCCTGCTCCGCCTGATCGCCCTGCTGCAGGCCCGCCGACAGTGGTCGGGGGCTGAGCTGGCCGAGCGCATGGGGGTGGACCGGCGCAGCATCCGCCGCGACATCGAGCGCCTTCGTGAGCTGGGCTATCCGGTCAGGGCATCGGCCGGGGTAGGGGGCGGCTATCAGCTGGGGGCGGGCGCACCGGTACTGCCGATGCTGCTGGACGAAGAGGAGGCGACGACCCTGGCCATCGCCCTGCGTGCGGCCTCGGCCACGGTGGCCGGCATCGACGAGACCGCGCGCGGTCTGCTGTCCAAGCTCGATCCACTGGTGCCGACCCGCCGCCGCCAGCAGGCCGGCGAGGTGCACGCCGCCACCGCGACGCTGTCGGATCTGCCTTCCACCGACGCACGTCTGCTGGGGCGCCTGGCCCAGCATTGCCGCCAGGCAACCCGGCTGGCCTTCGAGTACCGCAGCGCGCAGGACGCGGTGACCCAGCGCGAGGTCGAGGCCCAGCATCTGGTCAACTACGGACGTCGCTGGTACCTGCTGGCCTGGGATCTGGGCCGCCAGGACTGGCGCACGTTGCGGGTGGACCGGATGGGCGCGGTGCGCGCACTGGCCGAGCCCGGCCTGCATCGGCGCACGCCCGCACCGCCCGATGTGATGGTGCGGCAGGCGGTCAGCCAGGCGCCGTTCGCGCTGCAGGCGGTGCTGCGCCTGGCCGGCAGCCACACCGAGCTGGAAGGTCGCATTCCCCCCTGGTGTGGCGTGCTCGAAGCCGATGGTGCCGATCACTGCCTGCTGCGCATGGGCGCGGAAAGCCGCGGCATGATGCTGGCGCAGATTCTCAGCCTCGACCGGGTGCCGCTGGAGCTGTGGACCACGCCGCCGGCGCGGCGCCAGTAACTGGCGCAGCGCCTGGGCGGGCTGGCGCAGCTGCTGGCTGTGCCTGACGTCACAGGCTGAGCCGCACAGCTTGGCAACGCGGGGCGAAGCTGGGACACTCGCGGCCATGAAGGGGAGACTGGGGACAACGGCGATCATCATCGCTGCGCTGACCGCTGCGCCGGCCAGCGCCGGCACCCTGTACAAGTGCCAGGGGGCAGACGGGGTCACCAGCTATGTGAGCAAGCGTGTGGCCGGTGCCCAATGCAGCACCATCAGCTACAGCCGGGAGGCCGCCCGCCCGGCCCGCCCGGCAGCGACTGTTGCCAGGCCTGTGCCGGCCACCGTGGCCAGCATCGAGCGCAATCCGGTGGCGGTGGCCGCCAGTGCCGCCGTGCCCGTGCCGGCTGCACCGGCGCCTGCTTCGACTCCGGCGGTTGCTGCCGGCACGCCCCGCACCGCGCGCATGGTCAGTGGCCAGGTCTATTCCTATATGAAGGATGGGGTGCGCCACTACACCAGTGCGCGGCCCAGCCAGGTTGCCCACCTGGGGCCGGTGCGCACCATCCGCTACAGCTTCATGGAGCGCTGCTACGCCTGTGGGGCCAACCCGCGCGTGGACTTCGGCACCGTGCGTCTGAACACGACGGCCTTCCAGACCGAGATCGCTTCGGCCGCGCGCGAGTTCGGCGTGGAGGAGGCGGTGGTCCGGGCGATCATCCATGCCGAGTCGGCCTACAATCCGACCGCACTCAGCCGCGCCGGTGCGCAGGGCCTGATGCAGCTGATGCCGCCGACTGCCGCGCGCTTCGGGGTCAGTGATTCCTACGATGCGGGCCAGAACATCCGTGGCGGGGTGCAGTACCTGTCGTGGCTGCTGAAGCGATTCAACGGCAACCTCACCCTGGCCGCCGCCGGTTACAACGCCGGGGAAGGTGCGGTCGACCGCCACGGTGGCGTGCCGCCTTACAGTGAAACCCAGTACTACGTGCGTCGGGTGGGCCAGCTGGCCGAGCGTTACCGCACTGCCTTGAGTCACCAGTAGTCCGGCCGGTGCCGGTGCCGACTGACGGCCCATCGCCGGCTGCCGGTCGGCACACGGTACAAAGAGTTGTTGCAATGCGTTGTGTGGCGCGTAACGGTTCCGCTACACTCGCCCATGATTCAATGCGGCTCTGGCCCCCACCAGACCGCTGGCAGCCTTAAAGCTACCTAATCAATATCGGAGTGCCGGATGGCCAACGATGGGGTACACGATCCAGTCAATACCGGACGTCGGCGTTTTCTTACTGCCACCACAGCCGTGGTTGGCGCCGTCGGCGTCGGATTCACCGCAGTTCCTTTCATCAAATCGTGGAACCCCAGTGCCCGCGCGAAGCTCGCGGGAGCACCGGTGGTGGCCGATATCAGTGCCCTGCAGGAAGGCCAGCGCCTGATCGTGGAATGGCGCGGCCAGCCCATCTGGATCGTCAAACGGTCCAAGGCGATCCTCGACGCGCTGCATGGGCTCGACGACCGCCTCAAGGACCCGGAGTCCGGCGAGAAGGACCAGCAGCCCGCCTACGTGCTCAAGCAGAATCCCGAGCTGCGCTCGATCAAGCCCGATGTGTCGGTACTGGTCGGCCTGTGCACGCATCTGGGCTGCTCGCCGGAGATGGTGGCCGAGATCCGCCCCGAACCGTATGACCCGCAGTGGAAGGGCGGCTACTTCTGCCCCTGCCACAAGTCGCGCTTCGACATGTCCGGCCGCGTCTTCAAGGACGTGCCGGCGCCGATCAACCTGCTGGTGCCACCGCACCACTACCAGGACGACAACACGCTCATCATCGGTGTCGATCCGGAGGGGGCAGCCTGATGGCCAATATCCTGAGCCGTACCGCGACAGGCGTCGCCGACTGGGTCAACGCCCGCGCGCCGGGGCTGATGCCGATCTACCGCAAGCACGTCAGCGAGTACTACGCGCCGAAGAACTTCAACATCTGGTACTACTTCGGTTCACTGGCGCTGCTGGTGCTGGTCAACCAGATCGTCACCGGCATCTTCCTGACGATGCACTACAAGACCAGCGCGGCGGAGGCCTTCGGCTCCATCGAATACATCATGCGTGATGTCGAGTGGGGCTGGCTGATCCGTTACATGCACTCCACCGGTGCATCGCTGTTCTTCATCGTGGTCTACCTGCACATGTTCCGCGGGCTGCTGTATGGCAGTTATCAGAAACCGCGCGAGCTGGTGTGGATCCTGGGCATGCTGATCTACCTGGTGCTGATGGCCGAGGCCTTCATGGGCTACGTGCTCCCGTGGGGCCAGATGTCGTTCTGGGGCGCCAAGGTGATCATCTCGCTGTTCGGCGCGATTCCGGTGATCGGCAATGGCCTGACCGAGTGGATCATGGGCGATTACCTGCCCAGCGATGCCACGCTCAACCGCTTCTTCGCGCTGCACGTGATCGCACTGCCTCTGGTGCTGCTGCTGCTGGTGGTGCTGCACCTGGGCGCGCTGCATGAAGTGGGGTCCAACAACCCGGATGGCGTGGAGATCAAGAAGGGGCCCAAGGGCAACCGCTGGTCGCCCAATGCACCGGCCGATGGCATTCCCTTCCATCCTTACTACACGCTCAAGGATGGCGTCGGCGCCGGCTTCCTGCTGATCATCGCCGCCTTCATCATCTTCTTCGCCCCCGGCTTTGGTGGCCTGTTCCTGGAGCACGACAACTTCACCGAGGCCAACCGGCTGGTGACCCCGGAACACATCAAACCGGTGTGGTACTACACCCCGTACTACGCGATGCTGCGCGTGGTGCCGAACAAGCTCGGTGGCGTGCTGGTGATGTTCTCGGCGATCGCCATCCTGTTCCTGGTGCCCTGGCTGGACAAGGCGCGGGTGAAGTCGGTGCGCTACCGCGGCTGGATCTCGAAGGTGATGCTGGGCATGCTGGCCGTGTGCTTCGTGTGGCTGGGCGTGATCGGCTCCGGTCCGGGTACCGACGTGCACGAGACCTACATCGGGCGGGTGCTGACCTTCCTGTACTTCGCGTTCTTCATCACCATGCCGCTATGGACAAGGCTGGACAAGACCAAGCCGGTACCGGAGAGGGTGACCACGCATGACTGAGCGCTGGATGGTCCGGCTGGCCCTCGCGGCCGCCCTGATGCTGGGCAGTTTCCTGGCCACCGCTGCCGAAGGCGGCACCAAGCTGCTGCAGGCCGGCAACGACCTCGGTGACCGCGCATCGCTGCAGCGCGGCGCGCAGCTGTACATGAACTACTGCTCCAGCTGCCACGCGCTGAAGTACCTGCGCTACTCGCGGATGGCGCAGGACCTGGGGCTGACCGAGGAAGAGGTGATGAACAACCTCAACTTCACCGGTGCGGCAATCGGCGATCCGGTGCCGGTGGCGATGCCCAAGGAGCAGGCCGAGAAGTGGTTCGGCAAGATGCCGCCGGACCTGAGCCTGATCTCGCGTGTGCGGGGCGGCGACTGGGTCTACACCTACCTCAAGTCGTTCTATCTCGACAGCAGCCGCCCGCTGGGCTGGAACAACGCGTTGTTCGCCAACGCCTCCATGCCCAACCCGCTCTGGGAAATGCAGGGCCTGCAGCATGCCGTGCACGGCAAGGCCGAAGGGCCAGGCATGGACCCGCCGGTGACCGGGCTGCGCATCGACAGCCCCGGCTCGGTTGATGCCGGCCAGTACGACCAGGCCGTGCGGGACATCACCAACTTCCTCGAATACGCCGGCGAACCGGCCGCGCTCAAGCGGCAGCAGCTGGGCGTGTGGGTGATCCTGTTCCTGGCCCTGTTGACCTTCCTGGTGTACCTGCTGAAGAAGGAATACTGGAAGGACGTTCACTGATTCTGCCGCCGGCCGTTGGCTGGGCCTATTGGCTTTTGTGATGGTCGGTTGCACACTCGGGGAGAAGTCGACCGCCGGCACGGTGCTGGCGGCGCCGATGCGGCAGGCGGTCTCCTGTCGTAGGAGAGCCTTTGATGGCGGCGAGCGTACGCATGCGCAATACACTGACGCTGTTTTCCTCGAACGACGATGTACTGTGCCACCGTGTGCGCCTGGTCCTTGCGGCCAAGGGTGTGACGTTCGATTTCGTTGCGGTCGATCCGCAGAATCCGCCCGAAGACCTGATCGACCTCAATCCGTACCATTCGGTGCCGACCCTGGTCGAGCGCGAACTGGTGCTGTACGCCGCTTCGGTGGTGAGCGAATACCTTGACGAGCGCTATCCGCATCCGCCGCTGATGCCGGTCGATCCGCTGTCACGTGCACGCATCCGCCTGGCGATGCTGCGCATCGAGCACGACTGGGTGCCGCAGGTGCAGGCCATCCAGCTGGGCAACAAGACCCAGGCCGAGGCCGGGCGCAAGCGCTTGAAGGAGTTGCTGACCGCGTCGCTGCCGCTGTTCAAGGCCAGCAAGTTCTTCCTGAACCCGGAAATGAGCCTGGCCGACTGCGCGATGGCGCCGATCATCTGGCGCCTGCAGTCACTGGATGTGCCGTTGCCGAAGGACGGCAAGGCCATCGAGGATTACGGCAACCGCATCTTCCGCCACCCGGGGTTCGTGCGCAGCCTGACCGAGCAGGAAAAGAAGCTGCGCGACCTGCCCGTCTGAGCCGGCCGCTGCTTTCCCGTCTGCACGCCGACGGGCGTGCAGGCGATCCGCCCCGGTCGGGGCGTCGGGCGCGTACACTTCACGCATGACCGAAGACTTCTTCCACATGACCAGCCACCGCCCGTACCTGCTGCGGGCACTGGTGGAATGGATCAATGACAACCAGCTGACCCCGCACATCCTGGTCGACGCCGGCGTCCCCGGCGTGCAGGTGCCGCCTTCGGCGGTCAAGGATGGCAGAGTGGTGCTCAACATCGCCGAACGCGCGGTAGTGCGCCTGATGATCGACAACGAGATGGTGAGCTTCTCGGCGCGCTTTTCCGGTACCAGCTACCCGGTGCAGGTGCCGATCAGTGCCGTGCTGGCCGTCTACGCCCGCGAGACCGGGCAGGGCATGGCACTGCCGGATGACATTCCGGGCAGCGAACCGGCGTCGACCGGCGACGAAGTGCTGCATGACGACGACACGCCGCCGGAGGATACGCCGCCGGCAGGACCGCCGCCGAAGGGCCGGCCGAACCTGCGCGTGGTCAAGTAACAGGAGCGTCCAGCGCAACTTTGCGCCTTGCCGTTCTACAGACCTGGTCGCCGGGCATGGCCCGGCGCTACCGATCCCGGATCAGGAAGATCCACGCCACGCGTGGATGTCCGGGATCAGACATCCTCGGCATCGTCCACATCCGGCCGGATCTGGCTGATCCGCGCCGCGCCCGGGCCGGTGAACGACACCAGCTGATCGCCGCGCAGCACCATCCGGCCCACATGGCGATCGATGCCATCGTAGGAATACTCGAATTTGAAGGTGCGCTCGAAACCGAGCCGGCCATCCTCGCCGCGCGACAGGCGCAGGCCGGTGGCATGCACCGCCTGGTCCAGCCACTGCACATTGGCGGCGCGGCAGGCGTTGCGTCCCAGCTCGACCGCGCGCTCGGCGGCGGAGCGGGCAGCGTTCCAGAAGAAGTAGACGATGGCGCCGGCAATCAGCAACAGCAGCAGGGTGGGCATGGTTCCAGGGCGTCAGGTGTCGATGCGGCAAAGATGGCGGCGAATGCCTGCTGGATCAAGCAGAAGATTCAGTTCATCCGCTGCGGATCACCGGAAGCCGGCTGCACTGCGGGCGCTGTGGTCATCGGTGGCGTTGCCGGTGCCGGTGCGATCAACGGCGCGGTCGCAGTCAGCTGCAGCAGTGCGGCCCAATCCTGGCGGTTGAAACTGCATTCGTCCTCGCGCCCGGGCGTGCAGCTGGGCTCGATGCCGGTGCTGTCGCGTTCGCGGGCCGCAGGCAACTGGATCAGTCCGGTCCGATCCAGCGGCAGCAGCCGCATCGCCACGGTGTTCATGACGTTGCCGCCTACCAGGTACAAGGTCTGGTCACCGCCGAGATTGGCCGCGACCACCACTTCGCAGTGCGACTTCCAATGGCCGACCGAGCCATTGCCAAGCGCCTGTACCAGTCCGCTGTAGCTGAGCGTGGTGCTGCGGTCGCGCAGGAAGCACAGAAGATCACCGGGGGCCGGCTTAGCCGTGGCTGGATCGGCCAGCCGGTAAGGCACGCCGGAAGGGCCACCCTGGTAGGCAGCACGGATGTAGTCGATGTGGCGCGGCGAGGTGTTGAAGCCGGGGACCCCGGCGCGCACCATCACCCAGGAAATGAAGGCAGCCGACCAGGGATTGTCGATCAGGAAGGCACGGCAGTCGCTGTCGGTATAGCGCGAGCCCAGTGGTGCGGCACAACTGCTGGCACCGGCGATGCTGCCCATGGCGTTGAGCGTCCCGCTGTCACGCCAGTAGTGGGAGACGCGCTGCCAGGCAATCAGGCCGTTGTCGGCCAGATGCTCGTTCTCGGCTTCCGTGACGCTGAGGCTGGCGGCGCGGCCATCGCGGTCGATGAAGGGGCGGAACCACAGCCGATGCTCGTTGCATGCCGCGTTGCGGATGGCAATGGCCAAGGGGCTCAGGCCGAAGCGCGGCGGGACATCACAGGCCTCGGCCGCTGCGGCGGACAAGGGCATTGACGCGAGCAGCAGACAGGCAGGCAACAGCATCCGGCGCATGCGCGGCTCCAGTGGGGGATGCGCGCAGCGTCGCAGCGCCGTCGTGAACGCCGGGTGGATCCGTCAATGTCGGCCGGGCATGGCCCGGCGCTCCCCAGTGCATGACGCGTCCGGTAGCGCCGGGCCATGCCCGGCGGGCAACGCGGTTGCGTCAGGCGTTACCGGGCCTCAACCCGGCGGTGGGCCCAGCTTCAGTGACAGATCGATGGCCTGTACATGCTTGGTCAGGCCGCCGATGGAGATGCAGTCCACGCCGTCCTCCGCGATCGAGCGCAGGCCGCCAAGGCCGACGCTGCCGGACACCTCCAGCGGAATGCGGCCGGCGGTGATGCGTACGGCTTCACGGCGCAGGTCGGGGCTGAAATCATCGAGCAGGATGCGCTCGCAGCCGGACTCCAGCGCCTGACGGAGCTGGGTCAGGTCTTCGACCTCGACCACCAGCGGCAACCGTGGCCATTGCCGACGCGCGGCCGCCACCGCAGCGGCCAGCGAACCGGCGGCACGGATATGGTTTTCTTTCAGCATCACCGTGTCGTACAGGCCGAAACGATGGTTTTCCCCGCCTCCGCAGCGCACTGCGTATTTCTGTGCAAGGCGCAGGCCGGGCAGGGTCTTGCGGGTGTCGAGAATGCGCGTGCCGGTGCCGGCCACGGCGGCCACGTAGCGCGCCGTGGTGGTAGCGGTGCCGGACAGGGTCTGCAGGAAGTTCAGCGACGTGCGCTCGGCGCTGACCAGGCTGCGGCTGCGGCCGTGCAGCAGCGCAAGTACCGTACCGGCAGTGACGGACTCGCCTTCGGCGATGCGCCATTCGATGCGCACGTCCGGGTCGAGCGCGCGGTGGGTGGCATCGAACCACGGCCGGCCGGCAATCACCGCATCCTGTTTGCACAGCAGGTAGGCGCTGTCAGCCTGGTCGGGCAGCAGGGCGGCGGTGACGTCGCCGCTGCCCAGATCCTCCGCCAGCGCGCGGGCGACATCGGCGGCGACGACGGCCGCATCCGGCGTCGGCAGCATGCTCATGCGGCCGGGAAGTCAGCGATCTGCGCGGTTGGAATGGCCTCCTCGGCCAGCAGCACCGGGATGCCGTCGTCGACCCGGAACACCTGCTTGCGGTCACGGGTGACCAGGGCCTCGCGCAGCGGCTGCGCCAGCGGGTTGCCGTCGGCCTTGTTCACCGCGCCGGCGGAAATCGCCTTGTTGAGGGCTTCCAGGCCCTTGCCATCCAGCAGGGACAAGGGCTGGCGGGTGTCCGGCGACACCAGCAGGTCGAGCAGCTTGCGATCCATGGTTCTTCGTCTTGCGTGGAAGACGGCTAGAATACGTCTTTAAGGCAGGTGACGGCCAATGACCCCCAATCCGAACGCGCCGCTCGTCGGCATCGTCATGGGTTCCCGCTCCGACTGGGAAACCATGCAGCACGCCGCCCAGAAGCTTGAGGCCCTGGGTGTTCCGTTTGAAGTGAAGGTGGTGTCCGCCCATCGGACGCCGGATGTGTTGTTCAGCTATGCCGAACAGGCGGGCGGACGTGGCCTGCGCGCGATCATCGCTGGCGCCGGCGGTGCCGCGCATCTGCCGGGCATGATCGCGGCCAAGACCGCGGTTCCAGTGCTGGGCGTGCCGGTGCAGTCCAAGGCGCTCAATGGCATGGACTCGCTGCTGTCGATCGTGCAGATGCCGGCCGGCATTCCGGTGGCTACCTTCGCCATCGGAAATGCGGGTGCCTCCAACGCCGCGCTGTTCGCCGCCGCGATGCTGGCCAGCGACCAGCCGGCCATCGGCCAGGCGCTGGATGCCTTCCGCACGCGCCAGACCGAAGATGTGATGGCCCACGACGACCCGCGCCAATGAACCTGACTGTCGGCATCCTCGGCGGCGGCCAGCTGGCCCGCATGATGGTCCTGGCCGGTGCGCCGCTGGGACTGCGCTTCGAACTGTACGATCCGGCGGCGGACGCCTGCAGCGGGCCGCTGGCACCGCTCACCGTCGGTGCCTTCGATGACCGCCAGGCGCTGGCGGACTTCGCCGCCAAAGTCGATGTAGTGACGTTCGACTTCGAGAATGTGCCCGCGGACAGTGCGCAGTGGCTGGCCGAGCGGGTGCCGGTGTATCCGCCGCCCGCAGCGCTGGCTGTAGCGCAGGACCGCCTGAGCGAGAAAACGCTGTTCCAGCAGCTGGGCATTCCGCTGCCGCCGTTCGCCGATATCCGCAGCCGCGAGGAGCTCGCAGCGAAGGCGGCCGCGTTCGGCCTGCCGTGCATCCTCAAGACCCGTCGCCTCGGCTATGACGGCAAGGGCCAGTTCCGGTTGCGCAGCGAAGCCGACATCGACGCTGCCTGGCAGGCCCTGGGCGCCCAGGTCGAGCACACCGGCCTGATCCTGGAGGGCTTCGTGGCTTTCCAGCGCGAGGTCAGCGTGGTGGCCGTGCGCGGCCGTGACGGCGGTTTCCAGGCCTGGCCGGTGACCGGCAACTGGCATGTGGATGGCGTGCTTTCGGCCAGTGTGGCGCCTGCCGTGCTGTCGGCCGCCGAACAGGATGCCGCCATCGGCTATGCCCGTCGCCTTGCCGAGCATCTGCAGTACGTGGGCGTGTTCGCCCTGGAGCTGTTCTGCCGCGACGGCGAACTGCTGGCCAACGAGATGGCGCCGCGCGTGCACAACTCCGGCCATTGGACCATCGAAGGCAGCGAGACCTCGCAGTTCGAGAATCATCTTCGCGCCGTGCTGGGCCTGCCGCTGGGCAGTACCCGCATGCTCGGCCACGCCTGCATGCTCAACTGGCTGGGCGAGATGCCGGACCCGGCGCCGGTGCTGGCCCAGGCCAGCGGCCACTGGCACGATTATGGAAAGCGGCCCCGCGAAGGCCGCAAGGTGGGCCACGCCACGCTGCGCGACGACCAGGCCGGCGCACTGGCCACGGCGCTGGAACAGGTGGGCGAGGCACTGGGGCGCCAGCTGCAGGTCGCACCGGCGGTGCGGGCACTGCGCGGTTGACCGCGACGCGGAAGCGCAACGCTGTGACGCGCCGATGCACGCATCGGCGCATCAACCAGGGTGATAGCGTAAGGCTCCTTTCCCCGGAGTCATCGTCATGCTCGACTGGAACGAATACCGCAAGGAACTGAAGGGCCGTATCGGCGAGATCGGCAAGCTCTCGCCGGATACCATCAAGGGTTACGCCACTCTGGCCAATGCCGGTGCCCAGACCCACCATCTCGATGCAAAAACCCGCGAACTGATCGCGCTGGCGGTCGCCGTGACCACCCGTTGCGACGGCTGCATCACGGTGCACGTCGATGCCGCGCTCAAGCAGGGCGCCAGCCGCGAGGAGATCGCCGAGGCGCTCGGGGTGGCGGTTTCGCTCAACGCGGGCGCGGCACTGGTGTACTCGGCCCGGGTCATGGATGCGGTGGCGGCGCACGAGAGCGCCTGATGCCCACCGCGTCGCCAGGCATGGCCCGGTGCTGCCGGGCTACGCCCGGCGGATGCTCTCAGCGCAGCCGGCTCTCGGCGAATTCCCAGTTGGCCAGCTGCCAGAACGCCTCCAGGTAGCGCGTACGGTCGTTCTGGTAGTCGGTGTAGTACGCGTGTTCCCACACGTCGCAGCACAGCAGCGGCGCGCTGTCGCCGGTCAGCGGGGTGCCGGCGTTGCGGGTGGCCTGGATGCCAAGCTGGCCGCCCGGATGCTGCACCAGCCACACCCAGCCGGAGCCGAACAGGCCCAGCGCGGTGCGGTTGAACTCCTCGCGCAGGCGCTGCACGTCGCCGAACTGGCGCTTGACCAGCTCGCCCAGCCGTCCCTGTGGCTCACCGCCGCCGCGCGGGCGCAGGCACTGCCAATAGAAGCCGTGGTTCCAGGCCTGGGCCGCGGCGTCGAACAGGGCGCCCTGGGCATGACGGACGATCTCCTCCAGCGAGGCCTCTTCCCATTCGGTGCCGTGGATGCCGGCATTGACCGCATCGACGTAGGCACGATGGTGCGCGCCGTGATGCAGTTCCACGGTCTGCGCGGAAAGATGGGGCTGCAGGGAGCCGGACAGGTAGGGCAGGGCAGGCAGTTCGACGGGCATGGACAGGTTCGTGGACAGAGGGGCGGCGGCAGCCGGTTCCATCCGCTTACAATGGCGGCTACCTTGGGCAGTCTAGCCGACCATCGCGGTCGGTTTGTCCGGCGAAGCAAGGAGTGTGGTTGTGGCGGTAATGCAGCAAATCCAGGCCGAGGTCGATCGTTACCCGCTCGTGCTGTTCATGAAGGGCACCCCGCAATACCCGACGTGCGGCTTCTCCAGCCGCGCCGTACAGGCGCTGATGGCTGCCGGCGCCGTCTCCCTGCGCACCGTCAATGTGCTGGAGGAGCCGGAAATCCGCGCGAACCTGCCGCGTTTCTCCAACCTGCCAACGTTTCCGCAGCTGTTCATCAACGGGGAGTTGATCGGCGGCTGCGACATCATCATGGAGCTGTTCGAATCCGGCGAGCTCAAGCGCATCGTCGAAGAGGCGACCCTGGGATGAGTGCGCCGCCATCGACGTCACCGACCAACGGGGCGCTCGATGGCCGCCCGTTGCAGGACCGCGTGGTGCTTGTGGCCGGTGCCGGTGGTGGCCTCGGAAGTGCCGCCGCAGTGGCCGCCGCCAGCGCAGGCGCGACCGTGGTCCTGCTGGGGCGCAAGCCGCGCCGGCTGGACCGGGTCTACGCCCAGGTGCAGGCAGCCGGTCCCGAGCCCCTGCTGTATCCGCTGGATCTGGAAGGGGCCGGTCCCGATGACTACGCCGATCTCGCCCAGGCGCTGCAGACGGAGCTGGGGCGACTGGACGGGCTACTTGTCTGCGCCGCCCACTTTCCGGGCTTGACCCCGTTCGAACTGGCCGACCCGGCAAGTTTCGCCCGCGCCGTCCACGTCACCCTGACCGCACCCGCCTGGCTGGCGCAGGCCTGCCTGCCGCTGCTGCGCCAGCGCGAGGATGCGGCGCTGGTGTTCACGGTCGATGCCCCGGAACGGGTGGGGCAGGCCTACTGGGGAGGCTATGGCGCCGCCCAGCATGGCCTGCGCGGCCTGATCGCCAGCCTTCATGATGAGCTGGGCCGCAGTCCGGTCCGGGTCAGCGGCCTGTACCCGGGGCCCCTGCGCACGGCCCTGCGCGCCCGCGCCTACTCGATCGACCAGGACCCGGCTGCGCAGGGGCCCGAGGCCGCCGCGGCCGCGGCCGTGACCCTGCTGTCCAGTGCCGGCTCGGCCTGGCGGGGGGAGATCCTGGATGCAGGCAGCGCACGCCCGGCAGAGTGAAGGGCGACGTAAGGCGGGATGAAGATCCCGTCATGATTGCGTTGCGATCCGGTGCCGTTTGTCGCACAACCGTCACATTGATGGCGTAGCGTGTTAATCTAGTGTTAACCGTTATGGCTGCCTTCAGCCAACACGGTCGGGAACCCCAGATCACTGTCCAGTCGGCCACCCGCAAGGCCGCTTGGATGCGTCTTTTTTCCGCCATCGCCAACTCGTATCGAGGCTACCCTAGATGACCCACCCACTCCGGATGTCCAAGCTCACCCTTGGTCTCGTGGCCGCACTTGCTGCCGCTCCCGCCTTCGCCCAGAGCACCTCTGCAGGTGTCGGCGGCCAGGTCGTGTCCGCCGCAGGCCAGCCTGTCGCCGGTGCTGAAGTCACCATCACCCACACCGAGTCGGGCACCGTTTCGCGCGCCACGACCGATGCGTCGGGTCGCTATGCCGCGCGCGGTCTGCGCGTGGGTGGTCCGTACACCATCACCATCACCAAGCCGGGTGAAGGCACAAAGACCGAAGAGGGTGTCTACCTGAACCTGAACCAGGTCAACACCATCAACGCCAACCTGACCGGCGATGTGGCCGCCACGAACCTGGACGCCGTGCAGGTTGTGGCGGTGGCGGGTGGTTCCGACCTGTTCAGTGCCTACAAGATGGGCACCGGTACCAACGTGGCGCGCGAAACCATCGATGCGCTGCCGTCGGCCAACCGCAACATCCAGGACTACATTCGCCTGGATCCGCGCATCTCGCAGGTCAGCAAGGCTGACGGTGCGATTTCGGTGGGTGGCCAGAACACGCGTTACAACGCGATCCGCATCGACGGCATCAGTGCCGCCGATCCGTTCGGTCTGGAATCCAACAACCTGCCGACCGAGCGTCAGCCGGTGTCGATGGACGCCATCCAGGAAATCAACATCGACGTTGCGAACTACGACACCACCATTGCCGGTGGTACGGGCGCGGTGATCAACGCCGTGACCAAGTCGGGTACCAACAATCTCGGCGGCACCGTGTACTACGCGTACCGCGACAAGGATATGGTCCGCAAGGAACTGGACGGCGTCCGCTTCAACGGCTTCGACGATGAGAAGACCTACGGCATGACCCTGGGCGGCCCGATCGTCAAGGACAAGCTGTTCTTCTTCGCCAACTACGAAAAAATGGAGCGCTCGGCTCCGGGCGTGGCGCTGTCTGATTCGCCGTACGGCAAGGGCACCATCACCGATGCCGACATCACCCGTGCGCAGCAGATCGCGAGCGGCTACGGCTTCGACGCTGGTTCGCTGAACCCGCCGGCCAACAAGACCGAGATCGAAGAGTACGCGCTGAAGATCGACTGGAACATCAGCGAGAACCATCGTGCTGCTGTCCGCTACAACAAGATGGAACAGAACGTGGTCCGCTTCCCGCAGATCAGTTCGAGCGCCATCTCGCTGAGCAGCTTCTGGTACCAGCAGCCGAAGACCTATGAATCCTGGATGGGCGAACTGTTCAGCGACTGGTCCGAGAACTTCTCGACCGAGTTCAAGGTCTCGCACAAGGACTACTCGGCGATCCGTGCCACCGCTTCGAGCCTGCCGCAGATCCAGGTCCGTGGTTTCGGTGCCAGCGGCAACGACTCGCTGTACTTCGGTACCGAGCAGAATTCGCACGTCAACATCGTTGAATCGAAGGAGCTGAGTGCCTTCGGTGCGGCCACCTGGTACGTCGGCGATCACACCGTGAAGTTCGGTTTCGACTATTCCGACAACGACCTGATGAACTACTACGGTCGTAACCTCAATGGCGTGTACGTCTTCAACAACCTGGACGCCTTCGCCGCCGGCACTCCGAGCCAGTACATCGTGCGTGCTCCGCAGGCAGGTGGCAGCTACAGCGATATCCCGGCCAAGTTCACCCTGAAGAACACTGGTGTGTTCGTGCAGGACAGCTGGGCGGTCAACAGCAACCTGACCCTGCAGCTCGGCGTGCGCGTCGACATGCCGGACTTCAGCAGCCAGAAGCTGTACAACCCGCGCGTCATGTCGACCTACGGCTACGACAACACCGTGCTGCCGGATGACAAGCTGGTGCAGCCGCGCTTCGGCTTCAACTACACCTTCGACAGCGAGCGTCCGACCCAGCTGCGCGGCGGCGTGGGCCTGTTCGGCGGTGCTGCCCCCAATGTGTGGCTGGCGGGTGCTTATCAGAACACCGGTCTGAACTACACCGAGTACACCCTGAATAATCCGGGTGCGATCTTCACCCCGAACGTCGATCCGCCGTACATCCCGAACGCCACCGTGACCGGTCGCGACAATGTGGACGTGATCGAGCCGGGTCTGAAGATGCCGTCGGTCTGGAAGTCCAACATCGCCTTCGACCACGAACTGCCGTGGTACGGCATCGTGGCATCGGCCGAGTTCCTGTACACCAAGGTCAACGACGCGCTGTACTTCGAGCGTTTGGATCTGTATGCCGCCAACGGCAATGGTGCTACCCGCATCGGTCAGGATGGGCGTGAGCTGTACTGGAACGATGCCGGGTACGCTCCGTGCGCTGGCGCGAACTGCTCGATCCGTAACGGCACCAACGGCGCCCAGGGCAAGGCGAACCGCCCGGGCAACATGGGCGACGTCATGCTGCTCCGCAATACCGATAAGGGAAGCAGCCGTCAGTTCACCGTCGGCCTGAACAAGCCGCTGACCGAGAACTGGGGTTGGTCGCTGGCCTACACCTACACCGCGGCTAAGGAAGTCAGCCCGCTGACCAGCTCGCAGAACACCTCAAACTGGGGCAGCACCCTGATCGGCACTGCCAACGAGAACGTGGCATATGATTCGCGCTATGCGATCAAGGACCGCGTGACCGCTTCGATCAACTGGAAGAAGGCGTTCTTCGGCGACTACAACACCAGCGTCGGCCTGTTCTATGAAGGCCGCTCGGGTCGTCCCTTCAGCTACATCTACTACAACGATCTGAACGGCGATGCCGCTGCCACCACTGGTGCCGGCTACTTCAACGACCTGTTCTACGTGCCGAACGGCGCAGGTGACGTCAAGTTCACCGGCGGCGCGGAGATGGAGAAGGCCTTCTTCGCCTGGCTGGCGGCGAACCCGCAGCTGGAGAAGTACCAGGGCCAGATTGCCCCGGCCAATGCTTTCCGCACCGGCTTCGTGAATACCTTCGATCTGCGCATTTCGCAGGAGTTCCCGGGCTTCGTGAAGGAGCACAAGGGTGAGTTGGCACTCGACGTGATGAACGTCGGCAACCTGCTCAACAAGAAGTGGGGCCGCATCAATGATTACGGCTTCAATTCGACCGCCCGCGTCGCCAGCTATGCAGGTATCGATCCGGCCACCGGCAAGTACATCTACAACTTCACCGGTTCCACCGATACTCCGACCATCCAGGAAAACAACAACGACAAGGGCAACACTGGCGTGTCGCGCTGGTCGATGCAGCTGACCCTGAAGTACAAGTTCTGATCCGTCGGAACATCACGCAGTAGACGGAAGCGGCCGGGGCAACCCGGCCGTTTCCCGTTCGGGTGAAAGTTCTTGCAGTGGTCACGACATCGGCGTAGCATCCGGTTTCGTGCGCGGCGCCGATGCCGCAGATGCGGTCCCGGAATGGCGAACGCGGTCAGCACATATCCAACGGTCGGGATTCCCGGCCGTTTTGCTTTTTAAGGGGGCGGCAGTACAGTCGGAAACCTTGAAGGAAGCGAAACGTTGGATATGACCACGAACGAAAAGGCAGCCCGTGCGCTGCCGGTACAGGACGCGCGGATCTACCCGCGCGGTGGGCTGGATGTGCTGTCGCGGGCAGAAGTGGCGCGCCTGCGCGACGCCTCCGGCGGCGGCATGCACGAGCTGCTGCGCCGCTGCGCGCTGGCCGTGCTGACCAGCGGCAGCGCATCGGATGATCCGCGCGCGGCGCGCGATCTCTATCCCGACTTCGACATCCAGGTCGCGCAGCAGGATCGTGGCGTGCGCATCGACCTGGTCAATGCGCCGGCGATGGCCTTCGTCGATGGCGAAATCATCCGCGGCGTGGCCGAGCTGCTGTTTGCCGTGGTCCGCGACCTCGCCTACATGGCCATCGAAATGGGCCCGGCCTACGCGGCCGAACTGGAGTCCTCCGAAGGCATCACCAACGCGGTGTTCGGCCTGCTGCGCAACGCCCGCATCCTCAACCCCGGTGACCCGAACCTGGTGGTCTGCTGGGGCGGTCACTCGATCTCGCGCGATGAATACCTGTACACCAAGCAGGTAGGCTACGAGCTGGGCCTGCGCGGCCTGGACATCTGCACCGGTTGCGGACCGGGTGCGATGAAGGGCCCGATGAAGGGGGCCACGATCGCCCACGCCAAGCAGCGCAAGACGGTGACGCGCTACATCGGCCTGACCGAGCCGGGCATCATCGCCGCGGAATCGCCCAACCCGATCGTCAACCATCTGGTGATCATGCCGGACATCGAGAAGCGCCTGGAGGCGTTCGTCCGCATCGGTCACGGCATCATCGTGTTTGCCGGTGGTGTCGGCACCGCCGAGGAGATCCTGTACCTGCTCGGTATCCTGCTGCGCGACGAGAACAGGGACCTGCCGTTCCCGCTGATCCTGACCGGCCCGACCGTGGCTGCGCCGTATTTCGAGCAGATCGACCGCTTCATCCGGCTGACCCTGGGCGATGCTGCCGCCGAGCGTTACGAGATCATCATCGGCGACCCGGTTGCCGTGGCCAGGAAGATGTCCGCCGGCATCAAGCGCGTGCGCGAGCATCGCCTGGCGCAGAAGGATTCGTTCTTCTTCAACTGGTCCATCGAGATTCCGTGGGAGTACCAGCAGCCCTTCGTGCCGACGCATGAGGCCATGGCTGCACTGGATCTGCACCATGGGCGTGCGCCGCATGCCCTTGCGGCGGACCTGCGTCGTGCCTTCTCCGGCATCGTTGCCGGCAATGTGAAGGAGGATGGCATGCGCCGCATCGAGCAGTTCGGGCCATTCCAGATCCACGGTGACCCGGACATGATGCAGGCCCTGGACGCGCTGCTGCGCGCCTTCGTCGAGCAGCGCCGGATGAAGATCTCCGGCGAGTACCAGCCCTGTTACCAGGTGCTGGCCTGAGACCGTGCCGGCGCGATGGGGATCGCGCCGGCAGCGGTGGGGAAGGGCGGTTCGTCAAGCGTTTGACGCCCGTCGCCCCGGATTGACCGTTCATCCTGCCGCCGCTTGCTGGCGGCAGGGTGATGGCCCATGGTGGCGATCAATACGCTGGGGAGCGTCCACATGTCTTTGCGCCGGCAGAACGGCTTCACGCTGGTTGAGTTGATGATCGCGATGGTCGTGCTGGGCGTGCTGGCGACGATCGCGTTTCCGAGCTTCCAGAGCACCATCCGCTCCAACCGCATCGCCACCACCAGCAATGACCTCATCGCGTCGATGGCGCTGGCCCGCAGTGAAGCGGTGAAGAACCGCAGGGGCGGCGGCGTGTGTGCCTCTGCCGGAGGCACGTCCTGTGATGGCGACAGCTGGACCGATGGCTGGCTGGTCTGGGCCGACAGCAACGGCGACGGCGCGCTCAGTGCCGGCGAAACCGTCCTGCGCTACAGCCCCGGACGTTCGGCGCTGGTCGCCGTCGGTACGCCCGACCTGTCGGTGAGTTTCGACCCGCGGGGCCGCAATCGCGCCAATGCCACGCTCGACCTGACGCTGCGCCCGGAAAACTGCGGCAAGCAGCCGCTGCAGCGCACGCTTCGCCTGTCCCCGACCGGGCAGGTGCGTCTGTTGAAGGAGGACTGCAAGTGAGAACGCCCCGTTTCCGTTCCCCGCGCAACGCACAGGGCGGCTTCAGCCTGATCGAGGTATTGATCGCGATCCTGGTGCTGGGGGTCGGTTTGCTGGGTTTCGCACTGCTGCAGACGATGAACGTACGCTTCGTGCAGAGCGCCAACTATCGCACCCAGGCGACCAACCTGACCTACGAAATGCTTGATCAGCTGCGGATGAACCGCTCGATGGCACCGTCCTACGTGGGCGACTACACGGCGACCACCGCGGCCAAGAACTGCCTGCCACCGGTCGGCAACGACATCGGCAAGGACGCGTTCACCCTGGACTGGACCTGCCGTCTCGGCAAGGCGCTGGGGGATGGGGCCACGGCCAAGGTCGCACGTGCCGGCACCCAGTACACGGTCAGCGTGACGTGGGGTGACGAGCGCTGGAACGCTGACGCCAGCGATACCACCTTCAGTGCCGGGAGCCGCCTGTGATGCGCGCGCCTTCCCCGGCCCGGCGCATGGCCGGCCTGTCCATGGTCGAACTGATGATCGCGCTGACCATCGGCGTGATCGTCATGCTCGGTGTCGTCCAGGTGTTCGCGGCCTCGCGTGCTGCCTATCAGCTGTCCGATGGCCTGGCGCGCGTGCAGGAGAACAGTCGCTTCGCCATGGATACCCTGCAGCGCGAACTGCGCATGGCAGGTCATTTCGGCTGCGTCAACGATCAGGCCCGGCAGTCGCCGGATGGCGTCTCGCTGTTTACGACGTTCGCGGCCACGCCTCATCCGGCTCTGGACTTCCAGCGATCCATCCAGGGCTACGAGGCGACCGATACGGCGCCCGGCGATGCGGTGACGCTGCCGGCCACTCCGGCGACGGGCGGCACCGCCTACACACCCGCATTGCCCGATGAATTCGCTGCGGCGCTGCCCAACCGGGTCAACGGCAGCGACATCGTCGCCCTGCGATACCTGATGCCGGACGGCGTGCCGGTCACGGCTTCCGGCGGTACCGTCGCGCAGCCGGTTTTCAGTTTCGACAAGGCGCGACTCGCCGTGCTGCAGAGTGGCGTTGCCGATTCCGGGCTGTACGGCGCTGCCGACTGCGCCAGCGCCACCGTTTTCCAGGCGCGCAGCATCGACAAGGCAGGGGGCACGATCACCTTCGGCGATGCACCGAACAATGCGAGCAACTTCATCCGTCCGGTGACCGCAGGCCAGGCGATGCTGCATCGTGCGGAAAGCGCTGTGTACTACGTGGGCTACGACGCTGCCAGCGCACGTTCCTCACTGTACCGCGTGCGTTTCAACGCCACGCCCAACGGTGCGCTGGTCGCCGGCGCGCCGGAGGCCCTGGTGGAGGGTGTGGAGAACATGCAGCTGCTGTACGGCCAGGATCGTCGCCTGACCAGTGCCTACCCGACCGGCTTCATTGATCGCCAGGGTACCGCTGCCACCGTGCAGGCATCGGCCAATCCCAACATCAACGCCTGGCGGCGCGTGGGCGCCGTGCAGATGGGCCTGGTGATGGCCAGTCCCGATCCCTCGGCAGCCCCTCAGGCCGACCAGAATGCGGTACTGACCTCGATGGGCGTGACATTCACCGCGCCCGAGGACGGCCGCATGCGCGCCGTTTACCAGACCACCATCGCCCTCCGCAATCGCCTCTTCGGCAACTGAGGCCACCATGCATCCGCGCCCGCGCACCCCCTCCTTCGCATCGCACCGCCAACAGCGCGGCGCGGTGCTGTATGTCGCCCTGATCATGTTGATCCTGCTGGCCCTGATCGGCATCGCCGGCATGCAGGTGACCGGCATGCAGGAACGCATGGCCGCCAACTACCTGCGCTCGAACCAGGCGTTCCAGAACGCCGAGGCCGATGTACGTTCGCAGGAAGCGGCGATCCAGGCTGTCATCGACAGCGGCAAGATCTTCGAGGCCAACCAGGAAGAGTGCAGCCCGGTGTTCGACCCGGCGACCTGGGCCGATGGCAAGACCACGGCAACGGCGATCAATACCCGCCGCCTGGACAAATGCGTGCCGGTCGGGCCGCTGGGCCTGGGGCGGCGCAAGAACGAAGAGACCGAGAACATCTACCAGATCACCGTGTTGGCCAGTGACGATCCGGCCAATCCTTCTTCCAGCGCCGTCATCGACACGATCTTCATTCCATGAATACTCCGCGCCGATTCTCCCGCCTTGTCTCCTCCCCGTGGCTGCGTGCAGGCACCGCCGCTGCCGTGCTGGTGGGCGTGGGCGCACTGGTCTATCCGCTGTTCGCTGCGCTTGGCGACTATGACATCGCGCAGGAGCCGCTCTACAGCAAGAAGACACAGCCGCCGCTGATGATGATGGTGATGTCGCGCGACGAGCAGCTGTTCAACAAGGCCTACAGCGACTACAGCGATCTGGACGAGGACGGCACGCTCGACACCACTTACCAGGACAAATTCGACTACTCCGGGTACTTCGACTCCAATCTCTGCTACACGTACAGCAGCAGCCAGTTCAAGGCCACGGCCAAGGCGACCGGCACGCAGAGACACACCTGTTCGGGTACCTGGTCCGGCAACTTCCTCAACTGGGCGACCATGAGCCGCCTGGATGTGATGCGCTACGTGCTGTACGGCGGCCATCGCATCACCGATACCGCCAGCAAGACGGTGCTGGAGCGGGCGCAGATTCCCAACGACCTGCACGCCTGGGTCAAGGTGTACAGCGGCGCCGACATCAACAACTTCACCCCGTACAAGACGACCATGTCGTTCTGCAATGCCAGCATCAGTGCCACCGGCGCACCGCTGATGCGCGTTGCCAGTGGCAGCTGGGGTGAATGGGCCTCGACTGCCGGCTATCAGTGCATCGTGGGGCGCAGCGACGAGGGCAAGGATGACTCCCCCCGATCGGTCGCGGCCGACCTGAATGTCCGGGTTGAAGTCTGCGCCACCGGTTCTGGAACCTTCCAGGAAGCGTTCTGCCGCAAGTACAACGACGGCACCCGGGACTACCTGAAACCGGCGGGACTGCTGCAGTCCTATGGTGAAAGTGGCCGTCTGCGGTTTGGTCTGGTCACCGGCACCTATGTCAATCCGCGCGATGGCGGCGTGGTCCGTCGCAACATCGGCAAGATCGCCGGCAACGGCACGACCTTCTGCGCAGCCGGCGACGAGATCAACCTGTCCAATGGCCAGTTCTGCAACACGCTGACGGGCGGGGCCGAGGGCATCATCAATACGATCTCCAACTTCCGCATCGACCAGTGGAACTGGAAGGACAAATGGACTGACTGTGACGACTACAGCATCCTGAATCGCCAGGGCTTCGACGGCCGGGGCAACCTGACCGACCCGGGCAACGCATCCAAGAAGTGCAGCGCCTGGGGCAATCCGTTGGCGGAGATGTATGCCGAAGCGCTGCGCTACATCAAGGGAGAAACGAAGGGAATCTACAGCGCCAGCGGTGATCTCAGCGGCCTGCCCAATTCGGTGGCCTGGAAGGATCCGTACCGCTCGCCGAACGACGGCGGCAACTCCTACTGCGCTACCTGCAACATCCTGGTGATGTCCTCGGGCCTGCCGTCCTTCGACAGCGACAACATCGGTACGGTCACTGGCCTGACCACGGCAGCGGCGGCGACCGATGCGATCGGCAACCAGGAGAACATCACCGGTGGCAGCTACATGGCAGGCCGTGTCGGCCTGACCAATCGCTATGCCTCGATCAACACCCATGAGGACATCTGCCGTGCGGTCAAGGTGACAGGCCTTTCGCTCGTGCGCGGCATCTGCCCGGACGTGCCGTCCACGGAAGGCAGTTACCTGATCTCGGGGCTGGCCAAGGCCGCTGCCGAGACCGATCTGCGTCCGGGCGTGCAGGACAAACCCAACACCTACAAGCTGACCGCCACCACCTACACCGTGGCCATGGCTGAGAGCCTGCCGAAGTTCGAGATTCCGGTGGGCAATGGCAAGATCACCCTGGCCCCCCTGTGCCAGGCCAACAACACCGAAGGAGCGGGCATCAACAGCAGCGGCTGGCGCAGCTGTTTCCTCGGCTCGGTCGGCGTCGGCACCAAGCGGTCAGCGGTATCGCCGAACTATGTCTATGGCCGTGACTATCGTGCCGATGGCAAGGCCGGCAGCTTCTCGCTGGTCTGGGAGGATTCGCTGTGGGGCAATGACCACGACAACGATGTGGTCTCCATGCTCAGCTACTGCGTAGGCAGCACCTGCAGCGACGGTGGCACGACGCCATTCCGCAACATCTGCTGGCGCTCCAACAGTGGTGAATGCAGCAACAACGCCGTTCGCAACAAGGTCGGCGAAGACGAAGTGCTGGTCCGCATCGAGAACCTGTCCGCCTATGCAGGCAACGCGATGCTGACCGGCTACACGATCGTGGGCTCCAATGCGGCTGACAACGTGCAGCGGCTGGTGCTGCGCCCCGGCAACCGCAACGGTTCGGTGCTGAGCACCAGCGCCGATCCGCCGGCTACCTGGACCGGCGCGGTCGTGATGCGCTACAAACTGGGTACCGGCCAGGCCGGGCAGCTGGAAAGCCCGCTGTGGTACGCCGCCAAGTACGGCGTGCCGGAAGGCAGGAAGTGGGACAGCAAGGTGCCGGGTGTACCGGACAACTACTTCCTGGCGCGCAATCCGGCCAAGCTGAAGTCCGCGCTGGAATCGATCTTCGACAGCGCTGCGGCTGGCGAGGCTCCGGTGGGTGGCAGCGGCACCGGCGCCCGTGTCAACGCCGGCTCCTTCACCGTGTCCGCGCACTACACGGTGCCGTCGGGCTCGAACGACTGGACCGGTGATGTCATCGCCAGCCAGACCACGAGCACCGGAGGCGCCGGCGCTGAACTGTGGCGTGCGTCGACCAAGATGAGCGCCTCCGGGCGGACCATCGTGATGTCGACCGCACCCACCTATGTGAACACGTCCAACCAACTGGTGCCGGTGGCAGCGGCTGATTTCACCGCTGACAACGTTCCCGGGCGGGATCGCGCCGAGAAGCTCGGCAACATGGGTCTCAACACGGTGCCGAACTGGTTCGGTTCGCACAGCGTGGCGGACCTGGTCAGCTACCTGCGCGGCTCACCGGTGAGCGGCTTCCGCCCGCGCAGTTCACTGCTTGGCGATATCGTCAATTCCAGCGTGGAGATCGTGTCCAACAAGGACGACTACGGCTTCACCTCCTGGCAGGCGCAGGGCGGAGTGAGCTGGAAGACCTCGCTGGGTTTGAGCTATCGGGCCTACCTGGCGACCAAGGTGGCAAACGGTGGCCCACCTTCGATGGTCTACGTCGGTGCGAACGACGGCATGCTGCATGGCTTCAATGCCAGCACCGGCACCTCGGCGGGCAGCGAGCAGTTCGCCTTCATTCCATCGGCTTCGCTGCAGCACATGGCGGAGCTGGCCAACCCCACCTATGGACATCGCTACTACGTGGACGGCGGACTGACCTCGTCGGACGTCTACTACGGCGATGCCTGGCGCACGGTACTGGTCGGTTCGACCGGCGGCGGCGGCGCGTCGCGCGGGCCGTCGGCCACGGCAGTGGGCAACGGTTCGGTGTTCGCCCTGGATATCAGCAATCCGACCGGGTTCACCGCCAGCAACGTGCTGTGGGAGATTTCCGGCAAGACCGAATCGGACCTGGGCTTCGTCATGGGCAAGCCGGTCGTGGTGCCCGTTGCCGGCCCCAATGCGGACAGTCCGCCCCGGTTCGTCGCCCTGTTCGGCAACGGTGTCAATTCCAGCACCGGCCGACCGGTGCTCTATGTGGTCGACATCCGCACCGGCGAGATCCTCAAGCGCGTGTACCCCACGGCGGGCAAGTACGCAGTCGCCAATGGCCTCAACCATGTCACCGCGGTAGCGCTGCACAACAGCAGTGGGCTGGCCGATACCGTCTATGGCGGCGACATGCAGGGCAACATGTGGCGCTTCGACCTGCGTGGCGGTGATCCCAGCGCCTGGAATGTGGCCCTCAACGGCACGCCGCTGTTCACCGCCGTGCGCAGCGCTGTCGCCCAGCCGATCACCGGTGCAATCGAAGTCTCGGCAGGGCCGGGCGGTGGCGTCAGCCTGTTCTTCGGTACCGGTCGCTACTTCACCGCTGACGACAATGCAGTGACCCGTAATTCGCCGGTGCAGACGCTGTATGGGCTCTGGGACAACCTCTCCACTGCCATTTCCAGCCGTGATTCGCTGGTGGGGCAGACCGTCAGTGCCAATGGTGCCGGCTTCCGTGACGTGTCGGGCAACGGCGTGGACTACGCGAGCAAGCGCGGCTGGTACGTCGACCTGATCGTGGGTTCCGATGTGGAGGGTGAGCGCTTCTTCGGCTATCCGACGCTGCAGGGCGGCGCGGTGATGTTCACCACCTATGTGCCCGGGCAGGCGGTCTGCGGCACCGGCGGCGGCACCAACTGGCGCTATCGCCTGAACATGCTGACCGGCCAGCCGGCGATGAGCGGCTTGACCGACGAGGTCGGCGGAAACGCGCTGTGCGGCGCCAACTGCGGTGCCGGTGCGCTGACCCGCGGCGGAGACATCGCAACCGGTGCCCCCGTGCTGTCCACCAATGTCAACAGCACCACCTTGAAGGGCTGCGATCCCAGCGATCCGAAGTGCACGGTCGATGGATCGCTGGACCGCTGCATCGTGGCTCTGAACACGCCGGGCGCGGATACTGCGTATGGCCAGCGTGCCTGTGGTCGCCAGTCGTGGCGCCAGATCCGATGACTACCAGGAATACGGGAGCTGCCATGCGCACATCCAGCAGACAACAGCAGGTAACGGGCTTCACCCTGATCGAACTGATGATCACCGTTGCCGTCATCGCGGTACTTGCGGCTGTGGCGCTGCCCTCCTACCAGCGACATGTGCTGAAGACGCACCGCGCGATGGCCAAGGCTGACCTGGTCGAGATCGCGCAGCTGCTCGAGCGGCATCACACCGTGCAGAACAGCTATGACGGATTCTCGCTGCCGTTCAGCCAGTCGCCGCGGCAGGGCTCGGCCCGCTATGCCATATCGTTCGACGGCAAGGCGACCGCCGGGACCTATACCCTGCAGGCGGTTCCGGAAACCGGCCAGGACAAGGACGCGTGCGGCACGCTGACACTCGATCAGGCGGGCCGCAAGACGCCGGACAGCAAGACCAACCCGGAGTGCTGGTAAGACGGCAGCGGCGAGTGTGGAAGGGGCTTGCACCCCACTTCTGGAATTGGCTAGAATGCGCACCCCGCCCGAATAGCTCAGCCGGTTAGAGCACTTGACTGTTAATCAGGGGGTCGTTGGTTCGAGTCCAACTTCGGGCGCCAGTTTCGAGAAAGCCGCGAGCAATCGCGGCTTTTTTCGTTGGGGCAGGCCGCGCCGGATCAGCAGGGCGTAGGCACGCGTGGGCGCAGGCTCCGGATCCGTCCGGGGATGTTGATGATCACGCGGCTGTGTTCCAGGCCCTGCACGCACAGCACGATGGACTGGTTGGTGCCGGCGTTGCGCCCGTCAGCGCGGAATCGGATGTGGGCGCGATGGTCGCTCGCCCGCAGTTCCACATGGCGATGGCGGTTCTCCAGGGTATGCAGCAGGGTGGTCATTCCCCCGCTGGCCACCCGCGGCTCAACCTGAACGCGCCAGCCCTGGCTCCAGCGGTTGTCGCAGCGGCTGCCGTCGCCGGAGCCGCACACGGTGACCGGGCGTCCCTCGGTGATGGCGGTGCTGCGTGCCAGCGACAGACTGCCGACCAGCTGGGCACGCAGGGATTCGGCCTGCAGCTGGCGCATCGCGCGCTGCCAGGGGCGCCAGGCCGCAGCCAGCAGTACGCACAGGATCATCAGGACCACCAGCATTTCAGGCAGGTGGAGCCCCCGGGCCTTGCGCGCGGGGTGTTTGCAGAGGGTCTGGAGCATGCCCCCAGCCTGCCGGCCCCGCCGGCCGGTCTCCATTGGAGGTTGGCGCGTCGGGGTGTCCGGCTTCCCCTCAGCCGGCCGTCACCGGATGCCCCGTATACTGGCCGTTCCCGGGATCTGGCAACATCATGAGCGACAGTTTTGAACTCGTCTCGCCGTATTCACCGGCGGGCGACCAGCCGAACGCCATCGCGAAGCTGACCAGCAATTTCGAGTCCGGCATCGCCAAGCAGACGCTGCTGGGTGTGACCGGCTCGGGCAAGACGTACACCATCGCCAATGTCATCCAGCAGATCCAGAAGCCGACGCTGATCATGGCGCCGAACAAGACGCTGGCCGCACAGCTGTACGGTGAATTCAAGGCGTTCTTCCCGCACAACGCGGTGGAGTATTTCGTCAGCTACTACGACTACTACCAGCCGGAGGCCTATGTGCCGTCGTCGGACACCTTCATCGAGAAGGACAGTTCGATCAACGAGCACATCGAGCAGATGCGGCTGGCGGCGACCAAGACGCTGCTGTCGAGGCCCGATGCGATCGTGGTGGCCACCGTGTCGGCGATCTACGGCCTGGGTGCGCCTGAGGATTACCTGTCGCTGCGCCTGATCCTGTCCAAGGGCGAGCGCATCGACCAGCGCGACCTGATCAATCATCTGACGCAGCTGCAGTACACCCGCAACGAATACGAACTGCAGCGCGGCACCTTCCGCGTGCGCGGCGAAGTGATCGACGTGTTCCCGGCGGAGTCGGACAGCGAGGCGCTGCGCATCGAGCTGTTCGATGGCGAGGTCGAGAAGATCACGATGTTCGATCCGCTCACCGGCGAAACCCTGCGCAACCTGATGCGCTTCACCGTCTACCCGAAGACGCACTATGCGACGACCCGCGAACGCGTGCTCGCGGCGATCGAGACCATCAAGGTGGAACTGAAGGAGCGGCTTGAGCAGCTCTACGCACAGAACAAGCTGGTCGAGGCGCAGCGCCTTGCACAGCGCACCCAGTTCGACCTGGAGATGATGGCCGAGGTCGGCTACTGCAACGGCATCGAGAACTACTCGCGGCATCTCACCGGCAAGGGCCCGGGCGAGCCACCGCCGACCCTGTTCGATTACCTGCCGGCCGACGCGTTGCTGGTGATCGACGAATCGCACGTGACCATTCCGCAGATCGGAGCGATGTTCAAGGGCGACCGGTCGCGCAAGGAAACCCTGGTCGAGTTCGGCTTCCGCCTGCCCTCGGCGCTGGACAACCGCCCGCTGCGTTTCGAAGAGTGGGAAGCGCGCTCGCCGCGCAGCATCTATGTGTCGGCCACGCCAGGCCCGTATGAAATGCGTGAGTCGGGCGACGAAGTGACCGAGCTGGTGGTGCGGCCGACCGGCCTGATCGACCCGATGGTGGAGATCCGCCCGGTCGCCACCCAGGTCGACGATCTGATGAGCGAGGCCAACGAGCGCATCAAGGCCGGCGACCGCGTGCTGGTCACCACGCTGACCAAGCGCATGGCCGAGAACCTGACCGAGTACCTCACCGAGCATGGCATCCGCGTGCGCTACCTGCATTCGGACGTGGACACCGTCGAGCGCGTGGAGATCATCCGTGACCTGCGCCTGGGCAAGTTCGACGTGCTGGTCGGCATCAACCTGCTGCGCGAGGGCTTGGACATGCCCGAGGTGTCGCTGGTAGCGATCCTGGACGCGGACAAGGAGGGTTTCCTGCGCTCCACCGGTTCGCTGATCCAGACCATCGGCCGTGCGGCCCGCAATGTGCGCGGCAAGGCCATCCTGTACGCCGACAAGGTGACCCGTTCGATGCAGGCCGCGATCGACGAGACCGACCGCCGACGCGCCAAGCAGGTCGAGTACAACGAAGAGCACGGGATCATTCCGCGCTCGGTGGCGCGTCCGATCACCGACGTACTGGAAGGTGCCCGATCCGAAGCGGCCGAGAAGGAATCGCGCAAGGGAAAAGGCAAGGGCAGGCCTGGAGTGGCCGAGGATGTGGCCGACTACCGCGCGCTCGGGCCGGCGCAGCTGGCGGCGCGTCTCAAGGCGCTGGAACAGCAGATGTACCAGCACGCCAAGGACCTGGAATTCGAGGACGCGGCCCGCGTCCGCGACCAGATCCGACAGCTGAAGGAGGCCAGCCTGGGCTGAACGCGACAGTGCCGCACGTCTTCACAAAAGTGTTGCGCTTCCGGGCCGGCATCCGTAATATACGCGGCCTGCACCGACGCATTCGCGGACGTTCAGACCCCAAACGGGCGGTTAGCTCAGCGGTAGAGCACTACCTTGACATGGTAGGGGTCACAGGTTCGAACCCTGTACCGCCCACCACGACGTTCTCGAAAGAGGGCGGTCGTGAATTGAAAGCCCGGCCCTGGCGCCGGGTTTTTACGTAAAGAGGCCCGCTGGCGGGCCGCAGTAACACGATGGGCGGTTAGCTCAGCGGTAGAGCACTACCTTGACATGGTAGGGGTCACAGGTTCGAACCCTGTACCGCCCACCACCTGGCTCCCGGCCCTGCCGGTGCAGCGGTGGTAATACGAAAAGCCGGCCATCGCCGGCTTTTTTCATGGGCGCATGCAATGGCCGCGTGATGTCACGTCCGCGCGGCCCGGTGGTCAATGACGAGCGTCCGCCGTATCCGCCAGTGCCCATCGATACGCTCCCACAGCTGGATCATGCGTGCCTCGCCGACGATTTCGCGATGGCCATCGGCCTGTTCCTGCGACAGGCACTGCTGTCCCACCCGCAGCAGTCGATCCTGGCGCAGGTGGAAGAGCCGCAGGCTCGCAGGTTCCAGTTCGCGCTGCATGGCGGGCTGCGCCACCCTCGTCGATGATCCGGACTGTAGGGGCAGATCGACCAGCACGGGCTCGTCGGCACTGGTGGCGTGACCGAACGCGCCAGCGCACAGCAGCAACAGGGCAAGCATCGGCATGGCACGGTGCTCCAGCGGGAAAGTGCAGGCAGACTGGCACTTCGCCGCCGGGACCACAGCCGGCCTGCGACGAACACCGGGATTGAGCCGCCAAACGCAGCCAGGCGCCGATGAATCCGCACCGGGCAGGCGTAGACTTGCGGCGACCGCGCAATCGCGGCCATCACAAGGAGCAGCTGCGATGAGCGATCACGTTCCCGTTTCCAGGCCCAACCCGCTGCTCGAACTGTTGTTCGGCGGCAACATGCTGGCGGGCACGTTCAAGGCCGTGGTCTGGGTGGCCATCCTGTGTGCCGTGCTGGCCTGGACGACCTGCCGCTGATGGCGCACCTGCGTGCCGGCGTGCCGCACACTCGGACACGCGTGGCCCGCATCGGCTGCGGAAGGGTGCCGTTCTGGGGGGCGGTCAGGCGCTGAAGGCCTGGCGCAGGCTGCGCAGTGTCGCCTGGCGGTGCTCCGTCGTGCAGGGCTCACCCATCTCCAGTTCCTGCAGGCGAAGGCCGATCAGGGTCATCGACAGGGCGTAGCCGCGTGCCGCGTCGGCTACCTTCGACAGGCCCACTGCACGACGGGTCAGTGCATCGACGTGGTCCAGGTCCGGCAGAAGGCCGAGATACGCGCGTTCGGCGCTGTCCAGATCGGGGGCGCGCAGGATCGCGTGCGCATCGGCTGCGGGGCTGGGTGAGGCCATGGGGATTCCTCGTCCGGGGAGCGCTCGGTCAGAACGAACGCATCAGGGAAATGAAGGCGGATGTCTGGCTGCCACGGCGCGCCATCGGGCTGTCCTTGACCGCATCGCCGAACCATTGGTTGGCCACTACGCCGGTGGCGCGCCATCTGCTGCCCAGTGGCGTGCTGACCGCGATCTGCACGCTCGGCGAGGTGGCGCTGCCGGGGCTGTAGGCGGCCAGGCCCGAACGCAGTGCTTCCTCGTCGCTGATGCCGTAGTAGTAATCGAGCAGGCGCGCACTGGAGTGCACCACTCCGGCCCTCGGCACCCAGGTGAAACGACCGGCCTGCAGCGGATAGCTGTAGTACAGGCTTGATTCCAGGCCGCCACCATGGCCGCTGATCTCGCGCATCACACTGGCTTCGACGATGCCCCAGTCGGCGCTGTATTCGGCATTGACGCCTCCCATCGCCGACATCTGCCGGCTGTGCAGGCGGCGCAGCTGTGGATCGTTCACGTCATCGGTCTTGAAGCGCAGCGTGTAGGGCGTGAGCGCCGCCGACAGGCGCAGGCCCTCGGCCTTGTACAGGTACATGCCCAGCGAGCCGGGGCTGGCGAAGAAGCGCTCGCCCTGCCAGGAGAGGGCGGGCACGACCAATGGCTTGACGTCGTAGTGCGCGTAGGCGCCCGATGTCGCGCCGACCGTGATCCCGGCCTTCACGCCGGGTGTCTGTTCCGCCGCCTGGGCCAGCAGCGGCATCGACAGCACGGCGGAGAACAGCATCGGGCGCAGAATGGCAGAGGGCGACGAGGGCATCGATCGACAGCTTTGCAGGGGATGAGGCTGCATGCTGCGGTGTCAACATTGTCGCAACATTGCGTCGATGCACACGGAGCGCGACCGGGCCCTGGCTGGCACAATGATCCGAACCGTTTCCCGCAGCAGAGACCTCCATGCGCATTCTTCTGGTCGAAGATGATCCCGACCTCTCGCGGGCCCTGCAGTCCGGGCTGGAGCGGCAGGGCGTGGTCGCCGACGTGGTCGGCAGCCTCGCCGAAGCCGCCATCGCGTTGCGCGAACCGGTGCACCAGCTGATGCTGCTCGACCGCCAGCTGCCGGACGGCGATGGTGCCACCTTCGTCGCCACCGCACGCACGTTGCGGCCGAATCTGGCGGTGATCATGCTGACCGCCAAGGGCACGCTGTCGGACAAGGTCGAGGGCCTGGATGTCGGTGCCGATGACTATCTGGTCAAGCCGGTGGCGATCGAAGAACTGATGGCACGCATCCGCGCGGTATCGCGTCGGCCATCGGCGATGGTCACTCCCAGCCTGCGGCTCGGGCAGCTGGAATTCGACTTCGAATCGCTGCAGGCGCAGGTGCAGGGCCAGACACTGGCACTGCCGCGCCGCCAGGTGCTGGTGCTGCAGGCGCTGGCGATGAGGCAGGGGCGCACGGTCACGCGCAGCGCATTGGAGGCGGCGGTCTACGGTTTCGATGACGAGATCCAGTCCAACGCGCTGGATGCGCACATCTCCAAACTGCGCAAAGCGCTGCAACAGGCGGGCGCTGGCGTGGAGATCCATGTCATCCGCGGCGTCGGCTACCTGCTGGCGGAGGCCTGACATGGCGCGACCGATCCGATCGATCACCCTCGGCCTGGCCTGGCGGTTGTTCCTGGCGCAGGCGTTCACCGTGCTGTTCGCCGTGGTCGCACTGATCCTCACCTGGGGTGACAAGGATTCCTGGGGCATGGACATGTTCACCGCCGAGGCGGTGGCCAAGGCCGTGCACAGCCAGGATGGGGGCCTGGCGCTGGACGAGGCACGCTGGCAGAAGCTGGATGCGCGCGCCGGTGGCAACCTCTGGTTCGCCGCCGTCGATGACCGGGGAGCCTGGCTCGAGCGTGGCAAGGTACCGGCGATCCATGCGCCGCTGCTGGCGCGGCTGCCGACGCTGGGTGCCACCGAACTGGGTTCACTGGTGCCGCCCTATCTGGACGTGGCGCGGGTGATGATCCGCAACGAGGACGGGCGGCGCATCACGGTGATGGTGGGGGGCGCACCGAAGGGCGGCCTGCTGGATGGTGCGCTGATGGTGCTGCGCCTGATTGGCCTGTGGTTCTTCCTGCCGCTGATCGTGGTCACCCTGCTGGTGATGCCGACCGTGATCCACCGCGCGATGCGAGGTGTCCGACGCTCCGCGCAGCAGGCCAAGGAACTGGACATCGGCCAGCCGGGCGCGCGGCTGGACGCGCAGCTGGTCTCGACCGAGGTGGCACCGCTGGTGGAGGCGTTCAACGATGCCATCGACAAGGTGCAGCAGGGCTATGCGGCGCGTGACAAGTTTCTTGCTGATGCCGCGCATGAGCTGCGCGTGCCGATTGCCGTGGTGCAGGCGCGCCTGTCGCAGCTGCCGCAGGGCGAGTTGAAATCGCAGTTGCTGACCGACATTGCTCGCCTGGGCAACGTGGCCGAGCACCTGCTGGATCTGCAGCGGCTGGATCGCAACACCAGTGCGATGCAACGGTTGGATCTGGCCCTGGTGGTGCGCGAAGCGGCGGCCGAACTGGCTCCGCTGGTGGTGGGCGCCGGCTACGGTTTCGAGGTGGACGCACCAGAGACGCCGGTGTGGATCCACGGCGACAGCCTGGCGCTGGGTCGGGTCATCGCCAATCTGGTGCACAACGCCATCGTCCATGGCGGCGGGCGTGGCACGATCTGCGTACGTCTTGACCGGACCGGTCTGCTGGAAGTCAGCGACCAGGGCGCGGGCGTGCCGGTCGGCGACCGCGAGGCGATCTTCGAGCCCTTCCATCGACTGCGTGCGGCGGGCAGTGGCAGCGGGTTGGGCCTGCACCTGGTCAAGGAGATCGTCCAGCATCACGGTGGCTCGGTCAGTGTGGGTGAAGCCGTCGGCGGCGGCGCCAGCTTCCGGGTCAATTTCCATCGCGGCAGCGTGCGGCGCTGACCGCTGCGCGGGTCGTTGCCTGATAGGAGGACAGGGGCAGCATGCGGCAGGCTGATGCGATGGCCGCCGATACTCCGTTGCCCGCTCCCATTGGCGGGGTCTGCACTGCCGCGTTCGTCAGCGGCGCCCTGGCGTGCGTGCTGCTGCCCGCGTTGCCACCGCTCTGGAGCTGCGCGCTGGCGAGCACCGTGGCCGGCCTGGGGTGGGCGCTGCCGTGGCGCGGCCGCGCGGTTGCCGCGCTGCTGTTCGGCGCAGCGTGGGCGGCCCTGCATGGTCAATGGACGCTGCAGCAGCAACTGCCGCCGGCCATGCCGGTCCGCGATGCCGTGGTCAGCGGGCGCGTCGTCGATCTGCCGGTAACGGCGGGCGGCCATACCCGTTTCGTCCTGCAGGTCGGCGATGCACCGGGGCATCCCGCACTGGCGGGCAAGCGCCTGCAGATCACCTGGAGCGATCCATGGCCCGGAACCCGCACGCGCGTTGAGGGTGGGGGCCGTCATCAGGTCCGTGCGGGGGCGCAGTGGCGGTTGCCGTTGCGGCTGCGGGCGCCACGCTCGCGGATCAATCCTGGCGGCTTCGACGCGGAACGTCATGCTGTGCTGGCGGGCATTGCCGGTCACGGCACGGTGCGTGCAGCGGGCAGTGCGCGTGAACTGCAGGCGCCGGACGGGCTGCTGGCCTGGCGCGAGCGCAGCAGCGATGCGATTGCAATGCAGGTTCCCAGCCCCGCATCGCGCTTCATCCGCGCGCTCGCGCTGGGCGATACCCGATGGCTGTCCGACACCGATTGGAATCAGTTGCGTGCGCTGGGGCTGACCCACCTGATCGCCATCTCGGGCTTCCACGTGGGCCTGGTGGGTGGCTGCGCGGCACTGCTGTGCAGCGCAGTGTGGTGGCTGTTGCCGTCGCTGGCCCGTCATTGGCCGCGTCCGCAGGCCGCTGCGTGTTCCGCCGCGCTGGCAGCGGCCGGCTATGCCCTGGTGGCCGGCGCGGAACTGCCGACCGTACGCACGGCGTTGATGATCGGGCTGATCGCCCTGGCACGCGGGGGGCGGCGACCTCCCGACGTGGTCCAGGCCGTGTCACTGGCGGCCCTGGTGCTGCTGTTGCCAGCACCGCTGTCCGTGCTGTCGGCCGGCTTCTGGCTCAGCTTCGGTGGCGTGCTCTGGCTGCTGTGGTGCCTGCCGACGGCAAGCGCCGACAGTGTGGGGAGCCGCCTGCAGGCCTTCTTCGCGGCCCAGGGGGTGGCCAGTCTCGGCCTCCTGCCGCTGTGCGTGGCCCTGTTCGGAGGCGCCGCGCGCCTGGGGCCTCTGGTCAATCTGCCGGTCATCCCGTGGTGGAGCCTGCTGGTGGTGCCACTGGCACTGCTTGGCACCGCTCTGGATGCCCTGTACAGCGGGGCGGGACGATGGCCCTGGCGCGCAGCGTCCTGGCTGTTCGACCTCAGCTGGCAGGCCCTGCAGCCGCTGGCAGACCACCCGCAGGCGATGTGGTGGCTGGCCGAGGCTCCGGCGTGGACCGTGCCAGCGGCCTTGGCGGGCCTGTTCTGGTGGTTGCTGCCGCGCGGGGCCGGCGGCGTGCTGGCCGGCGCGCTGCTGTGCCTGCCGCTGTCATGGCCGTCACGTGACATACCGGCTGCCGGGGAGGTGCAGCTGCTGGCGCATGATGTCGGGCAGGGCACGGCGGTGCTGGTGCGCACGGCACGGCATGCATTGTGGTACGACGTCGGCCCTGCGATCGGTGGCGATGGCGACGAACGGGTCCTGCTGCCGGCCGTACGTGCGCTGGGTCAGGTGCCGCCCGGTCGCGTGGTGCTCAGTCATGACCATCTGGATCACACCGGCGCACTGCCGCGGCTGCGCAGGCAGCTGCCGCACCTGGAGCTGCTGGCACCCCCAGGCAGCAGCCTCGACGGTGCCGGCAGCTGCCATCGCGGCGTTCGCTGGCGATGGGACGGGGTGGACTTCAAGGTGCTGCATCCCGGGCCCGACGTGCCGACGGCCGGCAACGAGGAGAGCTGCGTGCTGCGCATCGCCAGCGCACATGGCGTGATCCTGCTGGCCGGCGACATCGGCGCGGCGACCGAACGGCGCCTGGTGGAGCGGGCGCCCGGCGAGCTGCGCGCGGACGTGGTCCTGGTTCCGCATCATGGCAGCGGGGGCAGTTCGGATCCGGCCTGGGTGGCAGCGGTGGCTCCCCGGCTGGCCGTGGTCTCGGCCGGGCACCAGAACCGTTTTGGCCACCCGAAACGTGACGTGGTGCAGCGCTGGCGCGCCGTGGGCGCCGAAGTGCTGGCTACGGCCGAATCCGGCGCGATCCGCATATGGCTTGGCGCACAAGGCCTGCAGCTGCGTGAACAGCGCATCCACGCGGCCCGGTGGTGGGATGCCGCTGGGCGGGCGCGGTCGGCTGCTATCCTATCGCCGATCGAACAGGCGGCCGCTGGGCCGGAGGGTTGAAACGTGTGGGAACTGGTCAAGGCCGGTGGCTGGCCGATGGTGCCGCTGCTGCTGTTGGGCGTACTGGCTTTGGCAATCGTCCTGGAGCGCTTCTGGTCCCTGCGGCGCGCTGAAGTGCTGCCACCGGGGCTGGGCCAGGAAGTGCGCAACTGGGCTGCGCGCGGCAAGCTCGACCCTGCCCATCTGCAGACGCTGCGTGCCAACTCGCCACTGGGAGCGCTGCTGGCCGCCGCGCTGGAAGCACGCAATCGTCCGCGCGACCAGATCCGCGAGCGCATCGAGGACACCGGCCGCCACCTGGTACACCGCATGGAGCGGTTCCTCAACGCGCTCGGCACCATTGCCTCGGCCGGCCCGCTGCTGGGCCTGCTCGGCACGGTGATCGGCATGATCCAGATGTTCCTGGGCATCCTCGACCACGGCGTGGGCGATGTGAACCAGTTGGCCGGTGGCATCGGCAAGGCCCTGGTCTGCACGGCTACCGGCATGATCGTGGCGATTCCTGCGCTGATGTTCCATCGCTATTTCAAGGGCCGGATCCACGGCTATGTGGTGGAGATGGAACAGGAAGCCAGCGCGTTGCTGGATACGCTCGATGGTCGTCCCGGCGTGATGGCGCCCGCACCGGCATCGGCTGCACGTGCCGCTGCGCCCGCCCCGGCGAAGGCCTGATCGATGCGTATCGGCAACGACCGATCCCAGGATGAGCCGCATATCGATCTGGTACCGTTGATCGACGTCATCCTGGTGCTGATCATCTTCTTCGTGGTCACCACCACCTTCGATGCGCGTTCGACGCTGCAGGTGCAGCTGCCCACCGCCAGCCAGCAGCACAGCGATGAACCACCGCGTTCGTTGAGCGTGCTGATCAATGCCGATGGCCGCTATTTCATCAATGACCAAGAAGTGCTGCGCAGCGACGTCGAGTCGGTCAAGCAGACCATTGCCGCTGTGGCGGGCAGTGATCGCGAACAGACCGTGCTGCTGCGTGCCGACGCGCGCACTCCCTACCAGGCCGTCGTGACCGCGCAGGATGCGCTCGGTCAGCTCGGTTTCCGCCGTATTGCAATCGCCACTGCGCCAGAGGTGCGTCCATGAGTTCCAAACACGCGCCGGTGTGGCCGATCTACAAACGCCTGCTCGGCTATACCCGGGCCTATTGGGTGTTCATGGTGGCCGCGGTCATCGCGATGGTGGTCGAAGCACTGGCCGGCTATCACTTCACCAAGCTGATGGAGCCGCTGGTCAACCGGGGCTTCGTCAACCCGGAGCCGCGCATGGCGGTGATCCTTCCGCTGACCATCCTGGGCCTGTTCCTGATGCGCAGCCTGGCCACCTGGGTCAGCGACTACACGCTGGCCAAGACCGGGCGCAGCGTGGTCCGCGACCTGCGCGAGCAGGTTCTGCAGAAGTACCTGCACCTGCCGTCTTCGCACTTCGACAACGAGGCGACGCCGGTGATGGTCAGCCGCCTCAACTTCGACACCGAGCAGGTCACCCAGGCCAGCGCCGACGCACTGAAGACCGTGGTCGCCGACACCCTGACCATCATCGCCATGCTGGTGGTGATGCTGCAGATGAGCGTGAAGGTGACCCTGGCGATGCTGCTGGTGGTGCCGCTGATCGGCGGCATCGTGTCCTATGTCGGCAAGCGCTACCGCCGCATCAGCCGCGGCATCCAGGACGGCATGGGCACGATGGCGCAGACGGCGGAACAGTCGCTCGCCGCGCAGCAGGAAGTGAAGGTGCATGGCACGCAGGCGCATGAGATCGCCCGTTACTCGCGCCTGGCCAACCGCATGCTCGCGCTGAACATGAAAGTCGAAGTGACGCGTGCCGCCGCGTCCAGCGTGGTCCAGTTCCTCGCTGCGCTGGCCCTGGCGGTGATCGTCTGGGTGTCCACCCGCGAAGCACTGGCCGGCAAGCTCAATGCGGGCCAGTTCATGGGCCTGATGACCTCGATGATGGCGATCATCCCTTCGCTGCGGCGCCTGACCAGCGTGCAGACCTCGATCTCGCGTGGCGTCGCGGCGGCCGAGCGCCTGTTCGGCATCATCGACATGCCGGTCGAGCGCGACGACGGCACGCATGTCGTGCAGCGCGTACGCGGTGAACTGTCGTTCGAGCACGTGATGCTGCGTTATCGCGAAGACAGCGGCATCGCCCTGGATGACATCAGTTTCGTTGCCAGGCCCGGAACGGTCACCGCCATCGTTGGTCGTTCCGGCAGCGGCAAGACCAGCCTGATCCGGCTGGTGCCACGCTTCTACGAGCCCAATGGCGGCGTCATCCGGCTGGACGGCGTACCCCTGGATGACTATCCGCTGGCTGACCTGCGCCGGCAGGTGGCGATCGTCGGGCAGAAGGTCATGCTGTTCGACGACACCATCGCTGCCAACATCGCCTATGGCATGGATGCGACCGACGAGCAGATCCGTGCCGCGGCCGAAGCGGCCAATGCCTGGGAATTCATCGCACGCATGCCACAGCAGCTGCAGACGCCGGTGGGCGAGAACGGTGCGCTGCTGTCCGGTGGCCAGCGCCAGCGCCTGGCGATCGCCCGCGCGATCCTGCGTGATGCGCCGATCCTGATCCTGGATGAAGCCACCGCGGCGCTTGACAATGAATCCGAACGGCTGGTGCAGGACGCGCTGCAGCGACTGATGCCGGAGCGCACCACGCTGGTGATCGCCCACCGCCTGTCCACCATCGAGCACGCCGACCAGGTGCTGGTGATGGATCACGGCCGCATCGTCGAACGTGGCACCCATCATGAGCTGCTTGCCATGGGTGGCCTGTACCAGCACCTGCACAGCATGCAGTTCCGCGAAAGGCAGGACTGATGGCAGGCAAGGGTACCCAGACCCCGCCGTACTGGTATGACGGCAGTTCGGTTCCATGGCCCATGCGCCTGCTGGCCCCGCTGTATGCCGGCGTCACCGCGCTGCGGCGACGCCTGTACCAGCGCGGTTGGCGCAAGCGCCACACGTTGCCGGTGCCGGTCATCGTGGTCGGCAACATCACCGCTGGCGGCACCGGCAAGACGCCGTTGACCATCGCCCTGGTCGAGCGGCTGCGCGCGGCCGGCTGGACGCCAGGCGTGGCGAGCCGTGGTTATGGCCGCGAGAACGCCGACAATGCGCAGTGGGTAAAGGCCGATACGCCGGTTGCAACCGGCGGCGATGAGCCGGTGCTGATTGCCTGGAAGACCGGCGTGCCGGTGCGCGTCGATCGCGATCGGGTGGCGGCGGGCCGTGCGCTGATCGAGGCCGGTTGCGATGTGATCGTCTGCGACGACGGCCTGCAGCACTACCGGCTGGCCCGTGACATCGAAATCGAAGTGGTGGATGCGCAGCGCCGCTATGGCAACGGCCGGATGATCCCGGCCGGCCCGTTGCGCGAGCCGGTGAGCCGCGCTGCCGAGTGCGATTTCCGCGTGGTCAACCTGGGCCAGACGGATGAGGACGGCGCGGAGCAGGCCTGCGGATTCGGTCAATGGCCGATGGCCCTGCATATCGACACTGCACAGCCTCTCGCGGGGGGGCGTGCGCGCCCGCTGGGCTATTTCAAGGGCCAGCGCGTGCATGCCGTGGCGGGCATCGCCCATCCACAGCGCTTCTTCGACATGCTGCGTGCGCGTGGCATCGGCGTGGTGCCGCATGCCTTCGCCGATCACCATGCCTACCAGCCGCAGGAACTGTCCTTTGGCAGCCAGCTGCCGGTGTTGATGACCGAGAAGGACGCCGTGAAGTGCCGCGCGTTCGGCAATGACTGGCATTACGCCGTGCCGTTGCGCGCTGAACTGCCTGCCGCGTTCTGGGTGGCGCTGACCGATCGCCTGGACAAGCTGCGACCGAACTGAGGGGCCGGGCGACGCTTGCAATCAGGCGCCGCTGGCCACATTCCCGTTGTAACGAGCCTGCCGAGTACCGCCCGCATGACTGAATTCGTCGTTGCCATCCCCGCCCGCTATGCCGCCTCGCGGCTGCCGGGCAAGCCACTGCGCCTGCTCGGCGGCGAGCCGCTGGTGCTGCACGTGGCGCGCCGTGCGCTGCTGGCTGGCGCGCGCGAGGTATGGGTGGCCACCGACGATCAGCGGATCGCCGATGCACTGGCGGGCCTGGGCGAAGTGAAGGTGGCGATGACCGCCGCATCGCATGCATCCGGCACGGATCGCCTGGCCGAGTGCGCGCGCATCGCCGGCTGGGATGACGACACCGTGGTGGTGAACCTGCAGGGCGATGAGCCGTTCGCGCCGGCGGCCGGCATCCGCGCCGTGGCCGAGGCGCTGGTCGATGGCGCGGCGCCGATGTCGACCCTGGCTACGACGGTCGAGGACGCCGAGACCTTGTTCGATCCGAACGTGGTCAAGCTGGTGCGCAATGTGCGCAACGAGGCGCTGTACTTCAGCCGCGCCCCGATCGCCTGGCACCGGGACGGTTTCGCACGCAGTCGCGAGGCCCTGCCTGAAGGCCACCAGTGGCTTCGTCACATCGGCATCTACGGTTATCGCGCCGGCTTCCTGCAGCAGGTCGCGGCGATGCCGCCGGGCCGGCTGGAGCAGATCGAAGCGCTGGAGCAGCTGCGCGTGCTGGAAGCCGGCTTTTCGATCAGCGTCGCCATCTCGCCTGAAGCGTTTCCGCCTGGCATCGACACCCCGGAGGACCTGGAGCGGGCCGAGGCGGTGCTGCGGGCCATGACCCCGCAATGAAGCTGCTGGTCGTCTGCCTGGGCAACATCTGCCGCTCGCCGATGGCCGAGGGGGCATTGCGCGCGCGCCTGGAGGCATCCCCATTGGCCGGCCGTGTGCAGGTCGATTCGGCCGGCACCGGCGACTGGCACGTGGGCGAGCCGCCGGACCGGCGGGCGATCGCCTGCGCAGCCGGCCATGGCGTTGACATCAGCGGGCTGCGTGCCCGCCAGCTGCGCGCCGATGACTTCCAGCGCTTCGACTGGATTCTCTGCGCCGATGAGGCCAACCTGCGCGATGCCGGACGGTTGGCCACCGCGCAGGAGCGCCAGCGCCTGGCCCTGTACCTGCCATGGTCAGGCGGGCAGGGCGCGGCCGCCATTCCGGATCCGTATACCGGTGGCAGCGATCATTTCGAGCAGGTCTGGGCCCTGGTTGACCAAGCGGCAGAACGTGCGGTGGCACGACTGTTGCATGACGTCGACTCCGGCATAATCACGGCATGAACGCCCAGCCTGTCCCGGACCTGCCCGAGTTCGCCACCTGGCTCAACGCCACCCCCTGCACCCTGGCGGAATTGCGCGGCCGGCCGGTCGCGCTGCTGTTCGTCAACGCTGCCTCTGCCTGGAGCGCACAACGCCTGGCCGAGTTCGGCCAATGGCTGTCGCGCCATCCGGGCAAGCTGCAGCCGCTGGTATTGCAGGTGCCGCGCTTCGACTTCGAGCGCGATGCCGATGCCGCGTTGAAACTGCTGCGCCGCCAGGGCCTGACCGCCCCGGTACTGCTGGATGCGGATTGGGACGGCTGGCGCCGTTTCGGTGTCACCGCGTGGCCGACCCTGATCCTTCTCGACGCGCAGGGACGCGAGCGGCAGCGGCTGGTCGGGCAGGGCGCTGCCGGCGAGCTCGAGCGCGCGCTGAACGCACTGTGCGAGGGTGCACCCTCGGCCCCGCCGCGCGGTGGCAACGAGCTGCACCCCGAGCCGCGGCATGCGTTGCGCTTTCCGCTGGGCCTGGCGGTCAGCACCGAGCGCCTGTACATCGCTGATAGCGGCCATCACCGCATTCTCGAATGCAGCCACGGCGGCCGCGTGCTTCGTCAGTTCGGGCTGGGGACCGCGGATTTCATGGATGGCAATCTGGCCGAGGCCGCCTTCCACAGGCCGCAGGCACTGGTGCTCGAGCGCGACGCCCTGTACGTCGCCGACACCGGCAACCACGCCATCCGCCGGATCAACCTGTTGACCGGTCTGGTCGACACCCTGTGCGGCAATGGGCGCCCGGGCGCGCCGGTGGAAGGGCCTGTCGCCCAGCCGCGGCAGGTGCCGCTGGATCATCCGGTCGGCCTCGCCATCGCCGACAACCAGCTGCATATCGCCATGGCGGGTGACAACCGGATCTGGAGCTACCACCTCGGCCAGCGCAGCCTGCAATGGCGCGCAGGCAGTGGCGCGATCGACGAGCGCGACGGCAGTGGGCATCTGGCTGCCTTCGCGCAACCCACCGCGCTTGCCGTAGTACAACAGGTCCTGTACGTGGCCGATGCGCTGGGGTCTTCGATCCGCGCGCTGCAGCTGCGTGGGGATCTGGTGCAGACGCTTCTCGGGCAGGGCACATGGCGCTTCGGTGAAGCCGACGGCCCGCGTGCCCACGCCAGCCTGCAGTTCCCGCAGGCGATTGCACTGAGTCCGGGCGCACCGCTGCTGTGGATTGCCGATACCGGCAACGGTCGCCTGCGCACGCTGCGCCTGGGCGGCGGCGAACTGACCACGCAACCGTTGCCACGGCGCCTGCATGGCCCGGCCGGCCTGGCCGTGGGCGCGGGCGCGGTGTGGATCGCCGAGACCGACGCGCACGCCGTGCTGCGTTTCGACCCTGACAGTGGTGTACTCAGCGAAGTACCGATCAGCGAATGACCGACGTCCCCGTCCCGGCCTTCGACGGCAAGGCCTTCGCGGCCCAACTCAGTACCGCCCCCGGGGTGTACCGCATGTACGCCGCCGACGACACCCTGCTGTACGTCGGCAAGGCACGCGCGCTTCGCAACCGCGTGGGCAGCTATTTCAATGGCAGCCCGAAGAACGCGCGGATCATGTCGATGATCTCGCAGATCGCGCGGATGGATGTGACTGTCACGCGCTCGGAGGCCGAGGCGCTGCTGCTGGAAAACCAGCTGATCAAGTCGCTGGCACCGCGTTACAACGTCTCCCTGCGTGACGACAAGACCTACCCGCACGTGCTGCTGACCCGCGAGGAATGGCCACGCATCGCCCTGCACCGGGGGCCGCGTGCGATCCCCGGCCGCTATTTCGGGCCGTATCCGGGTGTCACCGCGGTGCGCGAGACGCTGAACCTGATGCACAAGCTGTTCAAGCTGCGCAGCTGCGAGGACAGCGTGTTCCGCAACCGCTCACGGCCGTGCCTGCAGTACCAGATCGGCCGCTGCAGTGCCCCCTGCGTCGAGCTGGTACCGGCAGGCGAGTATGCCGAGTCGGTGCGCCGCGCGGCGCTGTTCCTGGAAGGCAAGAGCGATGAGCTGACCCGGGAACTGGGTGAGCAGATGCAGGCTGCCAGTGAAGCACTGGAGTTCGAGCAGGCCGCGCGCCTGCGTGATCTGATTTCGTCGCTGCGCAGCATGCAGACCCGCCAGTACGTCGATGGCCGCGCCGCCGACCTGGACGTGCTGGCCGTGGCCATGCAGGGATCGCAGGCCTGCGTGCTGCTGCTGGCATTCCGCGATGGGCGCAACCTGGGCACCCGCCCGTTCTTCCCCCGCACCAATGGCGAGGACAGCCCGCAGGAAGTGCTGGCGGCGTTCGTCTCCCAGTACTACATCGAGTTCGAGCCACCGCGCGAGATCCTGCTGGATCGCGAGATTCCGGATGCCGATCTGCTGATGGCCGCGCTGTCTGCTTCGGCCGAGCGCAAGGTGCAGCTGAAGTGGAACGTGCGCGGCGAGCGCGCCGGTTATGTAGAGCTGGCCAGCCGCAACGCGCAGCTGACGCTGGCCACCGAGCTCAACAGCCGCAACGCGCAACACGTACGCAGCGAAGCCCTGCGCGAGATGCTGGGCCTGGCCGAGCCGGTCAAGCGCGTGGAGTGCTTCGACATCAGCCACACGCTGGGTGAGGCGACCGTGGCGTCCTGCGTGGTTTTCGATGCGGCCGGTCCGGTGCGTGCCCAATATCGCCGCTACAACATCAGCGGCATCGAGCCGGGCGACGACTATGCCGCCATGCGTCAGGCCATCGACCGCCGCTTCCGCCGTGCCGTGGAAGAGCAGGGCGTACTGCCCGACGTGCTGCTGATCGACGGTGGCGCCGGCCAGCTGGCGCAGGCGCAGGCAGCGCTGGCCGACCTGGGCGTGGAGGGCGTATTGCTGGTGGGCGTGGCGAAGGGCGTGGAGCGCCGCGCCGGTCATGAGGCGCTGGTCATGCCCGACGGCCGCGAGCTGCGCCCCGGTGCCGCCAATCCCGCCCTGCAGTTCATCCAGCAGGTGCGCGATGAGGCGCACCGCTTCGCCATCACCGGTCACCGCGGCCGCCGGCAGAAGGCGCGCATGACCAGCAGGCTGGAAGACATCCCGGGCATCGGCCCGCGTCGTCGTGCCAGCCTGCTGAAGCATTTCGGTGGGCTGGTCGGCCTGAAGGCGGCCGGTGAAGCGGAGATCGCCAAGGTGGAAGGCATCAATGATGCCCTCGCGGCCCGTATCTACGCTAACCTGCACGGGTTGGCCACGCCCGATGCGGCCGATTAGAGAGAGAAGCGCGCAAGCATGAAGTTGACCCTGCCCACCTGGCTGACGCTGTTGCGGATCGTGATGATCCCGGTGCTGGTGCTGGTGTTCTACCTGCCCTACACCTGGACCAACTTCGCTTCGGCGGCGATCTTCGGCTTGGCCGCGATCACCGATTGGCTCGATGGCTGGATCGCCCGCCGCTATCAGCTGGAATCGGCGTTCGGCGCCTTTCTCGACCCGGTGGCGGACAAGTTGATGGTGGCGGTGGCGCTGTTCCTTATCGTGCAGGGGCATCCGACGCCGTGGATGGCGTTCTGGGCCGCCGTCATCGTTGGCCGCGAAATCGCGGTCTCGGCATTGCGCGAATGGATGGCCGAGCTTGGCCAGCGTGCCAAGGTGCGGGTGGCGATGATCGGCAAGGTGAAGACAACCGCGCAGATGGTTGCGCTGCTGTGCCTGCTGTACTCGGTGGCGCCCAGCGTGGCGGTCGAGGACATCTGGATGGGCTGGCCGATCTTCCACATCGGTGACTGGACGCTGGCCATCGCGGCGGTGCTGACGCTGTGGTCCGGCCTGCAGTATCTGCACGCGGCCTGGCCGAGCCTGCGCGAGGACGAGCGTGCCGCACGCGAGCGCTCACGACAGAAGAAGCTGGGCAACGGTTGATCCGCGGCACACGGGATGCCCGTCAGGTTGCGAAGCGCGCTGGTTGCTGGATGCGCGCGGTTGAAAAAAGGCCTTGACGCCCCTTCCAGAATGGGTAGAATTTCGCCTCCCAAGCGGGAATAGCTCAGTTGGTAGAGCGCAACCTTGCCAAGGTTGAGGTCGCGAGTTCGAGTCTCGTTTCCCGCTCCAGATTCTGAAAGAGAGGCCTTTGGCCTCTCTTTTTTTTTATGTCGTGCCGGCCCTGGATTGCCGGGCTTTCCGCTCATCCGAACCTGAACGGAAAACGCGAATCGCCGACGAGATTTCTGTTGACGCATTGCTGCAATCTCGACACAATAGCGCTCCTTCGACGCAGGTCGAACGGAATCTGCGGGAATAGCTCAGTTGGTAGAGCGCAACCTTGCCAAGGTTGAGGTCGCGAGTTCGAGTCTCGTTTCCCGCTCCAGATTCAAGAAAGAACGCTCCCGCAAGGGGGCGTTTTTCGTTTCCGGTCAGGCCGGACCCTCCTGCCCGCCATTGCGGACCGGGCCGAATGGATATCATCCGCTGTAGTCGTCGGGGTGACGCAGGGAGCGGGGCAAGGGCTGGCAGATGGAGGCTGTGCACGAAACGAGGCAGGACGGTGGGCAGACCGCCTACCGGGCGTACCGTGATCGGATGCTGGAGGGTTGCCGGGGACGATCCGCGGGTGCGTTCCACGACGACATCGACGATGAGCGGACGGATGACCGGCCCGAAGCACCGCGCAACCGCATCCGTGGCTTCCGCATCGCAGTGGCCGATGCGCTGCGCGGGCAAGACCCGACTGTGGTCACCGAGGAAGACATGGCGCGCCGTGCGCTGGGCATTCCGGCGGACATCGCGCTGCATCCTGGCAAGGGCCGCGGGTGGCCGCTTCTGGTGCAGGTGTTCATGCCGTTCCCGTGGGTGCTCAGGTACGTGCGACACGCGCTGTCGCGGATCCGGACGTTCGAGGGCCGCCAGTACGTGTACTGCCAGTTCCACGCACGGCTGTTCCTGCATGCGGAAGCACGCATGTACAGCCGCAGCCTGGACATCGCCCTGCGCCGCTTCGAAGCCACGTCGTGGGAAGAACTGCGGGCGCTGCAGCTGCGGGATGCCGGCTGGCTCATCGCTGCCCATCGCCTGGGCCTCCGTCGGCTGACGGACCTCGACCGGTGCGCTGGACGGTCTGAAGCGCCTGGATGGTTTGCGCGGTGGATGGTGGATGAAGGCATCATCCAGCACAAGGAAGAGCTGCAGTGGCTGCAGTTCGCGCACACCGCGCACAGGGCATGGAGCGTCGGCTGGCGGCCGCGGCGAACGCAGCGCGAGCCGGTGCGTTCCGTTGTGCGCCAGCTGATGCTTGCGGGCGTTGCGCGGCCGCACCTGGCGCGCCTTCATGATGTCGACCTGGAAGAATCTGATGCGGCGCGTCTGGCCGCGAATCTGACACTGCTGGCCGGTGCCGGCATTGCGCCGGTGCACGAGGTATTCGATTCTGCACGTTATCTGTTGTGGCGCACGCCGACGAAGACGTGGGCCTGGGTGCTGGGGGCAGCCGGCGCATGCACACCGGCAGATATCCACACGCTGCGCGGCTACCTGGGGTTTCATGCTCCACCCCCTGACTGGATCGCCCATCATCTGATCGCACGTGGTGCAGGCCTTGATGCACTTGCCACTTGCTGTCGGTTGCTGGCCGAGCTGAGCGATGATGCCCCGGCCGAAGATGTGGAGGCCGCCATCGACCTTCTCCTGGCAGCACCTCATTGCCTCGACTTCACGCAGTTGGGCGCCTGCGGCCAGTATCTGCGACGGCCCGACCGGCTGGATCGATTCCTGCAGGTGCTGGTTCGCCATGATCTCGGTGCAGCGGGCCACGTTGTTGCGTTCCAGGCCTGCTATCGCGTCGGTGACGCCGATCGCCTGGACGCGTGGTTGACCCTCATTGCGGGGCGCACAGCGGGCATGGACGTCGATGTCCTGGTCGAATGGGTGGGTCGAATGCTTGCACAGGGGAGCCTGGACGCATTCCAGTACCTGCATTCGGCCATTGCGCCTGCTGATTTTGCAGAGCTGCGGAAGCTGGAAGTGCTGGCGTCCCTCGGTCCGGGACTGCTGCGTTACCTGGTTGAAGACAAAGGCCTGGATTCGGTAAAAGCGCTGCGCGACTGGTACTTCGCTACCCGGGGCCTGCACGGGGTGACCTGGTGGGGCGGCAGCGATCCCGAACTGTGTCGGCTGCTGGCGGATGACGCCTTCCAGCGCCACAACTTCGGCTTCATGATGCAGAACCATCGATGCGTCCTGGAGGTGGTCGAACGACGGGCACACCAGGTGGTTCCGCGCCCGCAGAGAAACGTCGATGCAGATGCCATGGCGCGCTACTACGATGCGCTGGCCACGCGGCGTCGCGAAGAGATGGCGCGCCTCCTGCCGCAGTTGCCCGCGATGCTGGAAGGAACCGGCGGACTTCTGCTCGCATCGGTCCTTCGCGCAGGCGGAACGTCGATGAAAGCACTGCAGGACAGGCTGGCCCGGTTACAGCCCGCGGTCGAGCAGTTGCTGGCCGGGCAGGGAGCAACGTCAGCCGAGCTGGACGAGGTGGATGCGGAGCTCATTTCGATGGTCTACCGCACGTCCGTCGATGTCGTTCGTGGAAGTTGGGCGGCGGCACGCGGATTCCAGTCGCACCTGGATGGATGGAGGCTGGAGCCGTTCCATCCGATGGCCTGGCAACGCTCGATCAGAAAACGCACAGGCGTGCTGGAGCGCAGCGGCCTGCTGGCACTGAAACGCGCCAGCGAACATGCGACGCGGTTCCAGCACGGCCCGGATGAGGGGCCGCGAACGTTCCGTGACCTGCGATCGAAGCGGTTGCTGGATCCCGCGCGGGATCCGTGGTCGGTCTCCGCCCATCTCGGCCTGCTGCTGGCTGCCGCAGGCAATGATCCGGAGATCCTCCAGTGGCGGCGCAGCACCTTCAGCGAGGTCGCCAGCATGCCGGAGGACGGTGCGCAGACCAGCGCGTACCTGGAGCAGCTGGATCGGTTGTTCAACAGCGCATTGCCGGATGCCCTCGACGAACATGCTCAGCGTTTTCTGCATAGCCTCGCTCCCGATGACGCCAGGCAGCTGCTGCAGCGGCTGCTGCCGCCATCGCCGTCCGCTGACAGCACGGTACCGGTCATGTCACTGGATCAGGCCTTCGCGCAGATGCGCAAGAACGTTCTGGATGTGTGCGTGCGCTGGGTGAAGCGCGAGAAGGGCAGGTATGGCCGCCCGGACCCTTCCGGATCGTGCACGCATCTGCATGCGACGTTGACCAAGCACCCGGCGGCGTACTTCGCCAAGCATGCCGCCAATCTATGCTCACGCGATCGCGTTGCGATGTGGCAGGAGGCGCGCCACGCCCACCTGGTCGTATTCGATCCGAGGCAGCGACGATTGGCGGGCATGGCCATGGTGAACATCGAGGTCGTGCCGTCCCTGCACGCTTCCGGGAGCTGCCTCATCATCCGCGCGATCAATCCCATGGAAGACATGCTTGCGACGCATTGTCTCCGGTCCATCGTGGAGTCCTTCCTGGACATCGCCATCCAGATCGCAGAACGCAACGACCTGGTTGCGGTACTGATGCCCTGGCACAACGGGGCGCATCTGTTGTCGAACCTTCCCGGGATCGAGAAGTACCTCGAGAAGCAGTACCTGCAGAAGGCCCAAGCGGCGTCTGCCGACCGGTCTGGCGAGCTGATGGCCAGCGACGACCTGCGCCGCCGCCCCCGCAAGGTGAAGGCCAGATTCTCGGCATTCGAGCAGGGAATGGAGATCGTCGGAACGCTGTATGCGATCTGGCAGCGGGCCCCGGTGGACCAAGCCACGCGTCGCACGCCATCGGAAGACGGTTGACGGCGTGAAGGAACTTCGACACAATGGCGCTCCTTCGACGCAGGTCGAAGAATCTGCGGGAATAGCTCAGTTGGTAGAGCGCAACCTTGCCAAGGTTGAGGTCGCGAGTTCGAGTCTCGTTTCCCGCTCCAGATTCTACAGGGCCCCGGTTGGGGCCTTGTTTTTCTCCCGCCCTTGGCAAGGCGGGGCCCGTTGAGCCACAAGGCTTTTCGCGCAGTCAGAAAAGTGAAATAAGGTGTGAAATCGCTGGTGTGAGTTCCGGGCTTCCGGTATCATGACAGCCTATGCGGGAATAGCTCAGTTGGTAGAGCGCAACCTTGCCAAGGTTGAGGTCGCGAGTTCGAGTCTCGTTTCCCGCTCCATGTTCCGACAGGCCCCATCGCGGGGTTTTGTCATGTCAGGGGCTCCATTCCTGGCGCGCAGTACGTTGGCCTCATGGCAGAGTGGCTATGCACCGGATTGCAAATCCGTTTACAGCGGTTCGATTCCGCTTGAGGCCTCCAATTGAAAAGCCCTGACTTCGGTCAGGGCTTTTTTTTTGCGCCGTCATCCTGCGCTGCCAAACGTGCCTGACGTCCCAGTCTCAGCCGCCTACGACATGGGAAGGGGGTATGGTCAGTGCAGAGGCCTTCGGGCGCGGCAATGGCAGGCAGGGAGACTATGGCGCGTGGCGGACAGGCGGTGGATCGGCAATGAGCAAACCCACAACGGAAGTACGCTGGCTGACATTCCGGCTGATGAACGGACAATCGATCGGACCGGAGCGCCTGCGCGATGGCTGGAGCACCGCTTCGGAAACCCGCCACTGCGGGGTCCGGCGCGAGGCCATCGAGGGGGCAGGTGTGGTCTACGCGCTGTACGGGCCTGCCAACCTGGCATCGCCGCGTCGTGCCGAGATGCGCATGCGTGAGTTCCTGATGAGCAGCGGCTACACCTTCACCATGGGCACGCTGGGCGGCTAGCGCATCGCGGCGGCCTTCAGGGCCGCGACCACCTGTTCTCCGGAGAAGCCACAGTGGCCCGTGCCTGCTGCGGGCAGTACGCGCGGCAACGGCGTCGCACCCGCGTGCGCGGCCAGTTGCGGGTAGCGCTCCTGCATGCGCGGTGCGATGGTGGGATCGTCGTTGTTGAACTGGATCACCAGCGGCCGCTTCAGCGCCCCGGTCAATCCGAGTGTTTCGCGCACACGCGCCTGTGCTGCGGGAACGGCAGCGATGCGCTGCACCCCTGCATTGAACGCGACGTCATCGCCGAATCCACGATAGACGACGCCGATGTTGCCGACTGGCATGCCTCCACTGCGCTTGGCCAGTTCGTGCAGGACCAGCGCGTGCAGGCTGATCGTTCCGGGCAGCGCATCGGATGCGACCTGCAGTTGTGCGGCCAGCAGTGCAGCGGAGTGCGGCGCGCGTTGCAGGGCGTTGACGATGCCTTGGTACAGCTCGCCCTGTGGTACCGAAGCGGCTTCGCTGGATGCCAGGCCAGCAGCAGGCAGTCCTTCGGCATGCGGGAAGAAGTAGTCGAACGCGACCACGGTGGTGAGCAGGTCGCCGGCCAGCTGCTCGCCTGACAGGTTGGCGCCGCATAGCGAAACACCACCGGCGTAGTGGGCCGGATGCCGTTCGAGACTCGCCACGGTCACCGCACCGCCCATCGAAAAACCGAGCAGCCAGGTATTGCGCACGCCCTTCAAACCGGCCAGCGTGTGCTGACGCAGGCGTTCCACATCGTTGATGGCATCGGCCACCGCCCACCCCTGGCTCGCGTAGGCGCTCTGTGCGACCGCGTAGCCGGCCGCCAGCAGAGGTGCGGTCGCCTCGTTGGCGGCCATCGGCGATTCGCGTGGCGTGCCCACCGGCTCGTAACCGTGCGCCAGCATCACCAGATCGCCGTTCCAGTCCGCAGGGATGTCCAGGCGCCACGGCGCACCCTGCAGCTCGCCACTGAGCATGCGTGGCGGGGCGGGCGGCGCCGCGAGCAGCGGCATGGAAGGCAACGCCAGGGCCAGTGCCAGGGTCAGTCGGAGAAGGGCACGCATCGTGTTCATCCGGGCAGGTGATACGCCGAGCATAGAACCGGCCGCGGTGCCGTGCCCGCTGCAATGCGTCAGGTCAGGGGGCAATCACCGGCCCGCCGCAGGCGACGCGGTGCATCGGAAAATCCATGGCCTTTGCCGGATCGTCCTGTGCGATCTCGATACGTGCGTGCAGGCGCTGCCCAGCGATGCGGCGATAGGTGATCCGTTGCGGGAAATCATTGGCCGGATTCTCGAAGACGACCTCGTCGGCCTCCACCCGGACGGCACTGAAATCAGTAGCGTTGCGGCCGGAGGGCAGCGCGGTGAACACCAGCCGCCCATCGTCGTGCTGGCGCAGCTGCATGAACTCGAAACCCACGGTGCGCCCGTCGCGCAGGCTGCGGCTGCTGCCGAACATCGTTCCGCCGGCCACGGTGGACCACTGCTCACCGGCTCCAGGTGGCTGCCCGTCCAGCTGCCAGCAGCCGGAGAGCCAGCCGAGCTGTTCAATGTCTGCGGTTGCAGCGGCGTGCGCATGGGCGGCGAAAAGCAGCAGAGGCAACACGGCGCGGGCGATCCGGTTCGACATCGTGGGCTCCATGCGCGGGACGGTGGCCCCTGTATAGCGCCGCGCAGCGCCGGCGGCCAGCGCCGCACACAATGACGCCGAATTCGATACGATCTGCAGGTTCCTCCCCCTTCTGCTTGCCCTGGAGTCCGACATGGTGGATCGCCTCGCCGTCCTGCTTGAGCGTTTCGCGGTCACTGCGTCGGTCTTCCACGCCGGTGCACTGTGCGGCATCAACAGCCTGGAGGGGGAGGACGAAGCCGGCCAGCTGCATCTGGTACGGCGTGGACCGGTGCAGGTCAGCCATGGACAACAGACCGTGCAGGTCGAGGTGCCCAGCCTGCTGCTGTACCCGAGGCCGATGCCCCACCGTTTCCAGACCGACCCGCACCTCGGCGCCGACATGGCCTGCGCCAACCTGCATTTCGAAGGCGGCCGGCTCAATCCGATCAGTGCCGCATTGCCTGATTTCATCTGCCTGCCACTGGCGGACCTGCACGGCAGCGATGCGGTGCTGGAAATGCTGTTCGAGGAGGCGTTCGAGCAGCGTTGTGGCCGTGCGGCAATGGTCAATCGTCTGTTCGAGGTGGTGATGATCCAGGTGCTGCGGCAGCTGATGGAAGGCGGTGAGATGCGCGGCGGTCTGTTTGCTGGCCTCGGTCATCCGCGCCTGCGTCTGGCATTGGTCGCGATGCACGAGGCGCCGTCGCAGGCATGGACGCTGGAAGACCTCGCCGACGTCGCAGGAATGTCGCGCAGCGTATTCGCGGCGAGCTTCCGTGAGGCGATGGGCACCACCCCCGGCCAGTACCTGCAGGGCTGGCGCGTAGGCCTGGCGCAGCAGGCCCTGCGGCAGGGCCGACCGCTGAAACGGATTGCCGACGAGGTGGGCTACGGCAGTGAAGCGGCGCTTTCGCGTGCGTTCAAGGCGCACACCGGGCAATCGCCCCGGCAGTGGCGGGGGCAGGTGCGGACCTCGGCAGCCTGAGCGTTCAGCCCAGCGCCAGGCGGGCCAGCTTCATGCCCACGAACAGGCCGGCCAGTCCCAGTGCGATCGATCCCCCTGCATACAGCGCGGCCAGTCCGTGCTGCCCCCGTTGCAGCAGCAGGCCGATCTCCAGCGAATAGGTGGAGAAGGTGGTGTAGCCCCCCAGGATGCCCGTGGTCAGCAGCAGCCGCAGCTGCGGCGATGCGCCGTTGCGCAGGGCGAAGGCCTCGACGACCGCCCCCATCAGCAGGGCGCCGCTGATGTTGACCAGGAAGGTGGACCAGGGCCATGGACTGCCGACGGCGAACCGCGTGCCGATCAGGTTGCAGGCATGGCGCAGGCAGGCGCCGGCGCCGCCTCCCAGGAAGACCAGGACGTAATTGTTCAGTGCTTGCATGGCGGGCCTCGAGTACGTGTTCGCAGATGCGGAGGCGAACGCGATGGCGGGCACGGCCTGCCATCGACGAACGCCCGGTTCGTCACAGCAGGAGCCATCAGCCATGCCTGGCGGTTATCGGGGGAGCCCCATCCCCATCGGTCCCCATGCTACCAGCGCCGACCCGGTCAGGGCAGGGAGGTCATCACCACGCGCGCCACCCTGCTGCGGCTGACGCCATCCATCAACAGTTCGAATGCCAGCAGATCCAGTGCCGCGTGGCGCCGGTGGTCGATCTCCAGGCCCTTCTCGGCGACCAGCACGCTCACCAGTTCATAGGCATCCTGCCAGACATCCAGGTGCGCTTCGCTGGGCATGTAATAGCTGGTGCGTTCGCCGACGCCCCGCCCATGGATGCCGTACAGCAGTTCGCGTGCATCCAGCTTGGCTGCGTCGGCGATCCGGAACAGCTGTTCGGCCTTCACATGTGAGGGGCTGACGTGGTCGTTGAGCCAGTTGCTGATGGTCGCCGTCGTTGAAGCGGCGGCGCGGGCCAGATCGGCCGGGCGTGGGTGCCCGGCTTTCTTCATGGCAATGGCGAGTCGTTGGCCGAGAGTATTCATCTATGCAAGCCAGCTTAACGCGTGGAAGCGAAAGAATCCTTGCCGCAAGAATAAGTCTGGTTAACGACAGGACCGACCATGACCGATTTCTGGAGCAAACGGCAGGTGCGCGCGCGCCTGGGATTCCAGACCGACGCCGAGCTGGCGCAGTTCTTTGGCATAACGCGATCCGCTGTGTCGCAATGGCCCCAGGAAGCGCCCATTCCTCCATTGCGACAGTTCATCCTCCACCAGCGCCATCCCGACCTGTTCCCTTGGGCTGAGGCCTCTGAAGACGAATCAAGCTAGGTTGCGTCTGCAAGTGTCGTATTTAGCACGCTTTGCGGTATGTGTTAAGCATGCTTATCAATATAGGGAAAATTGATCGAAACCCGCGTTGCGATTGATCGCGCCACGAGGCTGCCCTGGTGACGGACGCACCACGGCGTCGGGATCGGCCCCTTCTTTTGCCTGTGCCGATCACAGACCGTTATGTGAACGATTAATAATTTCAATCGAAAAAGTCGCCGCATGTAATTGACCTGTCGTGAAATCTGTGACTAATTGAGGTCAACCGGTCGTGAAGCCCGGGAGTCTTTCAGCACGCAAGTGAGTCGGTAGACCGTCAACGATGCAGGACAAGTCCAACGGAGGTCGTATGGAATACGGCATGCATGGCTTGGCTGAACGGGTACGCCGCGAACTGGAAGCCAGCTATCACAAACACGGATGCGGCCCTGCCTTCTGGGACACGTACCAGCAGGTGCTGGACCGCTTGGTCCCGCAGGGGACCGAGCGCACGGAAGTGACCAATGAAATGGCGCTGATCATCGAGCAGCTCGGAATCGTACGGCGTGCCCAGCTGGTGCCTCCGCACGCCAACGGGGCGCGCTGATTCAGAGCAGGTGCCAGGCGCCAGCGCTCAGCAGCACCAGCAGCAACGATGCCAGGACCACGGTTCGCGGTCGCCACCCGCGCCGCGGCTGCCCTGCCATCGTCTGCGGGCTGCAGTAGCGGATCAGTCCCGGGCCGAAACCGGCCCGGGACTGTTGCTGCTCGCAGGCATCCAGGCAGGCGCCGCACGCCAGGCAGTCGGCCTGCGGGCCCTGGCGGATGTCGAGCTGCATCGGGCAGGCGTGGAGACAGGCCGCGCAATCGGTGCAGTCGCCGAGGCGGTCGGCGCTGAAGGTGGGCATGGGGCCGGCCAGCCATGGGTGCGCGGCGCGGAACACGTAGTCCTGCGCGGAGGTCGGATCGAGCAGGCCGCGACCGCGGCCGATCACGCCGCCAAGGCCAGCGGGCCGGGGCCCGCGGGGTTCGCCGCGGCGCGCGTCATACAGCATCCGGGGGGTCTGGGGGTCGACCAGCAATGGCTGCGCGCGCGCGAAGGGGCACAGCGAACGGCAGACCTGCTCCCGCAGGAAGCCGGCGTTGCCCCATGTGGCTGCCGCGTAGAACAGCACCCAGAAGGTTTCCCAGCCACTCCAGCCGCCCTGGACACTGGCGGTGACGAGGCCGGTGATCGGGCTGAACAATCCCACGAAGGTGATGCCGGTCCATAGCGACAGCAGTAACCATGCAGCCTGCGTGGCAGGACGCGCCAAGGCGCGTGGCAGGCGTTGGGCAAGAAAGCTGTCGATCAGGCTGAAGGCGTAGCTCCACACGGTCTGCGGGCAGGCATGGCCACACCAGATGCGGCCGGCGAGGTGGGTCAACAGCGCCAGTGCCATCGCCAGCGCCAGCAGCAGGCCCAGCAGCAGGCCAACGTCGTCGGGCCACAGGGTCCAGCCGAACAGGTCGAAGCGACGTGCGTCCAGGTCCAGCAGCAGCGCCTGGCGGCCGTCCCAGCGCAACCAGGGCAGCCCAAGGAAGCCAACCAGCACACCGAGCCGCAGTGCGCCACGCCATCGCCACGGTGGGGAAGGGGGCCGTAGTGCGTTCATCCCAGAGGCAGCTCATCATCTGCGTCTGCCGGCATCGGCCGCAGCAGATATCCGGTGATCGCGCTGGACAGCGCCGTCACCGCCCAGAACATGAAGAAGCCGACCGTGTAGCCGAGTTCGCGACTGATCGCCGTGCCCGGAAAACTGATGGCCTGAAGGCGCAACGGGTCGACGAAAGCGAAGAACACCACGCTGGCCAGCCCGGCGGCGATGAAACTGGGCCAGAGGATGGCGCCCCAATGCTGGATCAGGCGCTGACGCGGGGACGAAGTGGGTGTATTCATGCGGTCGCGGGTCGGGAAGGGGGCGGCGCGTATACTCCGCCATGGCTGGCGCAGCATCTGCAGGGCATGTTTCCTGCAGGCATGTCAGCCTAGGCGCGCCCACGCGCGCCGACATTGATCTGGATCAACGGCGGTGCCGGCCGGTTGGCGCACCCTGCCGGCAATCGCCTGGTGCCTCTGATGAACGCTACGCCATCACTCGTCCCTCCTGTCGCCTCGCCCGCGCTGTGTACCGAAGAGGACGTGACCCGTCTGGTCCACGACTTCTATGCACGCGTGCGTGAGGAGGAGCGTCTGGGCCCCGTGTTCGACGCGCATGTGCACGATTGGCCCGGGCATCTGGCGCAACTGGTGGATTTCTGGTCCGCAATGCTCAGGGGAACGCGTCGCTTCAAGGGATCGCCCATGTCCAAGCACATGGCCATCGCCCTGGACAAGGACCTGTTCGACCGCTGGCTCGCGCTGTTCCGGCGCACCACCGCCGAATGCGGCAATCCACCGATGCAGGCGTTGGCCGATGATGTGGCCGCGCGCATTGCGGAAACGTTCTGGCGCCGATACCAGATGCTGCGCTGGCCGCAGGTGGCGCTGCCGGTGCTGGGCGTTCCTGCGCGGGATTGATCTGGGTCAAGGCGGCACTGACTGTCCGGCGCGATGCTGGCGGCATGGACACGTTCTCTCCCGCTGCCGGCGGCCTGGCCTGGACCTTCGACCCCGATCTGCTGCGCCGGCATGACCGGCCCGGACCGCGCTACACCTCGTATCCGACCGCTCCGCACTTCCACGATGGTTTTGGCGCGCCCGCACTGCGCCAGGCGATCGCGGACAGCGACGTGCTGGCGCGCGCGCTGTCGCTGTACGTGCATGTCCCGTTCTGCTCCAGCCCGTGCTTCTACTGCGGCTGCAACCGGGTGATCACCCGTGATCGAAGCCGTGGCCACAGCTACGTCTCACGGGTCCTGGCCGAGGCCGATCTGCTGGCGCCGCAGTTCCAGAAGGGCCGTGAGGTGATCCAGCTGCACCTGGGGGGCGGAACGCCGAATTTCCTGGATGCCGAGGCAATGACCACGCTGATCGACGGCCTTCGCCGGCGTTTTGACTTCAGCTGCTCGGCCGAGCGCGATTTCTCGATCGAGCTTGATCCACGCTTCATCGAAACGCGTGACGTGGCGATGCTGGCACGGCTGGGCTTCAATCGCGCCAGCCTGGGCGTGCAGGACTTCGATCCCTCGGTCCAGGCGTCGATCAACCGTGTGCAGGGGGTGCAGCAGACCCTGGACATCCTGCATGCCTGTCGTGACAGCGGCATGCGATCGGTCAACGTGGATCTCATCTACGGGCTACCGGGACAAAGCCAGGAAGGATTCGGCCGCACCCTCGAGCAGGTGCTGGCGCTGCGGCCGGACCGATTGGCGGTGTATGGCTACGCGCACCTTCCGCATCTGTTCCGCGCGCAGCGGCAGATCGACGAGCGCGCGCTGCCCTCGCCGGAGGACAAGCTTGCGCTGCTGGGACTTGCCGTGCAGCAGCTGTCGGCAGCGGGCTATCAGTACATCGGCATGGATCATTTCGCGCTGCCGGAAGAGGATCTTTCGCGCGCCCAGCGCGCTGGCCAGCTGCATCGCAACTTCATGGGCTACACCACCCATGCCGATACCGACCTGCTGGGCCTCGGCGTCAGCGCGATCAGTCATATCGGTGCGACCTACAGCCAGAACCCACGCGACCTGCCGTCCTGGGAGAGTGCGGTCGATCAGGGCCAGCTGCCGGTCTGGCGTGGCGTGGCGCTCAGCGCCGACGATCAGCTGCGCGCAGACCTGATCCAGCAGCTGATGTGCCAGGGAGAGGTCGATGGACGCGCGCTCGGCGATCGCCACGGCATCGTGTTCGACGACTACTTCGCCGAGGACCTGTGCGCCGTGCAACGGCTTCAGGACGATGGCCTGGTCGAGTATCGCGATGGCGTGGTCCGTGCCAGCGAACGCGGCCGGCCGCTTCTGCGCCTGCTGGCGATGTGCTTCGATCCCCATCTGCGTGCAGCGCACGAGCAGCCGCGCTATTCGCGCGCGATCTGAAGTGGTTGGGAGGTTCACGCCACTGCGTGTCGCATTCTGCCCGAAAGCCCTGGTGCCCGGAGCCGGAATCGAACCGGCATGACCTTGCGGTCGGCGGATTTTAAGTCCGCACAGAATTCCTTGTGCCACAAGGGATTCAGGGTGATTTCCGCTCCGCAATGAGTGCAATCGTGGCGCCTCGAAACCATTGGCGCACAAGCGTGCCTATGCCGTTGCGGAGCGGATTTTCAACGCGTCGGCGTGGACTTCTGACCGCGGCGCTTGCGCGTGTAATGCTCGGTCATCGACACCGTGGTGTGGCCCAACTGCTGCTGTGCCTTGCGGATGTCGCCTGACGACTCGGCCTTGTCCGTCGCTGCCTTCGCGCGCAGGTCGCGGAACTGAACGCCCTCGATCCCGGCAATTTCGCAGGCCTTCGCCCAGCGCCTGGACATGCTGGTCACGCTGACCGCTTCCCCGCGCTCGCTGACGATGAGCAGGGTGTTGCGGACAGCATGCCCGGCCTTGCGCGCTCGCAGGCGCTCCAGCAGCGAGGCCAGTTCGCCCTCGACGGCGATGCGCAGCTTTGCCTTGGTCTTTCCCTGTCGGATGTTGATGACCCCATCTCGCACGTCCATCTCGGTCAGCGACAGCACGTCGGCCGGCCGCTGGCCGATCAGGTAGGCAAGGTCCATGGCGTCCTGCACGACCACGTCGGCGGCCGCACGGATCGCCTGGTACTGGTCGTCCTCGATGTAGACGTCACGCCCGGTTTCCTTGAAGCCCTTGATGCCGGCGCAGGGGTTGGGCAGGGAGGTGTAGCCCTTGTCGCGGGCGAAGTTCCAGATGTGCGAGAGCAGCGCCTTCTCTCGGTTGGCGCGCACCATGCCCTTGCCGCCCTTCGTGCGCCAGGTCAGGTACTGCCGCACCGTCACCGGCTGGATTGCGTCCAGCGGTGCCGGCGGGTCGTCAAAATACTCCAGCAGCTTGGCCAGCTCGTGGCCGTTGTCGATCTGGGTCCGCGGAGCCTTGTGGATTATGACCTCCTTTCGGTAGGCGTCGCTCACGTGGCGGAAGGTGATGACCGCCACGGCCTGGGCCTCGCGGGTTCCTTCCAGCTCGGCCCACTTCTTGATCGCCAGCGCGTAGTTGCTGCCCAGGGGCAGCTCCTTGCGCGGCTTCCCGCCCAGATCGTAGTAGTAGTGCACCACTCCCGACTTCTGCTTGCGCGGCCGGAACCGCGGAATCGCGCCCGGCTTGTTCGGCTTCCGCCCCATCGTCATGCCGCCTTGTTCGATTTCCAGCCGGCGATAACCGTCGCCTTGTCGGTTTCCACGTTGCTATCCCCTTCGAGGGTGGCCCACAGTACGCGCGGCCAGCCGTCCAGACCCTTGAAATGAGGGATGCCGTTCAGCACCAGGAACGCGATCTGACGATCCTTGTACGGCGTGTCGCACAGCTCCCGCATCGTTTCCCGGGACAGGCACAGCGCCCCCGCGCCCGGGGCGGCCTTATTCTTCTTGGCCATGTTGTCCTCCTTCAGTTCGTTGCCAGCGCAGCGCGCAGCTGCTCGGTGGCCTGGGTTGCTGCATCGCGCAGGCGCAGAACCTCTGCGCGCAGGCGGATCACTTCATCGGCCGCGACCACCAGCTGCTCGCGCAACACGTCCTTGGCCGGCTGCTTCATGCGGCGCGGTTCGCGGGGGAAAAGCTGGGGTTTCATCGGCGCCCCTTATGTCGCCCGACAGGGTCGATCCCGTACGTATCGGCAAGCGCGCTGGTGAGCCGGTACGCAGTTGCGCGGCTGACTCGGAAACGGGCGATGACCTCTTCCGTGGTGGGGAACTTCTCCTGCTCGTGCGCCCACTTCATGAAGAGCATGATCGAGCGCATGTAGCCGTAGCCAGCAAGGTCGTGCCTGACCCTGCGGACCTTGACCACCGGCGGCATCGAGGCGTCGGCGGAGAAGTCCCGCGCGCCGAGTCCCATCGACGGTGAGAGGTTCATGCGAACAGATCCAGTTGGGCCGGCAGCGCCGGCGGCGGGGGTGGGGCAGTAGCGCGCATGCGTGCGCGCTGCGCAGCATTGAATGCGAACCACCACCCGTGGGCGTTCCGGCGGGCACGGCATTCCGTGATGAACACCCGCGCGGTGTGCTTTGCCTGCGCAGAGGTGAGCAGCCGGTCAGCCATTGCTGACACCCTTGGGCATAGTTCGTGCGTTGTGTATGCTCAGGAAGGGGAATTGCTGTTTAGGGGTTGATGCGTGACAGGAGAAATGCGCTGGTATGAGGATTGGAGCTTCAAGGTCAGAGGGCGCGATGTAATCGTTCGAGTTGCCTTGCATCGACCCGGACAGGGCGTCCTTTCCGCGTTCCACGTGGTATACGGACCGAGTCAGACTGGCCTCGACATTCCGGTGAACTCCCGCGAGGACGCTCGTGAGAAAACGGAAGCACTGCTTTGCGAGTTGATGGGGGCCAACTGGTATTGAGGTGAGCAGCTGGTCAGCCATGGGCCAGTTCCTCCGCGTGATCCTTGTCTGCGGTGGCGAAGAGCTTTCGGCACGCTGGCGCATTGCACCTATCGGCAGGAGGGATAGACGCTGCGGCGAACGGCTGGTGGACAACAGGGATGTAGCTGCTGCACGCGGCAGTACCGTCTGCACGGATCGCGTGGTACTTCAGGTTCGACCTGCCCTGTTGGACGAGGCCGCAGCGGATGATCGGCCGGCTCATTTGCCCACCGCCTTGCCGTCGATCAGGGCCAGCACCGCTTCTGCCTCCGCCTCGATTGCAGCGATTCCCGATTCCTCCGGCGTTTCCGCCCAGTCATCAATCCAGTGCAGCAGCGACTGCAACGAAGCACGAACCCGGCCCAGGTCCACGGCCTGCGCGGGTGGGGCTGCGTAGAGCGGCACGATGCGCGGTGGGTCGGTCAACGCGCTCACCTCCGAAATGCGAGATGCGCTTCTTGTCACCTCGGGCGATTCCATCGGCATATCGGACCAATGGACAAGCCAAGCCACCGGCTCCCCCACCAGCTGGCTCGCTGCCATGCGATAGACGGCCCGGTCCCAGGCGACGCCTGACATGCCGCCGTTGTGCTGTCCGCTGTCGACCATCTCGCGGTAGAGGGCATTGAGCCGTGCGTCTATTTCGGTGTCGGTGATCTGCCCCACCGGCTGGCGGGCGGCAACGGTCAAGGAATCCTTTACGGTTGCGCCTTCCGGCTGACGGGCGGCAGCCTCGTTGATGAGGTCGAGGTCGGATTGAGGAAGGCGTACATATCGCACCGGCTGGCGGGCGGCGAGGTAGACCGGCACGCTGTCGGCCCTTTCCTCAGCGTGGACCATTACGCCGGTCACTTCGTCGTCTTCGCGCAGCGCCTTGATCGCCTCGACGTGGACATAGCCGAGCAGCGCACCCTGACCACCCGGGGAGGGCTGGCCGGCGAGGTGCTGCGCGATGCGGCCGTGCAGGTCCTCCATCGGTGCATGGCTTCCGATGCAAGCGCCGCAGTCCAGGGATTCAAGCTGCGCGCAGACTTCCCGCAGCAGGCGCTCCCCATTACCCGGGGAGGGCTGGGCGGAGAGGGCGGCTTGCCAGCTCTTCCACGTCAGCTGGGCGAGCGGGGCGGCGTAAACGTCCGGATGCCCTGCATCGCGGGCGGTGGGAATGTTTCCGCCCCGATGGCTCTGTGCCTGCGCCCACGCCTCAAACCGCGCCCGCTTGTCCTGCACACCCTCGCGCGGCCCCAGCAGCGCCGGCCCATCCCCGCGCAGCTCGCGCACGCGGTTGGCTACGTCCATCTTGCTCATGCCCGGCTGGCCGAACAGGGCATCCGCGATCTGTGCGTCGAGGCGATCATGGGCGCCGTCTGCCATCGTGGTGTTCATGCAATCTCCTTGCGCTGGTGCCACTGAATCGAATGGATGCGACGCTCTGCCTTTGGGCTGAAACGGCGCGGTCGGGCTGCGGATCGCAGCCAAGGGAAGCGGGCGTGAACGCGTCGCATCAGGCGATGGCTGCTGGCGTGCTGCAGGTGGCCGGCAAAGCTGGCGATGCGATTGGCCATGTCACGAAAGTCGGCCGGCGTGCCACGCAGGCGGTCGCCCTGGACGTGCTGGCCTTCCCACTCCGCCAGCGCCGTATGCAGATGGCCAACGACGCGGCGGCGGGCCAGCGTGTGGGTCGGGTAGATCACGTAACCAAGGAAGTCCAGGCCGTCGGTAAGGCGGCAGAGCTTTTGCTCGGCCTTCAGACGCAGCCCGAGCTGATCCCGCAGGAAGGCTTCAATCTGGTCACGCCATGCCGCCAGTTGTTCGCGGTCGCGGTGGAACAGCACGAAGTCATCCACGTAGCGCAGGTAGCGCTTGGCCTTGAGGGTGTGCTTCGCGAACTGATCCAGCGCGTCCAGGTAGACGTTTGCGAAGAACTGGCTGGACAGGTTGCCGATGGGCAGGCCACGCCCGGCCGGCGCGTTCGCCAGCCGCTTGTGCGGCGGCACCTGCGCCTGCTCGGCGGCCGTGGCCCGGTACTGGACGCCCGCGTGCAGCGGCGAATGGCGCAGCAGCGCATGGGTGGCCCGCTGGACGACCAACGGTGCGCCTTGTCGGCGCAGCCGGGTGCGAAGCATCCGCCAGAGCGTGGGCCGGTGGATGCTGTTGAAGAAGTTGGCCACGTCCAGCTGCAGATACCAGCCGCCGCCCTGGCCGCTGTGAACCTGGCGCACGAACTGCTGGGCCCGGCGTACGGCCGCGTGGCTGCCGCGCCCCTTACGGTTGGCATAGCTGTCGTGGATGAACGTAGGCTCCCACAGCGCTTCCAGCTGCGGCACCAGCCAGTGGTGCACAACCCGGTCAGCGAAGTCCGGCGCGTGGATCTCGCGCGCCTTGGGCCGCGTTGCCACGAAGCACGTCGAGGGCCGTGGCTGCCAGCGGCCGGCCATCAGCTCGCGCTGCAGCTGCAGCAGGCCATCGGCCCAGCGGTAGTCGAATCGCAGCTGGTTGAAGCTTGGAACCTTCTGGCGGCGCGCACGCCGCCATGCCTGATACAGCTCCTGCAGGCCTACCTCTCCCTGAAACTCACCGGCACGACGCACGGCCAACGCGAACCCGTTGTTGTTGCGGTGGTTGTTGTTGACGTTGCCGTTGTTGAAATTGACGTTCCACGCGGACGCCGAGGACCAGGCGGCCGCCTCCCCATACACTTGCGACCAGGCCGCGCAGCCCGGATGCGGATAGCGCGGCTTCGTCATGAGTTGGCCCCCGCAAGGGCGGTACGGGTACTCAGTTTCTTGCCACGCTGCGCGACGCCATCGGCTTGCGCACTCTGGGCATGGGAGACTTCGCGCAGACGGCGGCGCCAGCCGCCGGCCTGCATGCCCAGCTCTTCGGCCAGGCGGATGAGCATTTCAAACTGGCGGAAGCTGGCGAAGGCGCCAACCCCCTTGCCAATCTGCAGGAGCTGCTTGAGGGCGTCGATGTCCCGAACCAGCACCGCCACCCACCGCGCCTGCTCGGCGCGTTCACGCCAGGCGTTGTTGGCGTTGATGAACACCTGTTGGGCACGTGCGCGGAGGTCGCTGCCGATCTGGTAGCGATGGTAGCGAGCGAACTTGCGCACGGCATTCTCGATCTCGACCGCCATGCGTTCGGCGGCCTTGATGATGGGTGGTGGCTGGAAACGGGAGGTCATCGGGAAAGCCTCAGCAGAACATCAAATCACTGACCGGCACGACGCACGGCCAACGCGAACCCGTAGTTGCCGCGGTGGAGGTAGCTGACGCCGCCGTAGCCGAAATCGACGAGCCACGCGGACGCCGAGGACCAGGCGGCCGGGGTTTTCGACCAGTACCAGTCGTTCTCGATGTCCTTGAAGAAGTCGGTGTTGATGGCCGGCGAGTAGCGACTGCGGTCGATCAGCAGTTGCAGCTCTTCGATGGTCGGCAGATCCCAGTCGCTGTGACCGAGCAGGGTCAGTGCCTTGGCGGCCGCTTCGCACTCGGCGTGCGGCACGTCGCCGTCCACGATGCTGGTGGCAGTGAAGGTCAGGCCGTAGTCGGGCAGGAACACGGCGACGTGGTCGTTGGAGTCGTCCGGCAGCTGGTTGCGGTCGGCACCGATCTTCTTGAGGGTGATGGGGTTCATGATTGCTCCAGGGAAAGGATCAAAAGGGCCAATTACTGACCGGCACGACGCACGGCCAACGCGAACCCGTTGTCGTTGCGGTGGCCGTTGGAGACGTTGCCGAGGTTGAAATCGACGCCCCACGCGGACGCCGAGGACCAGGCGCAGGGCGTGCTGGTCCAGTGCCACCGCGCCAGCACGCCGGGGAAGAGCGAGCTATCGATGGCCGGCTCATGGCGGGTGTCATCGACCAGAGCAGCCAGCTCGTTGCGGGTGGGCAGGCGCCAGTCGTCGTGGCCCAGCAGCCGCAGCTCGCTGCAGGCCTTATCGCAGTCGGCCTGGCTCATCGGGTCGCCATCGCTGTCGCCGATGGACTTCACTGCCCACATCAGGCCGGTGGAGTGATCGATCACCGCGACGTGGTCGGTGCGCGGGTCGCTGCCGGCGGCCCTGGTTCCGTCGGCAAACAGCTTCGTGTGCCCGGTGACGTGGTGGTGGATAGCCTGACCGCGCTCGAGTTCGATGAGCTGGCCGGGCTGGAAGGATCCCGCAGAGATCGAGATCTCGGCTTCACCCTTGGTGCGGATGGTGATGGCGTTCAAAGTGCGTTCCTCGCGTTGCGGTGGGTATCCGCTGTTAGGCGGCCTGTGAAGGGGTGCAGAGAGCGGCCAGGGCTTCCAGCCGCACTGCCTCTGCCATGTAGTGGTCGTGCCGCTCCTGCCTGATTGCCGGCGGGAACTGCACGTCAGTGAGGGCGTGCGCGGCGGCATCTCGGTTGGCCTTGGCCAGCCGCGCCGGATCGTGGTCGAAAATGTCCAACTGCGTGCGCAGCTGCCTGGCCATTGCAGTCTCCTTAAGCCGCCTTCGCCGGCTCTTCGACCTTGTGATACGGGTACTTCGCCGGGAACGGCTTGATGTACTGCCCGAAGTGTTTGCCCAGGGATTCGGAGTCGCGGAACGCGGCGAACTCTGCTGCATCGAAGTTGGCGTAGTGGTACAGGCTGCCGGGCCCAATCACGCCGCCGCGATGGCTGGTGAAGCGGATTGCCAAGGTGCTGGTCTCTGCATCGTGGCCGATGCTGTGAATCTGGGAGGACTCGACGTCCTGCATGTCGATGCGGATTGCCATGATGGTCTCCTTCGGAATAGGGGCCGGTCTTTCCCGGCAGTCAGCGGCGTTGCGTCCGCACCACTCGTTCACCCATGAGCTTTCGCTGGGGCGGGTTACGTCTCCCGCGCGGCCCGCTGCTGCAGCAGCCCCGCCGTGTAGGTCTGTCAGGCCGCGAGCGGATAGCTCTGGCCGTTGGCTGCCGACTGCAGGACGCGGACTGCGGCGGCGAGGATCGCCGGCACCTGGTCGGCGGCATAGAGCTTGGCCCCGCGTTCGGTCGCTACCGGATCGAAGCCAAGCCGACGCAAGCCCTCTGCATCGATCTTGAGTGGCGCGATCAAATCCACGATCTCGCCGAGCTTCAGCCTCTTTCCCTCAGCCACCCAGGGCGCGCGGTCCTCCGTCGCTACCGGGTCCGGCACTGCCTGGACGGCTGGGTGCGGCTTCGCCTCGGGCTTGGGCTCCGGCGCCGCGCTTGGCTGCGCGGCCGCAGCTACCAGATCCCGCGCGCGCTCCTCCTCCTGTTTGCGGATCTGCTCGCGCTCTGCGTCGAGGCGGGCCTGCTCCGCCAGCTCGTGCTGGGCGATACGGGCGGCGATCAGGTTGCGCAGATCCTCCGCCGACTTCGTGGAGCACAGCTGAACGCGGTCGGGGAACAGCGCGGCATGGGTGCCGACCTCCGTTTCCATCACGCGGATGTTGGCGCGGATGCGCTCGGCCGACTGGCTGGCATCGACCTTCGCATTGGCGGCGACGGCATCTACCGCTTCCTGCATGCTGGCGAACGAGCGCTTGCCCTTCATCGCGTCGCCGATATCGGCAATCAGCGTTGCCGGCATGGGGATGGCGTGCTCGCCCAGCGTCTCGTTGATCGCCAGCACGTGCTGCTGCACGGCCCGGCGGGCAGCGTTGCCGATCTCGGTGCGGCGTTCGTCCTTGCGAGTCTTGACGCGCTTCTCCAGCGCCAGGCGCTTGGATCGGGCTTCCTCGGCGATGGCGTCGATGGTCTTGAACAGCAGGTCAATGCTCTGGGTCTGGCTGAGGGCGTGCTGCTTGGCTGCCTTCAGCTGGTCCTCGATGTCGCCGCACCACTTCACGGTCTTCTCGGCATCCGCGAAGTCCTGGTCGCTGACCAGCTCGGTGCTGATGCCTTGGAACACGGCAATGGCCTGTTCCTTCCACTCGGCAAGGTTCGACGCGGTGACCATGCCGGTCACCTCAATGCGCAGTGCGGGCATCTGATCCGGAGCGCGGCCAGCGGCCACCGGCTCAGCCTCCGGCACCGGCTCGTAGGCGGCTACGTCGGCCTCAAACTGCGCCCAGCCGGCCACGATCTTTGCGCGCAGTTCCGGGTTCGGGGTGTACCAGCAGTGGCGTTCCTCGACCAGTTCGTCGCCGGCCCACTTCGAGGCCATGAACAGCACGCGCTCGGCGCCGCTGACCATGGCCTGGTGCTCCATCTGCACCTGGTAGTGCAGCGGCAGGCAGGCGTCGGTGCCATCCAGCGGCATGGCCAGACGCAGGTCGTCGTTGAGCGACTTGTGCTCAAAGGCCTTGTCCTCCAGCAGGGTCAGACCGTCGAAGCTGGCCGAGAACTTGCCGTCGACACCGACGCAGGGGTAAAGCTCCTCGCCGATGATGCGCTCGGCCAGTGGCCGGGCGAGGTCTTCGAAGCGGTGGCCATCGGCAAAGCGCTGCAGGGTGCCGGCGTCGTGCTCGATGGTCGCGCCGGTGGCGAACTCGCGCAGCAGCTGGCTGCGGGTCTTATACGGGCTGCAGCCCATCATTGCCGGCGCGTCGCTGGCGTTGAAGTGGCTGGCGCGGTGGGCATGCCACTCCGGGGTGCCCTGGATCAGGCTTACGGTGCGCATGTTCAGCCCTCCACCGCAGTCTTGGGAGTGGCGTCGGTTTCGCCCTGCGGCTCACCGTTGTCGCCCGCCTCAGCCTTCGGAGTGGTGCGGATCTCCGCTAGCTGCTGAGCGGTAAAGCGCGCACGGGTCTGCAGCGTGGCGATCAGATCCTCAGCGGACTTCTTGCCGCTCGCGATGATCTCCCGCCACTTCGGCAGGTTGGCTGAGAAGTCGGCCTCGGAGTAGAGCGGCAGCTGCTTGTCGGCCTGACCCTCGATGGCCGCGCGCGCCTGCTCACCGGTGGCAGCACCTACCTGCGGGATGTCCATGACTTCCTCGGCGATGGGCATGCCGCGCAGGACGTCGGGGAAGACGTCGCGCAGGGCGAAGGCGCGGGCACGCATCTGGCGCATGCGCTTCGGGTACTGCGTCCAAGGGCCGCTCTTGCCCAGCAGGCCGGCCACCTTAGCGTCGTCCATGCTGAAGGTGCGCACTTCCTCCGACCCGCCGCGGCGCTTCACGCGGCAGACGGCTGTCGCGCCGTCGTCGCCCTCGGTGATGTACTCGCACAGCGGCGAGCTGCGCACCAGCGCGATTACAGCATCACCCCACAGAGCAGGGCGGCCGTTGATGATCGCCAGGTTCTGCAGCGCCTGCAGCGGCTTCAGGCCGAGTTCGGCGCCCCACTGGATTGCGATCAGGCAGTTGCCTGGCTTTCCCTTGAAATCCTTGGGGACGAAGTCGCTTTCAGCCAGGTAATCGCAGAACTGCAGCGCTTGGTCAAAGGTCTGCGGGCTAAGGTCGAACTGCTGGCGGGTCTGGGCGGAAAGTGCGGTTTGCTGCTGAGCAACGGCGTTCATCGAATGTCATCCTTAGGAAGGTTGATGCGAGTCAGGGGCGCGGAATGGCGAAGCGCGCGGCGGCAGGCGAGGCCGGCAGTGAACGGGCGCCAGGCTTGGCGCGTTTCAGTCACTGCGCGGCAGCCGAAGAAAAGAGCGCCAGCAGCGCCGAGTAGAACGAACGTGTCCGCGTCGCGCGGGTTGGCGAACAGCGCCAGCCCAAGGCAGAAGCTGGCCAGCAAGACGCACAGGGCTGCGGGCACCATCAGCACAACCGGATGGCGGCTCATGCGCGCACCATTTCGAAGTGGCCCGAGGTCCGCACCCACTTGTGCACGGTCTCGAAAGGGTCGTAGCCGTGGCCGGTTCGATAGTTGTAGTTCGTAACCGTGTCTTCCATCAGCGCCCACCACGCGCCGTCGCCTTTGTCGGCAGCTGCGATATGCATGTCGTTGAGCTCTTCCATCAGCTCCGGGTGGAGCGGGCGTGACTTGCGGCGGCTCACGGCGCCACCGCCTTGGCCAAGTCCTGCACCAACAGAACACCGATCACGCCGAGGCCGGTCATGCAGCAAGCCATGCCCAGGTAGATGCCTAAGCCCTTCAGGGCATCCAGGTGCAGCTGGAAAGTCGTTCGCTTCATGCTTCATCTCCATAGGCCATTGCCATGCGCTTGCGGCGGCAACGCTCGCTGATTTCGTTGTGCTTCGGACGCGAGAAGCCCGAAGCGATGAACTCGCGCTCGACCGACTGAACGTCCAAGCCGGCACGGCGGGCGACCATGCGGACGCTTTCCAGCAGGTACTTCTCGCTGCGGGTCCGGATGGGGAAAAGGGCGACGGCGCTCATGCGGCACGCTCCACGTCGACCGACAGGGCAAACGGGTTGGGCAGGGCGCGGCATGTATCGATCAGTGCTTGGCGGCGCTTGCGGGCTGAGGCGACACTGTCGAGCGCACGCGGGAAGCCGTGGCCACCGCGCTCTTCGATCTCATCCGGAAAGCCGATCAGAATCAGCTCGTGGCGACGCGCAGCCTCCCACGCCATCTCATCGGTCGCACCGGCCATCAGAGCGGCGCGGTAGGCGATTTCGACGCCAGGCATGCGCAGGCCGGTGTTCTGCAGGTTCGACATCAACACGGCGCGGTTGCGGCGCTGACGACGAACTTCGGACTCGGGGTGCAGTTCCGTGACGGCGGCCATGGTCAGCACTCCAAGCCGAACAGCCGTTGGCCGAAGGCGATGCCGGCCGCCACGGCGAACACGGTCCCGGCGTACAAGGCACCAATCCAGATCCACAGGGGACGACGCTTTGGGCGCATCTCGTTTCTCCATGCCCCCGGAGCGGGGCGCAGGAGAACTATGCGTTACGCGTAGTTTGTCGTCAATGCAATTTGCGTAGTTGTCTGTGCACTTTGCGTAGTTATTTATCCGGCGTTCATGTTCGGAGGCTGGGCAAACAAAAGCCCCGCCGAAGCGGGGCTGTGGTAAGCGGAAGGCAGATCGTCTTTAGCCTTGGGGTGCTTCGAGCTTCGAGCCGTCTGCGAAGACAATCACCTGGGGGTTCCAGACGACCTTGTACTTGGAATCATCGAGACTGACCAACTTCCGGTCGTTGTTGTCGCCGATGGAGTATTTAACGCTTCGCTGGCCGCTCCAGGTGACCGTATGGCCGACTGCAATGGTCTCATCCATGGAAATGGCGAATTCAGTGATTTTGTCCCCAAACAGATCGCTCACTACGAGCGTTCCTTTGACGCCTGAAACTGGCTTCTGGGTGTTGTTCTGGTAGCCCACGCGAATAGCGAGCATTTCGTCAGTGACGATACCGCTGAAGCCACGCTCTTCAACGATGTCTTTGCTGATCAAGGCGACCGTAACGGCGTCTCTCATTTCCTTGACGGCTGCATCGCGCTTTGCGTTGAGCTCTGCCTTGAGGGCGGCCTCTTTCGCTTCTTGAAGTTGCTGGTCTGCAATGAACTTCTTCTGCTCTTCGATAGCGGCACCTATCGTCGTTCCTTCCGGGATTGGTGCTTTGCCAGCTTGGTTGCCGCCAGCCAGAGCGGACTGCATCACGCGGCGCATCACGTAGGCCGCAACTAGCGCTTGGTCATCGGGAGGCAGCTTCTCTACAGAACTTTTGATTGTCTCGAGCTTGGACGGATCGCTAGGGATGACCGTGTCCTTTGGTCCACTACATCCGGCCAGCAGTGCGGCCATGGTCAGTGTGAGTGCAGCCTTGCGCATTGTTCCCCCTGTTTGGCGGCTCTAACCGCCCTTCATTGCTCTGATAGTGGCCAACACTGCCTCCTGCTGCGTGGCCGTCAGGCCAGACAGCTCTCTGACGATGCTTGCCGGAAGTGGCCCTTCTGCAACCTCGACTTCGTCGCCGGTGAGCGTGTTTAAGTCTGTTTGCAATACCTCACAAAGCGCTTTCAAGTGCTCCATCTTTCTGACACCCCTGCTGCCATTGAACCAACCGTAGACGGTCGAATCGGCGACATTGATCCCAAGCAAGGTAAGAGCCTTGTGCACTTGAGGAACGGTCAGCCCGAGGGATTCTCTACGGGCTGTGAGATTGATTGATAGCGCGCTCATATCGTGAGACGCAGCGTAGAGCTAGTGCTTGCACAGCAGCTACGCGTTATGCATACTCTGCAACTACGCGAAACGCATAGAGCGCCATGAGCCAGAACAATAGCCCCCGCATCTACTGGAATCACTACGCTGACCGCAACGGTGGCCCTACCGGTGTGGCAACAAAGCTGGGCCTTCCGTATTCCACGATCGCCGGCATCTGCAACGGGAGCAGGGGCATCGGTCGATCGCTGGCCAGGCGTATGGCGGAAGCCGATCCAATGCTCGATGAATCGGTCCTTGTGTGGGTCGAGGCTGAAAGGCCGGACGCGGGAGAGGAGCTTGGCCGTGCAGCGTAATTGGTCCCCGAATCGCGGCACCGCATTCGCCATCTGGGCGTTGGTTGGTGTGGTGGCGTTTGCCACCGCCTCCTTCAATCTTCGTATGTCGCGGATCTCAGAGCAGCTTCTCCACTGCGATCTCCACCAGTTTTCCGGCGGCAGCGCCAGCAAGAGCGACCCACAGCCATTGGAGCTTCGCCAGGCGGCGTCCGGCCGCTCTGACCACCATCCAAGTGCGGCGCAGAAATGGAATACGGGGCTGCCGGACGAACCTGCCGCCCGAGTAGATCGGCTGCGGGATGTCCCAGTGCCTATGCTTCCAGCGAGTTTTCCAGTCCATGGAGGGGATAAGTGATGGGGTACGCAAAGCATATCCGTGCGGAGGTGTCCCGTGCCGCCTGACCGCTGGAATCCACGGCTGTGGCTGCGGGATTGGCTGAATGCTCCGTCGCACGGAGAGAGGGCGTTCAAGGCTGCGTTCAGAGAGGCATTGAGCGAGTTCCATCGGAAACAGGACGAGATCGATGCCGCCTCTAAGGCAAGCGGGCAGGAGGCTAGTGATTCATGAGCTGGCGAACTGCCCGGCGCAAGGCTTCGCCTTCTTCGGGGGGGCACCGCGCTGCTACTTCGTCGGTCAAGGCGCCGATCTGTGATTGCACGTTGGGATCCTCTCGTCGCTGCCTGATTAGCGGAGTGACAACGATTGTGAGCGCAGCGATCTCCGTCTTCAGTTTTTGCAGGTCCATGTCGCCCTCCTTGCGGGCTGTTCGTGTGGAAACAGCAGCCTATCGCAAGGAGGGCGACACCCTCAGCGTCACGCGTCGCCATCGACGCCACCCCACATCCATAAGATCTGGCCGCCGCCTTCGGGCACTGGCCCAAGGTCGGGCAGGTTGAGCGGGAAGGCCTTTGCCTTGCCGTCCACTCGCCGAAGCACAAACGGTTTGCCGCACATGCGGACCAGCGTTACCACGCCATCCCTGGCGCTGCTTTCTGAGTAGTTCATCTCCATGGCGCAGATGGTGCGCTGCAAGAGGCACAACGCAAATGAAGCCCGAGTTTCACAACAACGAGCCGAGGTCGCAGGTGGTGTTCCGCTTCCACCAGCGGGTCTTGTTCGAGACCGGCACCTGCGAGAGGTCCTTGGCTGCCGCGATCGTGGACAACTACCTGGACGCAGTGCCGGCCGCGCACCGGATCGTGGAGTTCCACGTAGGCACCACGGCAGAGACCGCCGACAGGGCGATGAAGGCCAACGCCCAGATCATCAAGCGCTATGTCACTGGCGCAGTGAAGTTGCCGGTGGACCTCGAAGAGTCGTGGGTGAAGGCTTTCCCAGACGACATCCGGCTGGAGTGTAAGCGGGAGCTTGCCCGTCGCTACGGATTCCTTGGGGCCAAGGCGCCGACGGCGGAAGTGGGCCGGGCCATCACGATCAGCTGCGTAATGCGTGAACACGCTGACGTCATCGATGCCTATGCGCAGAGCAAGACCTGCGGCAGCCTGGCATCGAAGCAGAGGCTCATGAAAGAGATTGCCGACGCCCAAGCGGCGCTGGCCACCCTGCAGGCCGAGCTGGCTGCGGAAATCACAGGAGATGCCGAGTAATGGCCAACTATCCCGCACGCAACACCGACCCCGATACCAGCCACGAGGCCGCGCGCCACATCGTGGATTCCGGCGCGCGCAAGGCCCAGCAGCAGCGCGTCGCCGCTGCGGTTCGACAGCATCCCGGGCTGACCAGTCGTGAGCTGGCTGACGCGGCCGGCATGGACCGACACATGGTCGCGCGCCGGCTGCCGGAGCTTGAAGCGGACGGCGTTGTTGTTCATGGCGCACCGCGCAAGTGCCGTATCAGCGACATGAGGTGCCAGACGTGGCTGCCGGTGTTGGACCACGACGAGACGCCGCTGGCGGCCTAACGACAGTCTTGCCGCTTTCCTAACCCCGGGTAGCTCCCGGCGGGACAGCCCGAGCCTAGCGGGTTGGAGAGGCGGCTTCATCTAGGCACCTAGGAGCAAAAGCAATGAGCGACAAGTTCAACTGGTCAACCACCGACGCCGACACGATTGTCGTTCCCAGCGTCCGCGGTGTGGCCGTATATGAGAACGACCGCGGCGACGTAGTCATTCGCCAGGAAGCAGATCCGTTGGATGACGAAGATTCCTTCGTGATCGTGCCCAAGACGTTCCTGCCGGCCTTGATCAAGGCCATCCAGGCCGTCGACGGCGAGGGCTAAGCAGTGGCCGGCGACTGGATCAAGTTCGACGTAACCACGCCCGACAAGCCCGAGGTGGTGAAGATGGCTGCCGTGTTGGGCGTCGACCAGGATGCGGTCGTCGGCAAACTGCTGCGCGTTTGGGTGTGGGCCGATCAGAACTCCATCACCAGTAACGGTGGATGTAACGGCGTCACCGTTACATCGGCGTTTCTTGATCGGCTCACCTTCTGTCCTGGCTTTACCGAGGCGATGCGATCTGTCGGTTGGCTGGTTGGGGAGGACGGCAACCTCTCTCTGCCGAACTTCGAGCGCCACAACGGGAAAACCGCGAAGGAACGGGCAGTTACGAACCGCCGCGTCGCGAAGAGTCGTTCCGGAAAGGGCTCCAGTAACGGTGAGGGAGTTACTGATGTAACGGTGACACCGTTACAAAAACCGTTACCAGAGAAGAGAGAGAGAAGAGAAGAAGCTATTACTCCAGATACATCACTGCACGCCTTAGAGATCCCTGAGGGGATGACCGCAGCGGGCTGGGCGGGCGTGCTGATGAAGCGCGCCGGTTGCCACACCGCCAGCTCCAGCCATCCCGACCTGATCGACGCCGTGGAGGTGGAGGGCGTGCCGTTCCAAATGCTTGTCGACCTGGTCGAGGAGGGGAGGGCGCGCGCTCCACCGCCGAAGAACCTCTTCACTTGGGCCATCGCCGCCGCGCGAGGCCGACATGCCGAGGGCGCCAAGCCCGTCAACTCGAGCAACGGATCAAACCATGGAACACGTCGCCTCTCACCTGCCGAACGCACCGCGCAGCTTGCCCTCGAAGGCGAGCTCGCCGACGCCGCACACGCCGCCACCCTCGCAGGCACCGGCCACGGCTATGCGGACGCTCTGGGTGCGGATGGCTGAAATCTACGGTTTCAAGTGGTCCAGCGCATACGGCGAGAACCCGAACGTCGGCGCCGCGGTGACGTGGGCGAAGGGCTTGGCTGGCTTGAGCGGCCGCCAGCTGGCCGATGGCCTGGCCGCGTGCATCGCCAGTGCAGAGCCGTGGCCGCCGACGCTTCCGCAGTTCCGGATGATGTGCCTGGGCATCCCGCCGTTCGACGCAGTGCGTGCCGATACGGGCAAGCAGGACGGATTCACCCGGCTGGTGTGGCAGTACCTGGATGGCCATCGCTACCGGCTGGCCAGTGCCGACAAAGCCGACAAGCTGCTGCTGGCGGCCTACAACCGGGCCAAGGAGGCGGTGATGCGCGGCGCGGAACTGCCGCCGGCGCCCGAGGCCCACATTGCGCACGAGGTGGCTCGGTCCGCACCGGCAACGCGCGAGCAGGTTGCACGGCACATGGACGACATCGCCCGCGAGCTCGGTATCGGCATGGCGGCCGATCCCCAGCCTGCGGCCCAAGAAGAGACCACTCACGAGCCGGAGAGCGTGCGCAATGCCGCGTGAACTGCCGTGCCTGGTTCTGCAGCTGCGCGATGCAGCCGATCCGGTGTCCGAAGCGGGCTGGTACGTCTGCTACGGCTACGGCGAGAAGCCACTGGTCATCTACGCCACGCGCGGACAGACCCAATGGCGACTGGGCATGCGGCTGGTGCCAATCACCCACTACGCAGGCCCCCTGACGAAGAAGGACGCAGCATGAACGACATCGAGAAGCGGGCGCGGGAGCTGTTGGCTGCGGAGATGGAACGGTCTGGCCGGAAAGGCACCGCGAACAAGATCCGGCAGGGCCGGCCCGCCATGTTCCGCGAGGAGCTACGCGCCCTGATCGCCGCCCTCACGCCGCCCGAGGGCTACGTGCTCGTGCCGGTCCGGCCCACCGACGCCATGAAGGACGCAGTGGAGAGCATCAAGATGCCTCATGCGTATCTACGCACCGGCATCAGGATTGCGGACTTCCACGAGCGATATTCCGCCATGCTCTGCGCTCGCCCGGAGGTGCCGTAATGGTGACCATCCGCCCCGAAGACTGGAAGCAGCGTGGCGAGGGGATGATGACCCCCAAGCAGCAGCGCATGCTCAACGCCATCTGCGGCGACTTGGCCAAGGGCCTGTCCTGGCACGGCCAGCGCCTGACTAAGGACGACTGGCGGCACATGGTCGCGGGCACGATGCTCGGCTGGCGCCTGATGCCGGCGATCGACCGTGGGCAGGGCGCCGCCGGAATGATCATGCTCGGCGGCTCAAGCCTGAAGCTCACCAGGTCGATGGCATGCGACGCAATCACCGTGCTGGTCCAGATCGGTGACCACCCGGAAGAGCAGGGCCTACGCGCCAAGCCGGTTCGCTGGTCCGACACTGTGCTGCTGGGGCTCGGTTTCAACCCTCGCGATTTCGCCGAGGCTGCATGAAGACGTCAGCTTCGCTTTTCATTTCGATTTCCAGTTATCAACGTTTGTATTTCCACGAGTGCAAAGTCCACTATAGGCCTGGACACGCCAAAATGATCTCTAATCCACTGCTCGTCGTCATTGATGTAGCTATCGCGCAAGGCGCACGCTTCGAGAAAAAGGTATGCGCGCTCGGCTCGCTCCACAACGGTCAGGACAATATCCGTTGCATTCAGGAGTTCCAGCGAATCCAATGCCCTGTGCCTGATTGCGAAATGATCCTTGATACGATCGAGAAGGGCGCGCGGAGAGCGGCCATGTTCTCCGTTGTGAAGGACGTTTACGACGGAAGCAAATGCCGTGAGTTCGGATCGGATGGCTATCGCCAATGCTCGTGCGCGAAGAGCCTGGCTTCTAGATATATCAGCTCGTCGCTCAGCCTCAGCGGCCTTTTGATCACTCAGATGGGCCTGCTTTTCCTGGAGCAACTCCTGCGCAGCGACCTTCTTTTCATAGGCCGCTCTGTCGTTAAAAACTTTCTGCCGCCACATGGCAAAGGCAAATGTCCCAACGGTAAATCCAGCTTGCGTCCATGCGGCCCACTCGCTCTGGGTTATACAGAACCCTTTCACCAGCCAGCTGCAGTAATTTACCGGGTCCGCCACGTCACATCCCCTGTGTCTGATCGCGGGATTGTATGCGGGGGACGTGCCTGATGCACAGCAATTACCGCGACCGCGACCTGCTGGATTTGGCTTACCGCATCCAGTGCACCCTCCTCATCCCTGGCGTCTGCGTGGGCGGATACGGCGAGCCCTGCCACAGCAACCAGAGTCGTCACGGTAAGGGTGGGGCGATGAAGGCCCACGACTGCTTCTTCGCGAGTGGCTGCCGGGCGTGCCATCAGGAGCTGGATCAGGGCCGCAGATACACCGAGGAAGAGAAAGCCCTCATCTGGCAGGCCGGGCTGGTAATGGTGGCCGTATGACCATCCGGATAGTGGTCTACGGATCCCCGGCACCTCAGGGGAGTAAGGCCTTCAAGGGCACCTACAAGGGCCGGGATGGGCTCGTTCACGCCAAACTTGTGGAGGCGTCGAAGAAGGTGCGCCCATGGCGACAGGACGTGAAGCTGGCGGCCGAACAGGTGCGCAAGGCACTGGGTCTTGCCGTGCTGGACGAGCCGCTGCAAGTCCGGATGACCTTCACGTTGTCCAAGCCGCTGAGCGCCCCGAAGCGCCGAAGGGTCTTCCCCAGCAAGTTGCCCGACCTGTCCAAGCTCGTGCGATCGACTGAAGACGCTCTGACCGACGCCGGCATCTGGCGCGACGACGCCCGAGTGGTGGAGTGCACCGCGGCGAAGCGCTACCCGGGCGAGGGGGCGGACGCGCTCGACGCACCTGGTTGCGTCATCGAGATCGGAAGGGTCGAGCCATGAGCCTCGCCGCCGCTGTCCGGTTCTGGATGGGAGAGCACCCTGGCTGGCACCTCGCTTCCGAGATCGCCGATGGCATGCAGGCGTGCGGAATCAACAGAAGGAAGGCCATCAAGGCGCTTTGCAACATGGCCGACGCCGGGCTTGTCCAGGTGGCCGGCAACCGCCGACACATGCGCTACACCATTGACCGGCCAAGCCGGGACCATATGCAACAGGAGAGAAGAGATGGCTGACCGACGCGAATTGCTGGCACGGCTCAATCCCCAAACCTGCAGGTTTGATGTCGGGCAGGGCGGTGGCACGCCCTCGTTGCAGACATCCGACATCGCCGCCGCGCTGGGAATGGTTCCTCCCGGGCTTGGCCGTGAGGTGATGGAGGCCGTCTACCTGCCAGACGGGGCAATGCGGCATCGGGCTAAGTTGGCCGAGGCGGTGCTTGCGATCGTGCGCCCAGAGTTCACCCGGCGTGCGCGTGCGCTGGCCGAGGCCGAAGAGGATCTGAGCTTCTCCAAGGAAATGGTCAGCCTGAGCCGGCGCGGTCTGTCCGACGCTCAGCGGCGGATCCTGCGGGAACGGGAGGCTGCGGTGGCGAGCGCACGCGCCAACGCCTGGCCGAGGAACACCTACCAGCACCTCTCACGCATGGTCGACGCAGTGGTGGCGGAGCTGGCCAGCGGCAACCGCTGCCCCAACTGCAAGGGCACGGGATTGGTGAACGACAAGGGCTGCCCTGAGTGCAGGTGCACCGGGATCGAGCCCTTGCCGGATCGCCGGCGAGCGATGGCTATGGGTTGCCATCCTGTCGACTATCCCAAACGCTGGAAGCAGGTGTTCGAGTGGCTTCTCTCAGAGCTCAATCGAGAGGCCGAACATGCGGCAAGGCAGTTCTCTCGCGCGTTGAGTGATCGCGAATGGCGGGCACAGGCGCAAGCTGCATAGGTCTCGCGGATGTAAGGTTGCAGACTTTACATTTTGGCGTGCAGAATCCTCACCATCGCGAGGTTTGGCCACCGGCCAACCTCACTGCCTCAGCCCCGCCATCGTGCGGGGCTTTTTGTTATGCGGGTCTGGCCGAGTGGTCAGGCTGCAGCCTTCCAAGCTGCCCACGTGGGTTCGATTCCCATGGCCCGCTCCATCTACGCCCGCAACCCCCGACCGGATCAACCCTCGCGCCCAGCCGGCAGCGGGGCGGGCACCTATGCAGGGAAGGTCATGACCCACATCACACCCCAACAGGCTGGCGGCGTGAACGTCGTGGCCTTCCTCGACATGCTGGCCTGGGCAGAAGGGACGAGCACAAGCCCGGCGACCAAGGACCGCGGTTACGACGTGATCGTGACCGGCGCTGACCGGGTGCCGGAGGTGTTCACCGACTACTCAGTGCATCCGTTCTCGCGCGGCCGGAAGTCCAAGCGCATCAACAGCAAGGGCCTGACCTCGAATGCGTCGGGCCGTTACCAGTTCATGCTGAAGAACTATGCCCACTACCGGGACCTACTGAAGCTGCCGGACTTCGGGCCGTTGTCGCAGGATCGCTGGGCCATCCAGCTGATCCGGGAGCGCCGAGCGCTGCCGCTGATCCAGTCGGGTCGCATCGCGGAGGCCATCGCCAAGGTCCGCAACATCTGGGCGAGCCTGCCGGGGGCCGGCTACGGCCAGCCCGAGAAGAAGCTGGCCAACCTGCTGGACGTATACCGACAGGCCGGCGGGAAGGTGGGCGGGAGCGCATGAGCATGGAAACCCAGCCGAGCCAGGACGGCCGCACTCGCCTCTCATTGGGACCAGTCGAAAAGTGGATCGTCGGCGCGTTCGCCGGCGGTGTGGTTGCCGGCGTGCTTTGGCTGGTGGGGTCGGTACAGACCCTGCTCAGCCAGCAGCAGGTCACTAACCAACAGGTCCTGACCGTGCAGCAGCAGCTGCAGACCATCAACACCCAGCTCGCGGACGTGCCAGCGCTGAAGCTTGAACTGGCGAAGCAGGCCGTGCAGGTCGAGCAGAACAAGCAGGACATCCGCGAGCTGAAGCAGCTCAGGGGGCTGAAGTGAAGGACCGTTTCAACTGGCATGGCGTGGCCGGACGCGCCAGCACCTGGCTGGCCACATTGGCGGCTGCCGCCGCTGCCGCACTCGGCGCCTACGCCTTGATGCCCGAGCGCGCGCAGCAGCTGTTCCCCGAATGGGGCCTGATCGTGCTGGGCGGCCTGGCCGTCGGCGGCGCGTTCCTGGTGCCTGTGGCGACCAGCTTCAAGCAGAAGCCGAGGGGAGGTAGCCGTGCTGATCCCTGACCCGATCCGTCCCTATACCGATCTGCTTCGCTGGGGCCTCTTGATCCTGCTGGCCGGTGGTCTGTTCGTCGCCGGATGCCAGCGCGGCGAGGATCGCGCGGTCGCCAAGGCCCAGGCCAGCATCGCCAAGGCCGAGAAGCAGCGCGACGACGCCCGAGATCAGGCTGCCGAGAACCTGCGCGCGGCCAATGCCGCCGGTGAGCTTCTGCGGGAAGTGAACCGGCAGACACAGGCGTCGATCGACGCCGCAGCCCGGCAGAAGGTGGCAGCCGATGAGGCCGCGCGTCGGGCAGAAGCGGTCGCCGCCGAGAGTCAGCGCCGCGCTACGGCGGCCGAGAAGGCACTGGCGGCCGCCAAAGCCATACCGGCTTGCCGGTCTCAACTGGAGATGGCCCTGTGCGATTCCATTCCCTTGCTCTGATCCTGATGCTGCCTCTGTGTGGCTTCGGCACATGCTCGAAGAAGCCGGAGCAGCCGAAGCTGCCGGAGAAGGTCTATGTGCCGGTGGAGAAGCTGGTTCCGGTTGATTCGCGCCTGACCAAGCCGTGCCCAGCCAGACGCGCCGAGTCGCGCACAGTGGAGGCAGTGGTGGACGCCTACAACGCGAACCTGATTACTCTGCAGGACTGTGACGCCCGCATGGGCGAGATCCGGGAGCTGGGGAAAGCAGGCGCCGAGCCGTGAGTAGGCCGCTGCCGCCCCCAACTTTGTTGGAGATCGACCTGGAGGACCTGACCCAGCAGTTCAGGCCAGCGCCCGAGGTGTGGGCATGGATAGAGGGGGAGGTCCTGGACGAAGGGGGGAACCTCCACAACTCGGATCACCAGCACCTCCAAGGCGCAGACGTTGCAGTCCTCTGGGCGTCCTCCTCGTTCACCAAGCAGGGCAGGACCGTGGTGGGGCAGGCCGAGCTGGTCGCCTTTCGGGCCGGTGGGTGGCAGAAGGCCCGTATGGAGCGCCAGATGGTCGACTGGTTCGGCCGGGTGCCGGATGCAGTCATAACCCTGGCCGCCGACTACTGCGCCGAGTGCAGCGATACCGACTTCTGCGCGCTGGTCGAGCATGAGCTCTACCACCTGAGCCAGGAGACGGATCAGTACGGTGCCCCGAAGTTCCACAGGGACGGCACCGCCTGCCTGGCCATGCGAGGGCACGATGTGGGCGAGTTCGTCGGCGTGGTGCGCAGGTACGGAGCCAGCGAGGAGGTCCAGCGGATGGTAGACGCAGCAGGCAGGCCGCCCGAGGTGGCCAAGATCAACATTGCCCGGTCATGTGGGACCTGCCTCCTGAGGGCGGCATAGACACGACCGGGCACGACAAGGCTGAACAGAGATGCCCGCCCTTGATGCCCATGTGAAGACCTTCATCGTCCAGCAGTTGGCGTGCTTCGACACGCCCAGCACGGTGGTGGAAGCGGTCAAGAACGAGTTCGGGGTGACGGTCAGCCGCCAGACGGTTGAGTCCCATGACCCGACCAAGCACGCCGGCCGGAAGCTGGCGGCCCGCTGGGTGGACCTGTTCAATAGCGCCCGAGAGCGTTTCAAAGCCGAGACGGCGGACATCCCTATCGCCAACCGGGCAGTGCGGCTCCGGGCGCTCAATCGCATGGTGAACCAGGCCGAGAAGATGAAGAATCTGGGGCTTGCCGCGCAGCTCATCGAGCAGGCGGCAAAGGAGACTGGTGGGGCGTATACGAACCGCCAGCAGGTGGAGCACAGCGGACCCAACGGAGGACCGATCCAGAGCGCGGACATGACGCCCGGCCGGTTCCGTGACGTGGCGCGGGGGCTATTAGAGGACGTGTGACGTGGCTGAGCTGACCGCCGAACAGAAGATGGTGGCGGCGGAGCTTGCACGTGAGGACTTCTACTTCTTCAGCCGCTACACCTTCATGCGCAAGAAGGGGTTCCCGTGGATGCGCGCCCGGCACCACGCCGAGCTGTGCGCAGCCTTGGACCGGGTCTATCGGGGCGAATGCAAGCGGCTGGTGATCAACCTACCGCCGCGCTACTCCAAAACCGAGCTGGCGGTGGTGAACTGGATTGCTTGGTGTCTGGGCAAGGTGCCGGAGTCCGAGTTCATCCACATTAGCTATGCGGCGGACTTGGCGCTCAACAACAGCGCCAACACCCGCGAACTGGTGCAGCACGAGGTATACGGGGAGATCTTCCCTGAGGTGCAGCTACGAAAAGACAGCAGCGCGAAGGGTGACTGGCGTACCACCAAGGGCGGTGTGGTCTATGCCACCGGCGCCGGCGGCACGGTCACCGGCTTCGGCGCTGGTAAGGCACGGCCAGGCTTCGGCGGCGCGATCATCATCGATGACCCGCACAAGCCGGACGAAGCAGGGAGCGACAAGGTCCGTAGCGGCGTCCTGGACTGGTTCAACAACACGCTGCAGTCGCGCGTGAACAGTCCCGAGACGCCGATCATCGTCATCATGCAGCGCCTGCATGAGCGGGACCTGGCTGGTTGGCTTCTGGGCCGCAAGCCCGGCGAACCGGCGCGGCCGGGCGGCAACGGTGAGGTCTGGGAGCACGTTTGCTTCCGGGCGCTGTCCGATGACGGCGGCGCTCTCTGGCCGGAGAAACACACGGCGGCGGACCTTGACCGCATGCGCGAGGCCATGCCCTACGTGTTTTCCGGGCAATACCAGCAGGAGCCGTCGCCGGGCGAGGGCGGCATCATCAAGACTGGCAAGATCGAGACAGTCGACGCGCTGCCAGCGGGCCTGCACTTCGTGCGCGGCTGGGACTTGGCCGGAACCGAGGCCAAGATGAAGAGGGGCGACTACACAGCGGGTGTGAAGCTCGGTCGCTCATCGGAAGGGGTCATCTACATTGCCGATGTGCTGCGCGAGCGCATGGGGCCGGATGAGGTCGAGACGGCCATTGGCAACACCGGTAAGGCCGATATGTGCCTTCAGTCGATCCCCCAGGACCCCGGTCAAGCAGGCAAGGCGCAGGTGATGCATCTGAGCCGGAAGCTATACGGCGTGCCCTCGTCCTTCTCGCTGGAGAGCGGCGACAAAGTCACCCGGAACGCGGGCTTCGCCGCTCAGGTGAACGCCGGCAACGTGAAGATGCTGCGGGCTCCTTGGAACGACCCGCTCATGAACGAATACAAGATGTTCCCCAACGGTCAGTTCGATGATCAGGTGGACGCGAGTTCCCGCGCGTTCAATGCCCTGGACGACGAGTTGGCCCTCTTCATGGCACAGGCCCAATGAGCAACCACCTGCAGCAAGACGGATACATGGATGCGGTGTTGGGTGACAAGAGCCTGGGGGCGGTCGTCTCCGCCGCGCTGGTCAGCGACTCCCATCTGTACGCCGAGGGCGGGCTGCCCGCGCGGGTAGTGGATCTTCCGGCGGACAACGCGGTCAAGGGCGGTGTGACGATCTCCGGTGACACGGATGGTGTCATCCAGGTGGAGCTGGAGCGCTTGAACGTGCTTCCGTTGCTCGCCGATGCTGCGCGCTGGTCTCGGCTGCGGGGCGGCGGATGCCTTCTGGTGATTGCCGCTGACGGCGGGTTGCTGAGGGACCCGCTCAAACCTGAGCGCTTGGACACCATCGAGGAACTGCGTGCGTTCGAGATCGATGATGTGTCGATCGATCGGTCCTACAACGACCCGAATGCCCGGAACTACGGGCAACCCGAGTTGTACCGGCTTCGGGTACGTGGGGCAGGCACGCAGGTTCTGGTGCATGAGTCGCGGCTGATCGAGGTGCCGGGTGAGCCGCTCCCGGCACAGATGCGGCAGGACAACATCCCCTGGCGGGGGAGGGCGGCAGCTACCCGCGCTTTCCGCCGGATCCGCGACTACATCGAAGCGACCAGCCTCGCCAAGGAAATCCTGCGGCGCAAGCAACAGGCCGTGCACAAGATGAAGGGCATGGCCGCCGCCATCGTCGCGAACCAAGAGCAGGCCATCCAGAAGCGCCTGACGATGGTGGACCAAGCCCGCGGGATCCGAAACAGCGTCGCTGTGGACGCCGAGGACGACTACGACATCCGCGACACCAACGTGGGCGGGGTCAACCAGCTCCTGCAGGAGTTCCAGATAGCGCTGTCGGCGGAGACAGGCATCCCCGTCACGCTGCTGTTCGGCCGCTCGCCAGGTGGCCAGAACGCTACCGGGGACGCCGACTTCGAAGGCTACTACAACCTGGTCGAGCAGCTGCGCAGCCTGAGGATGCAGCCGGCACTCGAGCGCGTCATCGCGTTGATCTGTGCACAGCGGGCGCTGGCGGGGAAGGCTCCCGACAACTGGAAGGTCCAGTGGTCGCCGTTGAAGCAGCTGACGGAGAAGGAACTGGCCGACATTGAGAAGACCAAGGCTGAGGCGCTGAAAACCGAGGCCGAGGCTGTGGTTGCCATCACCGGCACAAGTGCGGTTTCGGAGGAAGATGCCCGCAGCTATGTCGAGCAGCGCGGCTTGTTCGGGCTGGTGCCGAAGGACAGCACACCGGGGACCGCGGCGAGTTATGCGGGCGGCCTGTGAGCCGGCCGGCTCGCAAACCTCGGCGCTGGCTCTATCCGGCTGGCGTCGAGCGGGACTATGAGCAGGCACTGACGGCCATAGCTACCGAGCTAACTGCGGTCGTGGGGCCGGCGGTGATCCGCGCGCTGGGCTATCGGTCCGACGCGGTCGACCCGTCGATCGCGGCAGGTTGGTACGACGAGCTTGTGCAGGCACTGGCAGCGGCCACCTCGCTGTCATCGGTGCAGGACCAAGTGCTCGGGCCACTGGTGTCCGAGTTCGCCAGGCGCACGACTGCCTTCAACAAGCAGCAGTTCCATGCCGTTCTGAGGTCCGCCTACGGGGTGAACATCCTGACGGCGGATCCGGACCTTCGCGGCCTGATGCGAGTCTGGGAGGCGGAGAATCTATCGCTCATCCAGTCAATCCCCACGCAGTATGTGGAGCAGCTGCGGGGGCGAGTGACGGCGGCGGTCCAATCGGGCCGCAGCCTCAGGGACGTGATCAAGGTCGTGCGCGACACCTACGACCTGCCCAAGCACCGAGCCGAGCTGATCGCTCGGGACCAGATCGGCAAGCTGAACGGCGATATCACCCAAGCCCGGCAGCAGGGCATCGGCGTCGAAGAGTACCGCTGGCGCGGCGTGCTGGATGGCCGCGAGCGATCCGAGCACGTCGCTCGCGAGGGGAAGACGTATCGCTGGGATCAGCCGCCAGCCGACGGCCATCCGGGGCAGCCCATTCGCTGCCGGTGCAGTGCTGAGGCCGTACTGCCTGATCTGGATGACCTCGCGGCACTCATCGTTCACTAGGAGGGCAATATGCCCGCACAACGCTTTGATCGGGTGGAGCTGAAGGCGACCACCACCGTCGAGGGCTTCATCCAGGACGCCCCGATCCTCACCCGCACGGGGATCTTTGATTACCGCGGTCCTGACGGGAAGCTGCGCCGGGAGTACCGACCGCCGGAAGAGGTCTTCCACGCGGATTCGCTGTCCAGCTACCGCGGCAAGCCGATCACGGACGGGCACCCCGGCCTGGTCACTGCCAGCAACGCCAAAGTGCACACCGTTGGCACCCTCCTGACCGAAGGACGGCGGGATGGCGACGACGCGCGCGGCGACGTGGTGATTTACGACACGGCGCCCATCGCGGCCGGCAAGAAGGAACTGAGCCTGGGCTACACCCTCGACATCGAGGAGACGCCCGGCGAGATCAATGGCGAGCGGTACGACGCCATCCAGCGAAACATCAGGGTCAACCATCTGGCCCTGGTCCCCCGTGGCCGTGCGGGCAACGCCCGGCTCAATCTTGACGCGGCAGACGCCGACACAACCGAGGAAGACACCACCATGACCATGGTCAAGGTTCGCCTGGACTCCGGCATCTCCTACGATGCCGCGCCCGAGGTCGCCAACGCCCTGCAGGCAACGCAAGACGCGCTCACCGCCGCTCGCTCCGACATCGACAAGGAGAAGGCTCGCGCCGATGCTGCCGAGGCCAAGCTGGTCGATGCCGAGAGGGCAGCCGACAAGATCCGCGCCGATGCTGCCGCGGCTGCCAAGGCCCGCATCCTGCTGGAGGACAGCGCAACCAAGATCGGCGCTAGCTTCAAGCCCGACGCCACCGACACCGAGATCCGCAGTGCCGTGATCAAGAAGGTGCGCGGCGACAGCTTCGACCTGACCGGCAAGAGCGACGGCTACATCGAAGCCGCCTACGACTTGGCCATCGCCGAGAAGGGGCAGCGCCAGGACGCGGTCGCCAGCCAGCGGCAGGACCTGGTCGGCCAGCGCCCTGCCGGCAACAACCCCGAAGTCCGCCAGGACGCCCGTTCCGCGCGCGAGCGCATGATCGCCCGCAACAGCGGCGAAACCACCGAGGAGTGATTCCCCATGTATGAGGACTACCAGTCCCGCGCGTTTGCGGGCATGAAGGGCGATTCGGGCGACGACCGCGTCGAATCGTTCCCGGTTGGCGCTGCTGGCCTCGGCCTCGGCCTGGTCACTGGCACGGACGCGAGCGGCGTGCTGGTCGCAGGGGCTGGCACCAAGGTGCGCGGCATCAGCCTGCACAGCCACACCATCAACGGTGCCGGCTATGTCCAGTACGACTGCGCTTCGGTCATGACCAAGGGCCATGTCTGGGCACAGGTAGCCGCAGGCGGTGCCGTGACCGTCGACGGTCCGGTCTCCTTCGCCGCAGATGGCCGGGTGGCCAACGCTGGCACGGCCCTGCCCAACGCGGTGTTCCGCAGCGGCATCGTCGCCGTCACGGATCCGGCTGGCGTGTCGTCCAACGTCGCCCTGGTCGAGCTGCACAACCCGTTCGCGGTGCCGCCGGCCGCTCCGTAATCCGGTCTGCAACCGACACCCCTCCCAAGCCGCCTTCGGGCGGCTTCTGCATATCAGGAAACCACCATGCACGAGCACTACGACGAGGCTGACCTCTCGGCAGTGGCGCAGTTCCAGCAGAACACCGGAGCCGATCTGGTCCGGCAGGATGCTGGCATCTTCACTGCCCGCCAGCTGGACTACGTCCGCACCCGCACCTACGACCGCAAGCTGCCGCCGATGAAGGGGCTGATGCTGGTCCCGCCGTCGAGCGACGTCCCCGAATGGGCCGAGACCGTGACCTACTCGGTCTACGACTCGGTGGGCATCGCCAAGGTCATCGCCAACTACGCCGACGACCTGCCGCGCGCCGACGTGGCCCGCGTCGAGAAGACCATCCGGGTCAAGACCATCGGTGACAGCTACGGCTACAACGTCAACGAGCTGATCGCCTCGAACGCCACCGGCGCCAATCTCCCGACCCGCAAGGCCAACGCCGCGCGCCTGGCGGTGGAAATCAAGCTGAACCTGATCGGCATGGTTGGCGATGCCGCCTATGGTCTGTACGGCCTGACCAACCACCCGAACATCGGCACCACGACCATCACCGGCGGCTGGACCATGGCCACCGACGCGGACGTGATCCTGGCCGACCTGGACGCGATCTACAACGCGGTGCGCGTGCAGTCGAAGGGTGTGCACACCCCGAATCGCTTCGCGATGGCCACCGAGCCGCTGTCGATCATCAGTTCCAAGCGCCTGCCGGACTCGAACGGCCTGACCGTGGCCGAGTTCTTCCGTCGCAAGCATCCGGGCTTGGAGTTCGAAGAGATGGCCGAGCTCTCGGGCGCTGGCCCGGGCGGCGATGATCTGATCATTGCCGGCGAGTTCGCGCCGGACAACATCACCCACGACGTGCCGATGCAGTTCAACCAGCTGCCGGCGCAGGCCCGCAACCTGGAGCTGGTGGTGCCGTGCATGGCCCGCAGTGCCGGCGTTTCGGTCTTCTATCCCCTCGCGTTCACCAAGGCGGTGCTGTGATGGCGACCTACAAGAACAAATCCGTGGGCGCCCACGTCCACGATGGCAAGGTGATCGCCCCCGGCGGCACGTTCGACGCCCAGCCGACGAAGAACCTCGGCAAGCTGGTCAAGGCGAATCTGCTGGAAGTGGTATCGGGCGCACCCAGCGCGCAGGCCGGCACCGGCGGCGACGGCGAAGACAAAGCCGCGCTGGTCGCCCGCGCCAAGGAGCTGGGCGTCCCCAACGCCGGCGCCAACTGGGGCGTCGAGAAGCTGAAGGACGCCATCGCTGCGTTCGAGGCTGGGCCTGGGTCCATGCGCCTGGACCAGATCCGAGAAGAAGGCAACAAGAAGGACGCATAACCATGGCCATGGCCGACGTCATCGAGATCCTGGACTTCCTCGCCCCGGGCCTGACCGCCACGCCGGAAGAGAAGGCCACGGCCATCTCGATGGCGGAGGCCTACAGGCCGGCATGCCTCACGGAGAAGAAGGCGGACGAGGCGGTTGCGTGGTACGCCGCGTGGCTTCTCTACAGCCGCCAGCAGCAGAAGGAGGCTGCGGACAACGGCGAGGTCGTCCCGCTGGGTGTGAAATCCCAGACGGACGGCGACCTCAGCCGCACCTACTTCGACGGCGCCACCGGCGGTGGCGTTGCCGATCCGGCGGGCTTCTACGCGCGCTGGGCCGCCCTCAACGACATCTGCGCGCGGCTGGGTGCCATCACCGTCAGCCCAAAGCCCATGGGGTGTTGCGGATGGCCGCGATAACCAAGAGCAGCGGCGATGGCTTGGCGCAGTACCTGAAGCAGGTCGATGCGCTGGATGGCCGGGGGATCAAGGTCGGGGTGCAGGCCAAAGCCGGCACCCAGGACGGGGTCAGCCTGCTGGACATTGCCATCTACAACGAGCTGGGGACGCAGGACATCCCCGCCCGACCCTTCATCCGGGACTTTGCCCAGAAGAACGAGCGGGTGCTCGGGATGGCCATGGACCGAGTCGCTACACGGGTGGAGCAGGGCGCCCCGATCGACGCCGCGCTGGCGCAACTGGGCGAGTTCGCTCAGCAGCAACAGCAGGCCCACGTCAGGGCATCGAAGAGCTGGGCCGTGCCCAATGCGCCATCCACCGTCGCCCAGAAGGGCAGCGATGTGCCACTGGTCGACCACGGCACGTTGGTCAACGCCATCCGCTGGGAGAAGGTCTGATGGGCATGCTCGGGGAACGGACACATCCGCGAATCACCCGGGGCGAAGGCGCCTATGTCGATGGTCGCTGGCAGGATGGCCAGGAGACGCAGATCGACCTCAGGGCCAGCATTCAGCCGGCCAAGAAGGAGGACTACGACCAGCTGCAGGCGCTGGCCGAAGGCCGTCGCGTCGAGTCGGCTGTTCGCATCTATACCCGGACGCAGTTGGCGGTTGCTGGCGACACCGGCAGTAACGGCGACATCGTCATCTACCGCGGCGATCGCTACCTGGTCACCGCCGGCAGCGATTGGAACATGGGCATGCGCGGGGTGAACCACTACCGCTATCTGGCGGTCCGGCAAAAGCTGTCGAGCGAGGAGGGCGCATGATCGAAGATGAAATCCGTGCCCTGATCGGCAAGGCAACCACCCTGCAGCTGATCTTCGCCAACCAGAATGGTCCTCGCCCCAAGCTCCCCTACATCACTGTTCGGGTTGATACGGCGCCGCGCGCGCCGCTGTTGGAAGCAGACCTGAGCGACGACGGGGTTCAGACCTACGCCGCCCACCGGGATGCCACCGTCGAACTGCAGTGCTTCGGAGATGGATCCTTCGATGCGCTTGACGATCTGTCCCAGCGCCTGAAGGGACCATACATGGTCGCGGCGGGGTATGCGTCCAACATTGCTGTCTACGCCACCGACTCGGTGCAGAACATTCCGGTCCTGCGCGATGGGGCGAAGTACGAGCCCCGAGCAGTGCTGGATATCGGCATCCGCTACACCAAGCAGCACGACGAAGAGGTCGGGCTGATCAAGACCGTGCAGGGCGAGATGACCCTGCAGGACCACGGCACAGACCTGGTCGACACGTTCGACGCCACCAGCGCCACCTGAGCGCCCGGCATCTGCACCACGCCCTCCCGCGCCGCCAGGCGTTCGTTTCTATGCCCAGGAGCAACCTGCAATGGCATCCATTGACCGCATCGCCAAGGTCGAGATTTCGCTGGCGACCACCTCGATCAACCAGCAGTCCTTCAGCGACCTGCTGTTCCTCGCCCCGTTGCCGGCCTCGGCCGACCGGGTGTTCCTGGTCACCTCCGCCGACGAGCTGTTGGACCGTGGTGTCGCACTGACCGATGCCCTGTACACGGCCGTCCAGACTGTCTTCCAGCAGGATCGGGCGATCGATCAGGTGTACGTCGGCCGCCGCACGGTGGACGAAGACGGCGACCCGACCGAGACCATCACCGAAGCCCTGGTGGCGATCCGGGCCGCCCATTCCGGTTGGTATGGCCTGATCCAGCTGTCGCGCGTTGCGGCCGAAATCATGGAAGCCGCCGCCTGGGTGGAGGCAAACGACAAGCTGCAGCTGGCCAGCAGCGGCGACGCCGGCATCATCACCGCCGGCGACGCGGATATCGCGAGCCAGCTGAAGGCCCTGAACTACAACCGCACGGCGCTCTGGTATCACGCCAGCGCCGGCACGGAGTGGGTGGAAGCCGCGCTTGCCGCCAATCGCTTCACCTATGACCCTGGTGCCGAGACTTGGGCGAACGTGCGGCTGAGCGGTGTGCAGACTGACCCGCTGACCGAGGGGCAGTCGCAGATCGTGCGCAGCAAGAACGCGAACACCTACGAACAGTTCCGCAATCTGGGCCTGAGCCAGTACGGGACCGTCGCCAGTGGCGAGTGGATCGACATCATCCGCTTCCGCGACTGGCTCAAGGATCGCGTGCAGACCGGAATCGTGGACGTCCTCGCGAAGGCCGACGGCAAGATTCCGTACACGAGCGCGGGCATCCAGGTGATCGTCACCGCGCTGCGCGCGGCACTTGACGCTGGTGTCACCGCCGGAGGCATCGCACCGCGCGAAACCGACGCCAACGACAACGTGCTGGAGTCGTACCGGATTACCTATCCCGGCCTGGCCGAGATTGCCGACAGTGTGAAGTCTCAGCGGCTGCTGGAGGGCATCAAGTTCTCCGCGCGCCTGGCCGGCGCGATCCACACGACCGAGATCACCGGCACCCTCTCCTACAGCATCTAAGGACCTCGAACATGGGCGTCAAGACCTACGATTCCTCGCAGGTGATCATCACCTTCGGACCGCACATCATCTCCGGCTACGCCGAGGACACCTTCATCTCGGTGGAAGAGATGGGGGACGGCATCGCCTCGGTGGTGGGTGCCAACGGCGAGAAGGGCCGTTCGATGTCGCAGAACCGGTCCTTGCAGATCACCCTGACCCTGCTGCAGACCAGCAAGAGCAACGATGCGCTCTCTGCCGCAGCCGACTTCGACCGGGCTTCGCACGGGCAGGGCGCGCTCCCCTTGGCCATCACCGATCTCACCGGTCGGACCCTGATCGCCGACCCCGGAGCGTGGATCGTGAAGAAGCCGAACACCGAGTTCGGCGCGACCATCAGCAATCGTGAGTGGACGATCGAAACGTCCAACGAGGCGACCTACCACGTCGGAGGCGCACGCTGATGGCCAAGAAGGAAGTGAAGATCGGGCAGACGACGTTCTACCTGACGACCTTCGCACCGCGCGACCAGCTGCGGATCTTCGGCGACCTGCAGAAGGAGCTGCTGCCCGCTGTGGGAACCCTGCTCACGGCTGCAGCCGGCAAAACCGACGAGGACGATGGCGAACTCGATGAAGCGGTGCTGCTGGGGGCAATCCGGTCGTTCTCCGGATCGCTGGATGGCAAGGGCCTGGATGCCTGGTGCAGCAGACTGATCGAATCCGAGCGGGTCGCCTACGAGAAGGCCGGACGCGACGCGCGCAAGTTGACACCGAACCAGATGGACGACGCGTTCGATGACTTCGGGGAGATCCTGGAACTGCTCTTCGAGATCATCAAGCTGAACTTCGCCGGCCCTTTGGGGCGATGGCTCGGCCTCTTTGGGTCGGGCCTCGGGGAGAAGCTGGGCGGGTTGCTGGACGGTTCGAACCCGAGCTCGAACGGGAGTTCCTGATCTTCCGGCCGGTGATGGCCGGCATCGTCTCCATGACCGAGATCAACCAGGGAACGGTTGATCTCATGGACCTGATCAAGCTCAACGCCTTGCTGGACGCCCGCGAGGCGTCTGAGGCGTCGGGCAAGAAGCCGAAAGGGAAGTAACCATGGCCTTGCGCGAACTGGTCACCGTCCTGCGCTATGAGCTGCGGGAGGGCAACCTCAAGAAGTATGTCGACGGCTACCGGCGGGCGGAGAAGGCGGTTAACACGGCCGCCAAGGCCGCCAACGACCAGCTGAAGCGCGGCGTACAGGTCGCCAATCGCGAGCTGACAAGCATGAACCGGACCGGCAACCAGTTGACCCGCACGATGGGCCGGCTGACCCGCGAAGCCCGGGAGTTCGGGATTGGCCTGCGGCAGGGCGCGCGTCAGGGATATGGCGAGGTCCTCCGGCAGATGGATCGGGTGGAGGCCCGGCAGCGCCGCATGCGGCGTAGCAGTGGGGCGGGCGCGGTTGGTGGCGGAGTTGGCTTTGCAGGCGGCATGCTGCAGGGAGCCATCCAAGGCGTCCTGGCAACGATCAGTGGCAAAGCCTTCATGGATGCCGCCGACACCTGGTCTACGACCAAGGGGCAAATCGCTCTGCAGAACGAGTCACCGGCAGATCGTGCCCGGACCCGGGAGTTTCTGTTCAGCAAGGCTCAGCAGCAAGGCCAGGACTATTCCACGTCGGTTGGCACCTACACGCGCATTGCTCGCAACCGCCAGGTGTTGGGTTTGAGCAACGACGAAGTGTTGCAGCTGACCAGCACACTGGGGGGAATGCTCTCGCTCGGCGGCGGATCCGCGCAGGCTCAGCAGGCGGCTTTGGAGCAGTTCGGCCAGGCAATGAGTAGCGGCGTTCTACGCGGCGAAGAGCTGAACTCGGTTCTGGGGGGAGCGCCGGTCCTGGCCAACGCGATCGCGAAGGCATTCGGGATCACAGCCGACCAACTTCGGAAAGTGGCAGCAGAAGGAAAGTTGACGTCGAAAGGGATTGCGGACGGACTTCTGGGGCAGACGAGGGAGGTAGACGCAGCGATGGAATCGCTGCCCATGACGTTCCAACGGTCTTTCACGCAGATCCGTAACCAGTTCACGCGTCTTGCTGGCGAGCTCAACGAGAAATACCAGTTGGCGGAGAAATTCAACGTCGCTGCGCAGTGGGTCGTCCGCAACATGGCTAGCATCGGAGCGGCTCTTGGGGCTGTAGCGGGGAGCGTGGCCGCTGTAAGGGTCTTCCGAGTACTCGCGGCCGTGCTCGAGACCCTGCAAAGCGCTGGGCGGCCGCTTCTGCTGTTCTTCGATAGGCTTGCGAGGGGACGAACTGCTCAAGCGTTTGCCAAGCTCGGGGGCGGCGGATTGCGCTTCCTGCGTGTGATTCGGGCGGTTGGCACGGTGCTCTCTGGAGTCGGAGCAGTGGGCGCGATGGCGTTCGCTGTCATCGCTGCCGCAGTGATAGCTGCGGGCGCTCTCATCTACAAGTACTGGGAGCCGATCAAGGCGTTCTTCGGTGGCGTGTGGGAAGGCGTTGCGGCAGCCGGTAGCGAGGCGCTCCAGGAACTGACCAATGCGCTTTCACCGCTGATGCCTGCGTTTGAAACCATCGGCGGCTGGCTGCAGCAGATCTGGGACTGGTTCGTTCAGTTGATCAAGCCGGTCCAGAGCACATCGCAAGAGCTGGAGAATGCCGCGAACTACGGGAAGCTGTTCGGTGAGGCTCTGCTGTTCCCGTTGAAGATCAACATCAAGCTCATCGGGATGATCATCAAGTTGGTAGTCGGCCTGGCCGAGGCCATCGGTACTGCCATCGGCTGGATCGTGGTCACGGCTGATAGCGCTTGGTCCTCGCTCAGGTCCGGCGTGGAGGCGCTGTGGAACTGGATCACCGCCAAGTTCGCCGCCGGCTGGAACTTCGTGTCGGGGCTGATCCCGGATTGGGCCAAGAAAGGCATCGGGATCACAGCGAACGCGACCGGATCGCTTGGCAGCGTATCGGCGGGGTCGGTCGTGAATGCGGGCCGCTCTGCGGTGAACCAGACCGTAACCCAGACCGCGAGCGTCCAAGTTACCGCACCTCCTGGCGGCAACCCCGCCGCCTATGGCGCAGCCGCACAGCGCGGCACCAGCAAGGCCATGACCGGCTTCCAGTACCAGCTGCCGACGCCGGTCGAGAGCTTCTAAACCACTCGGCGCGCGCCATGGCTTTGGCCGTGGCCGCGCCCGCAACATGAGGCCAGTTGGCGCATGGAATTCTTCCAAGGTTTCACCGTTACCTGGGCGGCAGACGGTCCGGTCGCAGATCTGTCCGAAGAGGCCGTTCGAGCCGGATGGGGCTTCATAGGCCAGGTTCCGCCTGCGGTCGAGCAGTTCAACGCGGTGCACCGCGGCGACGGTCTTCGACAGCAGTGGCTGTACAACCAAGTCAAAGGAGTCACCAACGCGGCAGGAATGCCGCTGGCGGCGGATGCAACCGATACGTTGTGGCTCGCCATCAAGTCCAAGTTGGACCTGAAGCAAGACGGCTTAGGGTTCATGCCCGTGCAGCAGGGTGGCGGCGTCGGGCAAGGGAACAACAAGGTATTCATCGGCTGGTCCGGGAGCACGCTGCAGGCGCAGGTCGAGTCCACGAACCTTGGCTCATTCGTGTTTGCTGGCAGGCAGTTCACCGCAGGGGCGGGCCTGACCGGCGGCGGCACCCTTGGCGCGGACCGCGTGATCGCCATGGGAACACCCAGCGCCATTACCGCGGGCAGCCAGAACGCGGCAGGCGGGACGACCCATACCCATGCATTTAACGTGCAACTGCAGGAGATGGGCGGAACGCTTCCACTCAACAAGGGCGGCACCGGCGCAACAACCGTAGGACAAGCGCGCAGCAACCTCGGATTGGACCCGTTCGCAGCAATCGCGGACGCAATGATGTCCGAGAACGGCTTCATGGAGCTGGTGAATGGGATCAACAGCTTTCGCTTCATCATCCAGTGGGGCGTCGCCACAGTGCCGGCTGACTCCTCGCTGCGGATCTCGTGGCCGAAGCCATTCCCGACCGCCTGCCTGAACGCGTTCTCCTGCCTGGGCTTCATCTTCAGCACGACCGGCGATGCAGGTTGCTCCATCCGCGACCTCGACGCGAATGGCGGAACATTGCTACAGGGCACTGCTACACCTGGGATCGTCCGCTACTTCGCAATCGGGTACTGACCATGGCGCTGACTGCACTGACCTTCAGCTCGGTGTTCGGCACTCGTGCGGCCGTCGGCGCACTGGAGTTGGATGCTCTCATCAGCGAGGACACGGTGCTGGATAGCTATGCGACCGTCTACCCCGTCGAGGATGGCAGCACCATCACCGACAACGTGTCGAATGATGCCGAGAAGCTGTCGCTATCGGGCATGGTGACCTCGGCGCAGATCACGGTCTTCGGCGCCAACGGCTGGCAGAAGCTGGTCCAGGCCAAAGACGTTCTGAGACGACTTCATGAGGCCCGCGAGCTGGTCACGATCAGCACCGGCATGGATACCTACACAGAGATGGTCATGGAGCGGTGCCGAATTGGCCGCACGAACGAAGGAGACCACTTCTCCATCGACTGCGACTTCCGGAAGATCGTCAAGGCCCAGTTGAAGACGGAAACCGTGCCTGAGGATAAGGCTGCGCCCAGGGCCAAGGGCAAGGCGGGATCGACACGTACGAGCGCCGGTAAGGCCAGTACGGAAGACCTTGACGAGAGGAGACGTCAAGAGGCCACGCGTTACGTAGATGAGGGCCTGAAGCTTGGACGTGATGGCGTTTCGCCGGGGGTCATCTGATGTTCGAGATCACCACGATCGATGCCAATGACCAACTGCTGGAGGTCGAGCTTGACGGCGAGACCTACTTTGTCCGCTTGAGCTGGAACAGCGAGGCCTCACAGTGGTCGATGGAGGTCCAGAACTACAACCGAGAGACCATCGTTGCCGGGATCGTCGTGGTGCCCAACGTTCCGCTACTTGCTCGGTTTCACTACCTCGCGCTACCGCCTGGAGAGCTGATGGCATTGGTGCTGGGCGACACGCCGGGAATCCCCCGTGACGGATTCCGGAAGGGCTTGGCCAGCCTTATCTACATTCCCGCTGCGGAGATCGCCTGATGCCACGGTTCCGCCGCACCTATCGCCTGGTCGTTGGACCTCCAGGCGGGCAGGGCACAACCATCCTGCCGCCGATGCAGATCCAGTTCGACGTGCAGAAGGATGCTGAAGAAGATCCTAACGTTCACTCGATCCGGATCTATAACCTCGCTCCGTCGACGCGGAAAGCTCTGGAGAAGCCTGACCTTCGCGCCTATCTGTACGCGGGATACGAGGAAGAGAGTGGAGCCATCCTGCTGGCGGCTGGCACGGTGGTCGATGCCTTCACTCGCTTCGATTCGCCCGATGTGGTCACCGAGCTTGCGATCGCCGACGGGTATGGCGAGCTTCGCGACAGCGCGGTGAGCCTGAGTTATGGCGCAGGATCAACGTCGGCCACCATCATCCAGGACGTGGCGGGAAAGATGGGATTGGTCCTGAACATGCCTCGGTCTCTGACGCCAAGGACGTGGGAACACGGCTTCAGCTTCTACGGGCCTGCCCGTGCCGCGCTGCACAAGCTATGCAGGGGGGCAGGTCTGGAATGGTCAATCCAGAACCAGACCCTGCAGGTAGTGGCCACCAAGGGTGTGACCGAGCGCAGCGTGGTCGTGCTGAACGCTGCATCCGGACTGATCGGTTCACCGGAGCGTGTGCGCGAGGCCAGCCGGGAGAAGGACGCCGGCGGTGGAAAGACTGTCCGATCCGAGCGGCAGCGTCGAGACGGCTGGCGCGTCCGGTCACTGCTGCTTCCCTGGTTGAATCCGGGCGACCGGGTGCGCATGGACAGCCGGCAGGTTAAGGGGATCTGGCGCGTCGAATCAGTCTCGCACAGTGGCGACTACCACGGTGGTGACTGGACAACCGACCTGCATATCGTGGAGGTGTCATGAGTCAGGCATCCGACCTTCGGCGGCTGATCGCCACCGAGCTGGCAGAGGTACACACATGCCTGCCTGGCAAGATCGTGAGCTTCGACGGGCATGCTGCTGTAGTTGAGCCAGCTCTTAGCAAGGCTCTGTCCTCGGGCGAGGCGCTGGTAGCGCCACGGATCGTCAGCGTTCCCGTGCACTTCCCGCGCGGCATGGCCGGCCAGGCAACCATCTCGGTGCCGCTTGCGGCTGGGGATGACGTGACGCTGCACTTCTCCGAGCGGGCGCTGGAGAATTGGCTGTCCGGGGAAGACGGAGAGCCGGGAGATCCCAGGATGTTCGATCTTAGCGACGCGTTTGCGACGCCAGTCTGTCGGCCTGGCGTGCAGAAGGTCGACACCGAGAACCTGGTGGTCCAATTCGGCTCGGCCAGCATCACCATATCTCCCGCAGGTGATATCACCATCACGGCAAGCGGTGCAGCGAACATCTCTGCTCCTGCTGGCCTGACCATCGATGCGGACGTTCTGCTCAGAGGAAAGCTGGAGGCTACGGGCGATGTCACCGCAGGCGGCGTGAGCCTGATCGAACACATCACGACCGGCGTCACGCCGGGAACTGGTACTTCTGGGAAGCCGCAGAAATGAGTTTGGACCTCAAGCTTAATGCGGTGCACGACCTTGCGGTGGACGGCGCCAATGTGGTGCTCGTGGACGGCGCGTTCCGCGTGCGCCAGCAGATCAAAGTGACACTGATGACGTGGTTTGGCGAGTATTTCCTCGACGTTACCTTCGGTGTCCCTTATCTCGAGTCGATCCTCGTGAAACGGCCCAATCGCAGCGAAATCGAGGCGGTGCTGCGGCGACGAATCAACGACGTTCCGAGCGTGACCGCAGTCACGAGTATGCGGCTCAACATCGACCGCGAGGCCCGCAAGCTGGAAGTGAGTTTCCAGGCAAGCACCGACGAAGGCCTCGTTGCGGACACCATCACTCTGGAGTAACCCATGGCCGACTTCGGCGTAACCCCGGCCGGCTTCATCCGTAAGCGCTTGGCGGACATCCGGCCTGAGATCATCTCCGCACTTCGCAACAACCTCCAGGGGGCAGGACTCTCCGGAGACATTGAGACTCGGCCTGATTCAGTTATGGGAATTCTGATAGATACCTTCGCCGAGCGTGAGGCTGCTCTCTGGGAACTCGCCGAGGGGGTCTACGGAGCCATGTATCCGATCAGCGCATCGGGTGTCTCGCTGGACAACGCAGTTTCCTTCACGGGGGTGCAGCGTGAGGGTGCCACCGAGTCCAGAGGGTACGTGCTTCTGTCAGGAGCTCCGGGTACGGTGATTGCTGCCGGGTCTCGCATCAGGAATGTCGCCACGAAGGAGCTGTGGGAGCTGGCGAGTCAGGCCAGTATCAGCACCAGCTCGGCCGGCGCGGCGCGGCTGCTGGTTCCAGCCGATGCGGTCGCCGGCGAACAGTTTGTGATCCGTATCGACGGAGGCATCTATACGTGGTCGGCACCACCTGGCGGAGCCACGGCGCAGGTGGTGGCCACCGGGCTGGCTGCGGCCGCATCCGGTTCTCCAGTAGCAGTTCTGGCCGATGGAGCGCGGGTGCTGGCAGCCACTGCCGCCGGATCCGCATTCGTCCTGGCCCACTCGAGCAACCTGGTACTGGAAGCTCTTTCCTCGCCGGCCATTGCTCAGACCATTGAACCGTCCACCCTTGGAGCCGAGGCCGGGGTCCTGACCGAGATCGTTGATGCCGCTGCGGGCTGGGATGCCGTGACCAACCCCGAGCCGGCGGTCGCCGGCTCACCCCCTGAAAGCGATTCGGACCTGCGCAATCGCTACGCGACGGGAATGTTCGCTTTGGGTGGAGCGACTCTGGACGCGATTGCCTCGACCATCAAGGCCCGTGCGCCAGGCGTGACGAAAGTGGTCGGGTTCGAGAACGTTGGGAACTATCCCGACATGGTGGGGCGTCCGCCACACTCGGTTCACATGGTGGTTGATGGTGGCCTTGATCGGGAGGTGGCGCAGGCGATCTATGACTCCAAGGCTGCCGGCATCGATACCTTCGGTGACACGACGGTCGCTGTGCAGAACTACATCGGCGTTCCGACCTTGATCAACTTCGATCGGCCTGTTCCGATCTACATCTGGATCAAGGCCTCAGTGTCGCTTTTGTCCGCGAGCGAGCAGCCCTTCCCTGACAACGGCTTCGAGGACATCAAGCGCGCCTTGGTCGAGATGGGACAGCAGCTCGAGATTGGCGACGATGTGATCTGGCAGAGCTTCTTCAAGGCCGTATACGGCGTCTCCGGGGTCGCATATGCGAATCTTCTATTCGCATCGTCGCTGGATCCCGACTCACCACCAACATCAGGCGCGTTCAAGGCGGCCAACATCCCGATCAGCGATCGGCAAAAGGCGGCGTTCTCGGCTCAACGCGTGGAGGTGAGCAGTGGATCTTGATCAGGATCACGCTGCCGTCGCGTGGTCAAATTGGACCGCTCAGTTCAAAGACTCGCCAAGGTTGAGGGCGCTCGTTCAGGCGCTGCTGGAGCCAGCCAATACGGTTCAGGCGGCAATCAAGCAGCTCCGGGACGAGAGGTGGCTCGACACTGCAGTGGGAGAGCAACTGGACGGCATTGGCAGCATCCTGGGCCGTCCTCGCCGCATCTCGAACACGAGGGCAATCTGGCATTTCGGCTTCGACGGACAGCCCTACATTGGCGGGTTCGGCGCGTTCCCGATGTTCCAGGCCGGTGGCGGGCTCTTCACCGGCGGGAAGGTCCTTGGCGATGACGACTATCGACGCCTGCTGCGCTGGAAGTTGCTCGTCAACAGCGGATACGGAACGGCATGGTTGATCGAAGAGGCAGCAAGGACACTCTTCGACGTAGAGAGAATCGCGGTCGAGGATATGGGGAATGCCCGAATCCGCGTGCATATCGGTCGCCAACCAACCCCTGAAGACAGCTTCCTTGGGAACCCTTTGCAGTGGCTTCCCAAGGCTGGTGGCGTGATGGTCGATTTCAGGACATACGATCCCGACGATGACTTCGAGCTGTCGCCAGGGAACGGAATTTTTCGCTTGATCAGTGAAGAGGGAGATCCCCTCTTCGATGAGAGCGGTTTTCCTCTTTATGGAATCCAGTGATGGCCGACAAGACTCTATCTTCCTACCCGTCTATCTCCGCCGACGATATTGATGAGAACACCCGCATTGCGGTTGTAACGGGATCTGTGGGCCGGAACCGTCAGCTGCCCGGTCCCCAGCTCGGAAAGTTCGTAGACCGGAAGGGCTACACGAACCCCATGGCGCGGGCAGGCGTCGGATATCCCCAGGCTCCTGTGGATTATGCCGGGGGAATCTTCGTTGACTCCACTGAGCTGACTGTGGTTTTTAACGAACGCCTGTTCCAGCCGGTCGCTGCGGCACTACCATTCGTCACCACAGAGGCGTTCAACCCCTCGTTGTGGAACGTAGTGCAGGGCGTGAGCACGAGCCTTCTGAAGGCGAATGACGGCGCTGCCCTGATCGGATTCATCCAGGATGGACCCGGCGCGGTGCTTCGTACGCTGGAGCGAAAGTCGCGTGAGCAGACTTCTCCTGAAGACTTTGGCGCTATCGGCGATGGACAGCCTCACTTCTTGTCAGAGCGATTCTCGACGCTGCAAGAAGCTCAGGAGGCCTATCCCTTTGTTACGTCGCTGACGCAGAGCATCGATTGGGCTGCAATCACCGCTGCGGTCTTGACCGGACGCCAGGTGCTTGGCAGTCCGACGGCCAACTACATGCTCTCTCAGTCGGTTGAAATGATCGATGCAAGCTGCTTGTTTGACGGCAGGCAATGCCAGATCACGGCGATGAGTGGAAGCTTCCCGACCTTCAGCGTGATTGCCAACTACGGCGCCCAGGTGGCGGTGAATGCCATTGAGATGGCTGTGGTTGACTATACCGAAGGGCAGGGCGGCGGTGCGACGCCGACGCACTCGCTGGTTGTCAGCACTACTACTGGGTTCTCTGTCGGCGACATCATCAAGGTCATGTCGGACGACTTTATTCCTGGCTCGCGTGCGGCAGATCTGGAGCGAATCGGAGAGCACACGGCGGTAGGTGGGATCGACGCGAACAGGATCAATCTCTACAGCTACCTTTTTGAGAAGTACGTGTCGAACATCCGAGTGGCAAGGATGAACTCGGACGTCCTGGTCGACATCAGGAACTTCAGGTCCGACTACGTGGAGCCAGGCAATGCGGCGATTGTCTACGTTCAGGGGTGCTTGGCGCCAGATGTGTCGGGGATCCGCGCCATGCGTGCAAAGTCTGAGACGGTGGAGTTCGTTTCCTGCCTTTTCGACCGGACACACAACATCGTAACCTCCAATGGCACGACCGATTTCACAACAGGCGCTTACGCCTACGGGGTAGTCGAGTACGGGTGCGAGTTCGGCATGCACAGCGATCTTTTCGGCTATCAAATCCGGCATGTATACACCGACGGATCATTGATCACGCAGCCCAACGACGAGAGAACCTACCGCTACGGTCGAACCAAGGGATCGGCAGTGGTCAACTCAAAGGGGTGGCTGTGCCAGAACGCCGCTTTCGACACTCATTGGAGCAGTCACGGCATTCAGTTCATGGGTTGCCACGGGTATGCACCCTTCAATGGCCCCAACTCGTCGCAGAGGAATTTTCAGCTGCGTGGAAGCTTCGGCCTCGTGCAGGATTGTGTCTCTTACGGCGGCACTGGAGTCAACGTGTTTCAGGGTGTCGCCCACCCGGAGGCGTGTCAGGGCAACAGGATTGAGAATCTGTCGCACTTCTTCTTGAAGGAGTCTCAGGGGCGAGCCGCAATCCAGATCACAGGACAGTCCGCCAACGAGGATACGATCCCGACGGTTTACGTGGACGGGCTGGTCACGAACCAGGACAATAGCGGAACCTATCCACATGTTGTCGCCACGCGTGGAATCGCGCGCGTTAGCCGGCCCACGATGGTCACAAAGCAAGGCGGCGCGAACGTTGCCTGTGCGTTCCTTGCAGACGAGGGCGGGCAGATCTACGTTGATGGAGGAAGTGTCGACGCACGTGGTGCGAGCGGAACCGGTCTGCGTCTGTGCAAGATGGGTCCGGGTAGCCGAATTGAACTGAGCAATCTTCAGGTCCAGGGCCAGTTCACCCACTTGCTGGATGGGCAGCAGAACAACGACATCATGTTCGACTGTAGGGACGTCCGTCTTGACCGGGCCCTGGCACAGGGGCCTGGCTACACGAACTCGCTCAGTTCCAACATCCGGGTCGACTATACCGTCGGCTTCCGCCGCACCAGTCGCGCTGTTTTCGCGCAGACCTACGCACAGGCGGGCGACAAGGTCCTTTCGCTGGAGCGTCGGGGAGGCCGGACGTTGCACTTCTCGGCAACCGTCTCTGCTGGCACCGGGGTGACGAGGATCTCAACCATTGATGCCGGTGCGATGGATGGTCAGGAGTTGGTGATTCGCAACAGCAGCAGCTCGGTTGCCTTGCTGCGTGTCGCCGCAAATGCAGCTATCGCCATCAGCGCGGACCGAGATCTGGCCCCGGGGGCGCTGCTCAGGCTTATCTACTCAGACGCCGCTGCAGCATGGCTGCCGGCATAACAAGCGGAGATCACATGGCAAAGTACGTGGAGCGGGCCGTCGATGCGGTCCAGTGGAACCAGCCTGGGGACCACCCGGATGTCGTCAGCATGCCGGAGTTCGCTCAGCAGTCTGGCATGCGGCCTGCGCCGGGCACGCTGTTCGATCCCGGCGCACACGTGTTGGTCACGGGTGAGGGATACGCATTCCTTGCGCCCGGTGACTGGATCGTCACTGACTGGGAGGGGAGAACGTCGCTCGTGAACGAGGAGGCCTTCGCGGAGCGCTTCCAACCCGTGGAAAGCTCGATGCCGGTCAGCGAGGACGGTTGAGCTGGTGGCGCTCTATTCCACCTGGTTGAGTAGCGCCTCGCCGTTATTTCGCGGGGTGTTGACCGCCCGGCTGACCCGGTAGGCCTCCATGGATGGGGGCTCGCTGGCCAGTAGCATCGCCATCGCATCGTCGGGGCTGGCTGCCATCCACTCATCGATCTGGCTGGCCAGCAGCCAGACCGGCATGCGGTCGTGGATGTCGGCCGACACGCCGCTGCTGTCCCCGGTGATGACGGTGAAGGTTCCCAGGTTGCCGTCTGCCAGCAGCGGGCTGCTGTCCTCCCACAGGCCTGCCGCCAGCAGCGGCTCGGCCGCGTGGATGAACCACGGATCCTTCTTCCCGTCGATCGGGCTGACCGACCACTCGTAGTAGCCGGCCATCGGGATGACGCATCGGCGCTTCTTAAACGCGGTGCGGAATGCCGGCTTGGTGGCCACGGTCTCGATGCGGGCGTTAATGGTTGAGCCCTGCAGGCCTTTGGCCTTGGCCCAGAACGGCAGCAGGCCCCAAGCCAAGCGGGTGACCTGCCGGCCTTCGCCGCGGTCCAGGATCACGGATGCGCGCTGCGTCGGCGCCAGGTTGTAGCTGGGCTGGATCTCGGCCAGGCCGGGAGCAAGGTCAGCCAGCCCCGCCTGGCCGAAGTCGATCACGGGGAGCTGGACGAATCGGCCGCACATGGCCGGATCGTAGGCTGAGGGAGTGTATCCGGCGCGTGTATTAGGGATGGCTAAGTTGTTGATAACCATCGAAACTTACTTGACTGCGCAGTTTGGATGGGCATCGCATAAGTTATTGATCCGCGCGCCGATGCTGGAACCCTTGCAGCACAAAGGATTGCCGAATTTCACTACATTTGGCGTTGACGAGGCTGAACCGCCTCACTATCTTGTGGCCGTCGGGATTCCCCGGCCACCGTCGGGGCAATAAAAAGCCCCACCTAGCGCCAACTAGGTAGGGCGGTGTTACGCAAGCAGTGCCGAGCAGTGGCAACAACTTACCTAGAAGTAACGGAGCGAATCATACGCCGTATGTCATATGTGTCAATCAGTCGTTACTAACGATTTGTGACGTGCGTCGTAGTTCCGCTAGTTGAGGCCATGGCTTTGCCTGCAACACAAGAGGCTAAGTCCACATGACCAGCAACACCCAGCAGCTGTCGCTGCATCTCATCCATCGCCAGATGGAGAACACCCTCATTGAGCAGCGCAAGCTCGATGGGTACATCAATGCCACTGCCATGTGTCAGGCAGTGGGAAAGCTCTTCGCGGACTACCGGCGCCTAGCTTCAACCGAGGCCTTCCTGACAGAGCTTTCCGACGATATGGGAATTCCCATATCGCTTCTTGTTCAGTCAGTTAGGGGCGGGCAGGGTGCCCAAGGAACGTGGGTTCATCCCGATGCAGCAGTGCATTTGGCCCAGTGGTTGTCCCCGAAATTTGCGGTAGCGGTAGCTAAGTGGGTGCGCGAGTGGCTGTCCGGTCGGCAGCCCAATGGTGCACCGGCGCCGGGCCTGCCTCCTCACATCCAGCGCTATCTGGCGAACAAGGACAAGGTCCCTTATACCCACTTCTCGATCCTGAGTGAGCTGGCAATTACCTTGATAGCCCCGCTGGAATCGCGCGGGTACACGCTGCCTGAACACATGGTTCCGGACATCTCAGAAGGGAAGATGTTCGCGAGGTGGCTGCGTGAGCAGGGAGTTGATACCTCCAAGATGCCGACTTACAAACATCGCTATGCAGACGGTCGTGTCTGCGACGCAAAGATGTATCCGGTCGGCTATTTGCACGCATTCCGCCTTCACTTCAATGAGGTCTGGCTGCCCAACAAGGCTCACCAGTATTTCCGCGAGCGCGATCCTACGGCTTTGCCTTTCCTCGACAAGATCCTGCTCGAGGCACCTGGCGTTCCGAAGCTTCCCGCTGCTTGAGCAATGCGCCCCGGCCAGCCCGGTCGGGGCGACCTTTCAGTAAGGCACACACTGAGGCTGACAATGTCATTGAGCAATGAGTGGGAAGACGAGCACCTGACACCGTCCGGTTGGGTGAGTGGTAGTTGCAAGCATGATTTCGGACGCGAAGAGCGTCCTGTTCCGCTGGACGCCGTTCTAACGGTGCGCAAGCATGTCGTTGTGGGGGCCATTGGCGCATTGCCGCATGTTGATGTGAGTGAAACGAATCTCACGGATGACATTGGCCTGATCGCTTCTCTCCGCAAGACGTTCGGCGAGCCGAAGTTCGGTTGTTGAGCAAGCCCGAGCCGGGTCGTTCTCGATGCGACCCGGCTTGGAGTAGGGCGCTTTTCTCGATCAACTTCGAATGATTCAGGGACGTGGGCGGGGCGTTCGCATGATCTGCGACGGCCGGTCGTATCCTTCCGGCCATGCTTCCTTCGCACGGCCACCATGGTTTCCGCACCGCCGCAGTCCCGTCCGGCTGGGTCCAGACCGGTGAGCGCTGGGCGCTCTGGTACAACGGCCGGGAAACGGCCGGCGTTGCCCCCGATGGTGCTGCCGGCGTGCGCCTGTGGATGGAAGGCCAGAAGATGTGGCAGGTGAAGGAAGTGCGCGCGGCCAGCGTCCGGCAGGCGAAGCGGTACGCCGAGCGCTGGTGCGCGGCCAGGCTTTATCCCGACCTGCCCCTGCGCGAGGCCGTCGCCAGGCTGACGGACAGCACCCCGATCCGTCTGCCCCCGCCACTGCCCGGCCTGCCGCCTACGCGCGAGCAGCAGCAACAGGCGCGCCGACTGGCTGAGTCTGGGGCGCTGGATGTGACACGGATCAAGGAAGCCCTGGAGCCGCGCAAGCCGCCGGCAGAGACGAAACCCCGCGCGAGAGACGTCCGCACCAAGGCGTGGGTGAGGGCAGGGCTGCAGCAGCTGCGGCGGGGCGTTTAGCGTTCTGAAAAATGCGCTGCGACGCATGGTCGCAGTGGCGCTGTCTTCGCGCTACGGCATCATTCCTCTGGCGGTGCGCCAGGGCCGCGCTGTCTCAGCGTGTAGGTGGGGATCGATGTCGACCGCCAACTATCCAGCACATTCCCGCACACGCTGCAGTTGACCGCATCGTTGTCCTTGAAGGGCGCGGTGAAGATCTTGGTGCTGTAGATGGAGCCGCAACTGGCGCAAGTCTTGTCGGCGCCGGTCGTGGTTTTGAACGTGTTGCTCATGGTCGTCCCTGTGTCTATCCAATGTCCATTTGCGGAGCGAGCTTGAAATTGCGGAGCAAAGGCTTATCGCTGAAATGTCGCAAAAGCCTTGGTGCCCGGAGCCGGAATCGAACCGGCATGACCTTGCGGTCGGCGGATTTTAAGTCCGATGCGTCTACCAGTTTCGCCATCCGGGCCTGCAGTGCGGCGCCGATTGTAGCCCAGCGGGGGCTCCAGCACCGGCGGCCGGGCATCGCACGGCGTGCTTAACTGTATCGCCCATTCATGCCATAGTCCCGACCATCGTTCCCAGGGGGGGAGCCACCTGATGTCGCTCTACGCGATCGCCTACGTCAGCGATGCCCGCGCCGATCTGCGGACATCCGATCTTGACCGCCTGCTGGCCGATGCCACGGCGTTCAATCGCGTGGCTGGCGTCACCGGGGTGCTGATGTTCGACGGTACACGCTTCCTGCAGTATCTCGAAGGTCCGCAGGATGGTATCGATTCGGTGTTCCCGCGCATCCTCAATGCCCGCAGCCATACCCAGCTGAAGGTGCTGTGCCGGGCGCCCGTGCCGCAGCGGGCGTTCCCCCGCTGGAACATGGGGACGCGACGCATCGAGGCGGAGCTGCTGGCACAGATCGTCGGTGAGGCGTGGCCGGGGTTGACGCTGGGCAGCGTGGGGTTCGAGCACCTGCTGCAGGCCTGGACCGGGGCCGATGGCGAGCTGGAGCCTGCCGCGGTCGCACTGGGCTCCTGACCTTGGCGACAAGGTCCTGACACCGTTACGCTGTAGCCCTCTTGCGAAGACTTCCCGGAGTGGGCAGCGAATGAGCGTGATGGCCGAAGCGGCGGCAGTGGGCGATCCGCCGCTGCCGGCATGGCGGGTGCATTGATGAGCGTGCCGGTGTCGGCGGCGGAAGCGCCCCGGTTCGCGGTGATCGGCCTGGGTTACGTGGGCCTGCCACTGGCCGTGGCATTCGGCCGGGAACAGCCGACGCTCGGCTTCGACATCGACCCCGAACGCATCGCCGAGCTGCGCGCGGGCCAGGACCACACGCTGGAGGTGGAGGCCGGGGAACTCGCCGCTGCACGCCAGCTGGAGTACAGCAGCGACCCTGCGCGGCTGGACGAGTGCAACGTGTACATCGTCACCGTGCCGACGCCCATCGATGCCTACGAGCAGCCTGATCTGGAACCCCTGCGCTCGGCGACGCGGTTGATCGCCAGCCATCTGCGCTCCGGCGATCTGGTGATCTACGAGTCCACGGTCTATCCCGGCACGACCGAGGAAGTCTGCGTGCCCTTGCTGGAGCAGGGTTCGGGCCTGCGATTCAACGAAGATTTCTATTGCGGCTACAGTCCGGAGCGGGTCAGCCCGGGGGACCGCCAGCGCCGTCTGGCCGACATCCGCAAGATCACCTCGGGTTCGACACCGGAGGTGGCGTCGGTGGTCGATGGGCTGTACCGCCGCATCATCGACGCAGGCACCTTCCCGGCGCCATCGATGCGCGTGGCCGAAGCGGCCAAGGTGGTCGAGAACATCCAGCGCGACGTCAACATCGCCCTGGTCAACGAGCTGGCGCTGATTTTCGACCGTCTCGGCATCGACACCCAGGACGTGCTGGACGCCGCGGGGAGCAAGTGGAATTTCCTGCCGTTCCGTCCCGGTCTGGTCGGTGGCCACTGCATCGGCGTGGATCCCTACTACCTGCTGCACAAGTCGGAAAGTGTGGGTTACCACCCGGACCTCATTCACACCGCGCGGCAGGTCAACAACCGTGTCGGCGAGCACGTGGCCACGCGTGTCCTGGCCATGTTGGCCGAGCGCGGGCGGACCGCGGCCCAGGCGCGCGTGCTGGTGCTGGGCGTCACCTTCAAGGAAGACTGCCCCGATCTGCGCAACAGTCGTGCGCTGGAGCTGGCGCAGCGCCTGGCAGACGCAGGCGCCCAGGTCGATGTCAGCGATCCATGGGTGGGCCCGGCGGCCTTGGCCGATGCCGGTGTGCGGTGGCTGGCCGAGCCGAAGGCCGGCTGTTACGACGCGGTCGTATTGGCAGTGGCGCATGCCAGTTTCAAGGCGATGGATGAAGCCCGCATCCGCGGCCTGCTGGCGCCCGGCGGCCTGGTGTATGACGTGAAATCGGCCTGGCCGCGCAGCGTGGTCGACGATCGCCTGTAGGCGTTGATGATGGTGGGCGCGGTAGACTCGGCTGCAGTTGCAACCAAGGAACGCCATGCACCGGTATATCGTCTACCTGCTCGCCATCCTGATGTTCCCCGTCTGCCTGTGGCTGGCCACGATATGGCCTGCCTGGTACTGGGGCGTCGGTCTGACCGCCGCGATGGTGGCGCTGGGGACCTGGGATCTGCTGCAGAAGCGCAGCACCCTGCGCCGCAACTATCCGGTCATGGCGCACTTCAGATACGGGCTGGAATCGATCGGCCCGGAGATCCGCCAGTATTTCGTGCAGAGTGATCTGGAAGACGTGCCCTTCTCGCGTCAGCAGCGCGCACTGATCTACCAGCGTGCCAAGAACGAGATGGATACGGTGCCGTTCGGCACGCTGCGTAGTGCATATGCGGTGGACTACGAATGGATCAACCATTCGCTGGCACCGACCACCATCGCCCGGCACGATTTCCGTGTGCTGATCGGCGCAGGCTGCGCCAAGCCCTATTCGGCCAGTGTGTTCAACATCTCGGCGATGAGCTTCGGCTCGCTGTCGGCCAACGCGATCCGAGCGCTCAACGAAGGCGCACGCCGTGGCGGCTTCTATCACGATACGGGCGAAGGCTCGATCTCGCCGTACCACCGTGAGATGGGCGGCGATCTGGTCTGGGAGATCGGCTCGGGCTACTTCGGTTGCCGCGACGAGAAGGGCGGTTTCAGCGAAGAGCGGTTCGTCGCCAACGCCACCCATGACCAGGTGAAGATGATCGAGATCAAGCTGTCCCAGGGGGCCAAGCCCGGTCATGGCGGCGTATTGCCCGCGCCGAAGGTGACGGCCGAGATCTCCGTGACCCGGGGCGTGCCGATGGGGGTGGACTGTGTATCTCCGTCGCGGCACTCGGCGTTTTCCACGCCGGTCGAACTGCTGCAGTTCGTCGCCCGCCTGCGTGAACTGTCCGGTGGCAAACCGGTCGGCTTCAAGCTGGCCATCGGCCATCCCTGGGAGTGGTTCGGTATCGCCAAGGCGATGCAGGAGACCGGCCTGTTGCCAGACTTCATCGTTGTCGATGGCGCCGAGGGCGGCACGGGCGCGGCACCGGCCGAGTTTGTCGATCATGTCGGCGTGCCGATGCACGAGGCACTGCTGCTGGTCCACAACACCCTGGTCGGGCTGGACCTGCGCGAGCGCATCCGCATCGGTGCGGCCGGCAAGATCACCAGCGCATTCGACATTGCCCGGACCATCGCGCTCGGCGCGGACTGGTGCAATGCCGGTCGTGGCTTCATGTTCGCACTGGGGTGCATCCAGTCGTTGAGCTGCCACACCGACAAGTGCCCGACCGGCATCGCCACGCAGGACCCGGCGCGCTGGAAGCACCTCGACGCGCCTGACAAGGCCACGCGCGTGCACAGCTACCACGAGCACACGCTGCATGCCCTGAAGGAGCTGTTGTGCGCGGCCGGCCTGAATGATCCGGCCGAACTGGGGCCGGAGCACATCCTGCGCCGCGTGTCGCCGGTGGAGATCCGCTCGCTGGCGACGCTGTATCGCTATCTGGAGCCGGGAGAACTGCTGCGGCGGGTGCCGGATCACGCGGTATTCCATGCGTTCTGGGCAGACGCGCGCAGTGATTCATTCCAGCCGCCGGCCCGGATCCAGGCGCTGAGAGCCAGCAAGTCGCGGTGATGGGTTCCACACGGAGGTTGCATGCAGTTCAGGACCGGGACGATCGACGATGTCACGCCGCTGTGGGCCCTGCGCACGCGGTGCGTGCGCGAGACCTGCAGCAGTCACTATCCGCCGGAGGTGATCGCACCCTGGGCGGCGTCGCCGCCGCCGGCGCAGTATCCGCGGCTGCTGTCGCAGGGCGGCTGTGTGGTGGCCGAAGGCGGGCAGGGCGAGCTGCTCGGCTTTGGCGTGCTCGATATCGATGGCAATGAGGTGGATGCGCTGTTCGTCGATCCGGATCGTGGTGGACAGGGTATCGGTCAGGCGCTGATGCAGCGGCTGCTGGCGCTGGCCGATCCGGGGCGCGAGGTGGTGCTGTCGGCCTCGCTCAATGCCGTGTCCTTCTATCAGCGGCAGGGTTTCATCCGCGAACGCGAGGAAATCTATCCCCATCCCAGCGGGGTACCACTCGCCTCTGTACGCATGCGAAGGCCGTGGTGAGGCGCTGCTTCCGGTAGCGCCGAGCCACGCCCGCTGCTACCGCAGGCGATTCAGCGTGTGGCCAACCACTGGATCACGCCTTCGGCGGCGCGCAGGCCACTGGCATAGCAGGCCGTCAGCAGGTAGCCGCCGGTCGGCGCTTCCCAGTCCAGCATTTCACCGGCACAGAACACGCCGGGCAGGGCACGCAGCATCAGCCCTGCATCGAGCGCGTCCAGCCTTACCCCTCCGGCTGTGCTGATCACCTCGGCCATCGGCCGCGGGCGCAGCAGTTTCAGCGGCAGGCGCTTGAGCGTCGCTGCGACCGCAGCAAGATCGTTGCCCGCGTCTTTGCCGAGGTGCTCGAACACAAGTGCCGCTTTCACTGCGTCCACCCCGGCCTGGCGGCGCAGGTGTTCACCGAAGCTGCGGCCCTTGCGTGGACGCGACAGATCGGCCAGCAGGCGTGCTTCATCGCGGGCAGGTGCCAGGTCCAGCCACAATGGCGCACAACCCTCGCGGTTGATGGTTTCGCGCAGGTCGGCCGACAGCGCGTAGATCAGGCTGCCTTCGATGCCATAGTCGCTGGCGACGCATTCGCCCTGCAGTGACCGTGGTTGGCCAGTCAGGTCGATCCAATGCGCTACCACTGGTTTCAAAGGGGCACCGGCATTGCGCTGGGCGAACAGGGGCGTCCAGTCGACGTCGAACCCGCAGTTGGCGGCCTGTAACGGCGCGATGTCCACGCCGCGCGCCTGCAGCGGTGCCACCCAGGCACCGTCGCTGCCGAGATGCGGCCAACTGCCGCCGCCCAGCGCCAGCATGGTGGCATCAGCGTGCACGTCGAGGTGGCCGTCTTCGGTGTTGAAGCGCAGCGCGCCGTCGCTGGCCCATCCGCACCAGCGGTGATTCACGTGCAGGCGTACGCCCTGCTCCTTCAAGCGGCGCACCCAGCCGCGCAGCAGGGGCGCAGCCTTGCGATCGACCGGGAACACGCGGCCGGAACTGCCGACATAGGTCTCCACGCCGAGATCGGCGGCCCAGTCGCGCAGTGCCTGCGCGTCGAACCCGTCCAGCCAGCGGCCGACTTCACCGGCCTGCTCGCGGTAGCGGCTGTCGAACAGCGGGCGCGCATCGGAGTGGGTCAGGTTGAGCCCGCCCTTGCCGGCGATCAGGAACTTGCGACCGGGGGAACCCTTGGCTTCATAGAGGTCCACCTCCAGGCCGGCGGCGCGCAGGCGCTCCGCGGCGAACAGCCCCGCCGGGCCGCCACCGACGACAGCCACGCGGCGCGGTGCATGTGGATCAGGGTTGGACATCGAGCAGCTCGACATCGAACACCAGCGAGGAGCCCGGCGGGATCGGGCCGGCGCGACGGCTGCCGTAGCCCAGGTCCGGGGGGATCATCAGGGTGCGCTTGCCGCCGACCTTCATGCCGGCCACGCCTTCATCCCAGCCGCGGATGACCTGGCCGGCACCGAGCACAAAGGTGAACGGCTGGCCGCGTCCGACCGAGCTGTCGAATGTCTTGCCATGCTTGCTCTCGGTGCGGTTGTCGTAGATCCAGCCGGTGTAGTGCACGGTGACCTTCCGTCCCGCCACCGCTTCGGCCCCGGTACCGGGCTGGGTGTCGATGCGCTCGAAGGTGGTCAGCGTGCCTCCCGGCGGTGGGCCGGACGGCTCCATCGAGCAGCCGGCAGCAGCAAGGGACAGCAACAGGGGAAGCAGCAGTCGGCGCATCGGGCATCTCCGTCGGGCGCAGGGCGAGGGCGGCAAGGGTAGCGCATCGGCGCCGGGTATCATGGCGCCATGGCCAAACTCCTGCTCAATCTGCGCAATGTCGGCGATGACGAATACGCCGACGTCTGCACGCTCCTGGATCGCCACGGCATCGCCTGGTACCGCACCGAACCCAGTCCCTGGGGCATTTCCAATGGCGGGTTGTGGCTGCGCGAGGATGGTGATCATGCGCGCGCCAAGGCATTGATGGCCGAGTACCAGGCCGAGCGCGCGCCACGCATCCGTGCCGAGCGTGAGCAGGCCCTGCGCGATGGCACGGCCGAGACCTTCGGCAGCCTGCTGCGGCGCCGGCCGCTGTATGTCGTGCTGGTACTGCTGGCGATGCTGGGCGCTGCTGCCCTGGTGCTGCTGCCGTTCATGCTGCTGCGGGGGTAGGGCGCTCCAGCCGCCGATCATTGACCCCGGGGCCTGACCCGATGGCGGCCAGGCGCTAAAATGCGCGGATGATCGCCAATACCGCCGCCTATCATTTCACCGCCATCGACGCCCCCGAGGTTCTGTGCGACCAGCTGCTGGCGCGTGCCGAAGCGGCTGGGCTGCGCGGCACGATCCTGGTGGCGGGCGAGGGCCTGAATCTGTTCCTGGCGGGCGCCCCGGCCGCTATCGAGGGCTTCTACGCGGCACTGCGTGAGGATCCGCGTCTGGCCGGAATGCGGGTCAAGACCAGCTTCAGCGAGCATCAGCCCTTCGCACGGCTCAAGGCCAGAGTGAAGCCGGAGATCATCAGTTTCCGCCGCGATGACGGCCAGCCGCTGGCCTATCCACGCGCGCCGGCGGTCGATCCGGCCACCGTACAGCGTTGGTTGCGGCAGGGCCACGACGATGCGGGAAAGCCGGTGGTGATGCTCGATACCCGCAATCTGCAGGAGGTGGAGTACGGCACGTTCAAGGACGCGCTGGTGCTGCCGATCCACAAGTTCACCGATCTGCCGGAGGCCCTGGCGCCGCACCGCGACGCATTGAAGGACAGCACCGTGGTCAGCTTCTGCACGGGTGGCATCCGCTGCGAGAAGGCCGCACTGTGGATGCTCAATGACGGCATGGACAACGTGCTGCAGCTCGATGGCGGCATTCTCGGCTACTTCGAAGAGGTGGGCGGCGAGGGCTACGACGGGCGCTGTTTCGTGTTCGACGAACGGGTGGCGCTGGATGCGGAGCTCAGGCCGCTGGTGGATGAGCCGCTGCCGGAACCACGCCCCAGCGCCTTCTGAGCGGCTGTCCCGGGCGCCGGTCGTGCACGGCTGTCCGGTCCACCTGGGGAGCTGACCCGCCCGGCAGGAATCAGCGTCCCGCCACCGGCACTGGCCGCCGTGCCGGGCCGACCCCATGCAGAGGGGATCTTTTGACGGAAACCGCCTGATGATCCCGTTGTCGATCCTCGACCTGGCCCCGGTCTGCGAGGGCAGCGATACCACCGCCGCCTTCTCCAACATGCTGGAACTGGCCCAGCATGCCGATGCGCTGGGCTACCGCCGCTACTGGCTGGCCGAACACCACAACATGCCCGGTATCGCCAGCGCGGCCACCGCCGTGCTGATCGGGCACGTTGCCGGTGGCACGCAGCGCATCCGTGTCGGTGCAGGCGGCATCATGCTGCCCAACCATGCGCCGCTGCAGGTGGCCGAGCAGTTCGGCACGCTGGCCTCGCTCTATCCGGACCGCATCGATCTGGGGCTGGGGCGGGCGCCCGGCACCGACCAGCCGACCGCCCGCGCGCTGCGGCGCTATTTCGACAGCGCTGACCAGTTCCCGCAGGATGTGCGTGAGCTGCTGCATTACTTCGAGCCGGTCCAGCCCGGTCAGGCGGTGCAGGCCGTGCCTGGCGGCGGCCTGCGGGTGCCGACGTGGATACTGGGTTCCAGCCTGTTCGGTGCGCGCATGGCGGCATCGATGGGGCTGCCGTACGCCTTCGCCTCGCACTTCGCCCCGGACGCGATGGATGAGGCGCTGGCAGTCTACCGCCGCGAATTCCGTCCTTCGGCCACGTTGAAGCAACCGCACGCGATGCTGGCATTGAACGTGGTGGCCAGCGACAGCGAAGCCGAATCGCGCCGCCTGTTCACCAGCCAGCAGCAGAGCTTCGTCAATCTGCGCCGGGGGCGTCCCGGCAAGATCCCGGCACCGATCGACGACATCGAATCGTTCTGGGAGCCGCACGAGAAACTGGGTGTCGAGCGGGCATTGGCGTGCACGGTGCTGGGTGATCCGCAGCAGGTGGCCGAGGGTATCGCCGCGTTCGTCCAACGCCATCGACCTGACGAACTGATGCTCACCGCCAATCTGTATGACCATCGCGCGAGGCTGCGCTCGTTCGAGCTGACCATGCGGGCGTGGCACGATCGCCACGCGGGCTGAACGATTGCATCACGGCGCATTGCAGACCTTCCGCGTCTGATGGGGGCTCCCTACCCCTGGAGCTCCCCATGTCGGATTCCCGCGCAGAACACATCGCCCAACTGGCCGAACTGATCAAGGACGTGGAGGTGGCGATGTTCACCACGGTCGGTGTCGATGGTCGCCTGTACAGCCGTCCGCTCGGCACCCAGCAGGTCGCCTTCGATGGTGACCTCTGGTTCGCTACTGCAGCCGACAGCCCGAAAGTGGCGGAAATCGCGCTCAATCCGCGGGTCAACGTGGCCTACGCTTCGACGTCGAAGAACACCTATGTGTCCGTGGCGGGCAATGCGCGCATCGTCGACGATCGGGCCAAGGTGGAAGCGCTGTGGTCGCCAGCGATGAAGCTGTTCTTCCCCGGCGGCAAGGACGATCCGAACCTTCGGCTCATCCACGTGCAGGCCGAATCGGCCGAGTACTGGGATGGGCCGGGCACGCTGCTGGGCAGGGCGCTGACGTTCGTGCTGTCTGCGGTACAGGATGAGCCAGGCCAGCTTGCCGACAACGGTTTCGTCGACCTGCGTTGATGGGCCCGGTTCAGAACCAGCGCTGGAACAGTTCGACGGTGTAGCTCACCAGTTGGCCGGAACTGAAACCAAAGAACGCGATTGCCGCCAATGCTCCGATCCAGTTGACCAGCATCAGCGCGCCGTCGCGCTCGAGCAGGGCCAGGGAGAACAGCAGCAGCTGGAAGCCGAACAGATAGTTGGTGAACGGGATCGGCAGCGACAGCAGGATGCCCAGCAGGACCAGCAGTGCGCCGGTGAACGCGTGAGCCGGCAGCGGCTTGAGCAGCTGCGGCAGGCGTGGCTTGAGCATGCGGTCCAAGCGCCGCAGCGGGCGGTCGATGCGGTCCAGGAACCGGTGCATGGTGCCGCGCTTCGGCCCGCGGCGGGCAATGAAGCCCGGCAGCCAGGGGCGCCGCATGCAGCACAGCATCTGCAGGCCGATGAGGATCACCAGGGGGCCACTGACCGCACCGCCCAGCCCCGGAATCGGGATGAACGATGGCAGGATCGCCACGAACAGGAAAACGCCGAAGGCGCTCTGCTGCAGATCCTGCAGGATCTGGCCCAGCTTCATGTGCTGGGCCGGATCACCCCAGGCGAACATTTCCAGCAGCGTGCGGATGCCTTCGTTGCGATAGGCAGGTGCTGCGTGGCGCGGGCCGGACTCAGGCGGTGAGCTCATCGGCCTGCTCGTCCGACAGCGTGCGCAGCAGCAGCTTGTCCACACGTGCACCGTCCAGGTCGACGATCTCGAAGCGCCAGCCGGCCCAGTCGAAGTACTCGCCCGCGTGCGGGATGCGGCCGAAGTAGTGGATGCACATGCCGGCCAGGGTGTAGTAGTCGCCCTCTTCGGCGTCGGGAAGCTCGTTGCTGCCGATCAGCTCGCGGAGGTCGTCCACCGGCAGCGAGCCGTCCACCAGCAGCGAGCCGTCCTCACGGGTCACCACCAGTGCGTCCTCGTCGGCATTCTCCACCGCCTGCAGGCGGCCGACCACTGCGCCCATCAGGTCGCTGATGGTGACCAGTCCCTGGATCTCGCCGTATTCGTCGACGACCAGCGCCATCGACTGCTGTTCTTCCCGGAAGATCTCCAGCAGCTTCATCGCATGGGTGGACTCGGAAACGTACAACGGCTCGCGCAGGGTCTGGAACAGCGCGTTGTCGCCGCGTGCCATGCGGGTCGCCAGCGATTTCAGTTCAAGCACACCAACCACATCCATGTCGTTGTCGCGATAGACCGGATAGCGCGAGAACTCATGCTCGGCCATGATTTCCAGGTTGCGGTCCAGGCCGGCCTGCGTGTCCAGCCAGGCGATCCGGTTGCGCGGCGTCATCAGGCTGTCGGCGGTGCGATCGCCCAGCCGCATCACGCGGTTCATCATGTCGCGCTCATGGGTGTCGATCACACCTGCCTCGTGGCTTTCGGCCACCAGCATGCGGATCTCCTCTTCGGTCACCGAGGCGGCTTCGTCCTTGCCCAGGCCAAGTGCCTTCAGCACCAGCTGGGTCGTCCTGGACAGCAGCCAGACGAAGGGCAGGGCCAGTTTGGCCAGCCAGCTCATCGGCATGGCCACCAGGCTGGCAATGGCCTCGGAGCGGGTCAGGGCCAGCCGCTTGGGCACCAGCTCACCAAAGATCAGGGTCACGAAGGTGATGAGGGTCACGGCCAGCGTGGTGCCGACCTGGGAGGCGTAGGCGAAGCCGGGCATCAGGCCCTGCAGCCAGCCGGCGATGGCGTCGCCGATGGCATCGCCGCCCAAGTAGCCGGTCAGCACGCCGATGACAGTGATGCCGATCTGGACCGTGGACAGGAAGCTCTCGGGCTTTTCGGACAGCTCCAGGGCCTTGGCGGCGCGCTTGGAGCTGCCGGCCATCTGCTTGAGACGGCTCTTGCGCGAGGTCATGACCGACATCTCGGACATGGCGAAGAAGCCGTTCAACAGAACCAGCGCGAAGACAATCAGGATCATTTCAAACACGGGCGTCGTCCCCGGTTGGTGGCAGGGAGGGCGGGTGCTTGCGATGGCGGCAGGCGCTCAGGAGCAGAGTCCGGCGCGGCGCTGGGGGATAAGGGTCGTCGTCCATAAGGTGCGCCCGAGGGCGCGCTGGCATCTTAGCAAAGGGCCATGGCAAGGTGGCAACTGCCTGTTCAGGTTGGCGGGTTCCACCCCCGGAAAGGGGGCGGGGATACCCGAGATGGTCATCTAGCCGTCATAATTCCGTCCGGTGCCGTCCTTCCCGCGACGGCTGACAGGTTTCTCAATGTTCTCTCTGCAGACCATTTTCGGTTCCGGCAAACAGTTCTACACCCTGCTCGATGAGGCTGCCGTCGCGGCCTCCGACGCCGCCAAGGCGCTGCATTCCATGCTGCGCGAGGCCGACCGCCAGCCCGCGCTGGACGCCTTCAAGCTGGCCCGCCTGCGCGAGCGCGCGGCGTCGGACAAGATCAGTCAGGCGCTGGTGGACAGCTTCATGACGCCGATCGAGCGTGAAGACATCGAAGCGCTGGGGTCGGCGCTGTACAAGATCCCCAAGCAGATCGAGAAGTTCGCCGATCGCTATTCGCTGGCCACGACCCACCTGGAGCACATCGACTTCGCGCCGCGCGCGGCGATGCTGGAGCAGGCCGCCGGCGTCGTGGTGGAGATGGTGGCTGACCTGCGCCACATGAACCTGGACCGGATGACCGCGCTCAACGAGAAGCTGCGCTCGCTGGAGAACGAGGCCGACCGGCTGATGCTGGAGCTGTACCGTGACATCTATTCCGGGCGCCTGGACAACCTGCAGATGTTCCTGCTCAAGGAATTCTTCGAGATCCTGGAAAAAGCCATCGACCGCTGCCGCGAGGCCGGCGTGGTGGCGTACCAGATCGTGCTGAAGAACAGCTGACGGACGCCGCCGCATGTTGACCCTCGTCCTGGTGGTGATCCTGGCTGCGCTCGTCTTCGAGTTCATCAACGGCTTCCACGACACCGCCAACTCCATCGCCACCGTGGTGGCGACCAAGGTGCTCTCGCCCGGCTGGGCGGTGATGCTCGCCGCCTTCATGAACCTGATCGGTGCCCTGACCGGTACGGCGGTGGCGCTGACCATCGCGTCGGGCCTGCTCAACACCAACGTGGTCGATGTCACCCCGCAGGTGATCCTGTGCGCCCTGCTGGGCGGCATCATCTGGAACCTGATCACCTGGTGGAAGGGGCTGCCGTCCTCGTCCTCGCACGCCCTGATCGGTGGCCTGTGCGGCGCCGGCCTGGCGGCCGCCCACAACAACTGGGATGCGCTGATCTGGTCCGAGCGGCTCGGCAGCTGGGCGCAGAACAAGGGCCTGCTGTGGAAGGTGTTCGTGCCGATGATCACCTCGCCGATTGCCGGCTTCCTGCTGGGCATCGTGGTGATGGTGCTGCTGTGGGGCCTGATTGCGGGTCTGGCCAGGATCGGTGGTGCGATCGGCCGCCTGGCCCGTCCGCGCTGGGTCAATGCCTTCTTCGGCAAGGCGCAGATCGTCTCGGCCGCCTACATGGGCTTCGCACACGGGCACAACGACGCACAGAAGACCATGGGCATCATCGCCATGACCCTGATCGGTGCCGAAGCCACCGGTGCACTGGACAACCTGCCGTCCTGGCTGGCCTTCATGCACCCGGATGCGCAGGCCGGTGACGGCATCGCGATGTGGATCGTGCTGACCTGTGCGGTGGTGATGGCCGCCGGTACGGCTTCGGGTGGCTGGAAGATCATCAAGACGCTGGGCCACAAGATGGTCAAACTGCATCCGATCCACGGCTTCGCCGCGGAGACCAGCTCGGCCACCATCCTGACCCTGGCCGCCCATTTCGGCATGCCGGTCTCGACCACGCACAGCATCTCCACCGCGATCATGGGCGTGGGCTTTGCCAAGAATCCGCGTTCGCTGAAGTTCGGCGTGATCGAGCGCATCGTCTGGGCCTGGATCCTGACCATCCCGGCGGCAGGCGGCTGTGCGTACCTGATCCTGAAGCTGTTCGAGCTGTTCGGCTGGACCTGATGCCAGCAACCCTGGGGTCAGAGCCCTTTCCCTGCAGATAGGGATCTGACCCCGGAAATGAAAAAGCCCGCCGGATTCCGGCGGGCTTTTTTCATGGGCAGATCGTTTTTCCGTATCCAGCGTGTCGACCAAGGTCGACACCCACCAACAGCAGCAGGAACCTCGCCAGCCCACGGAAACCCGGCTTTTGCCGTTGCCGTTGCCGTCAGCGGGCGCCGGGCCGCGACCCGGCCGAACCCCTCAGTTGCGCTGGAACAGTGCCTGCACATCCTTGCGGAATGCCGCCTGGCTGTCGGCACGGCTGTAGAACATGTGCCCACCCGGGTAGCTGCGCACCTGCACGCGGTCCGGATTGCTGCCCATCGCTGGCATCTGATCCACGGTCAGGATCGAGCCCATGAACGGGCACGACAGGTCATTCCAGCCGTGCGCGATCAGCACCTGCAGATTCGGATCGATCGCCACCGCCTGGCGCAGCTGGGTCACCGCGCCCTGGCGCAGATCGCCGTTGCGGTCCCACAGCCGGTTCACCTCGTAGTTCAATGCCTGGTAGCGCGCATCGACCTTCCAGCCCACCACGCGGGTGACGAAGTCGACCATCGCGGTGGTGGTCGGCGCGATGATGCTGTCGAGCAGGGGATCGTTGGCGCGCTGTTCCGGATCGTTCGGGAACGGATCAAACGCCGTCACGTTCGAGTCGTAGCGGCTGCCCAGCGTGCCCTTGTCGCGGAACACTTCGCGCAGATAGGCCTGGGTTTCCAGGCGGCCGCCGGCACGACGCACGAACTGCGGGTCCAGCCCGGTCAGCTCGGTGACCCGGCGCAGCATCGCCTCGGTGGCCTGTGGATCGCTGCGGCCCTTCATCAGGGCGGTGGCGTAATCGCCGCGGGTGTACTCGATCACCTCGCGCATCGCCGCGTCGGTCAGGCGGCCCTGGCGCTCCAGGTGCGCCGCTGCGATCGACGGCAGCGTCTGCATCCACGCCATCGGCGAAACGTCGGCATTGTCTTCCAGGGTCGGGCTCAGGTACGGCGAGACCAGCACCAGGCCGTTCATCGCAACGCCCAGCCGCGTCTGCAGGTAGTGGGTGATGCGTGGGCCGCGGTAGCCACCGTAGCTCTCACCGGTGAGATACTTGCGCGACGCCATGCGCTGGTTGCGCAGCAACCAGTCGTAGATCGATCGCGACAGGTACTCGATGTCGGCACTGGGGTTGTACAGTGCCTTCTTGGCTTCGTCATCGCCGATGCGGGCACGGCTGAAGCCGGTGCCGACCGGGTCGATGAAGACCAGGTCGGTGAAGTCCAGCCACGTTCCCGGATTGTCGTGCAGCGTGGCCGGCGCCGACGCGCTGTCGCCCTCCGAGCCGAAGGTCACGACCTTCGGGCCGATGGCGCCCAGATTGAGATACACCGAGGACGCGCCGGGCCCGCCGTTGAGCGCGAAGGTCACCGGCCGGTCCTTGCCGGGCATCGTGTAGGCGGTGAACACCACATCGGCGATCACCTTGCCCTTCTCGTCACGTACCGGCAGGGTCCCCACGGTGGCGGTGTAGTCGAGCGTGCGGCCCGCCAGGCGGATGCTCTGGCGGGTGGAGGCGTCGGCCGGCAGCGCAGGTGCTTCGGCCCTGTCGCCCCTGGCATCGGGCTTGGACTCGGCGGCGGGCGCGGCCAGCACGCTGGCAGGAGCGATAAGCAGGCCGACGCAGAGCGCGGCAGTGTGCAGCAGGAACTTCATGGCACCGGATCGGCAGCGGAAGGGGGTTCCGATGCTAGGCCTCCAGGGTGCCGCGTCGTATGTGTCCAAAGCCATGGCCGGGCGTTGTCGTCGGTTGCGGCCAGATTGGGTCAAGTGGGCAGGGCGCTCGCGGCTTCGTCATCGGCCAGCAGCCCGTACACAGCCGAGTCCGCCAACTCGCCCTGGATGCGCCAGCGCTGGCGCAGGAGGCCCTCACGATGGAAGCCGAGGCGTTCAAGCACGTGCGCGGAGGCCGCATTGCGCGGATCGATCTCGGCTTCGACGCGATGCAGGCGCAGCGTCCGGAACAGGTAGGCCAGCACCTGCTGCAACGCCTCATGCATGTAGCCCCGGCCCTGGACCTCAGGTGCCAGCAGATAGCCGATCTCGGCACGCGCAGCATCGCGATCGACGGCAAACACCACGCAGATGCCCAGCAACGGGCCTTCCAGCGATTCGCGCACGGCCAGCTTGAGCTGGGTGCCGATGGCGTGTGCGGCGAGGTCGTCGTCGATCTGTTCGCGGGCTTCGCCCGGCCGTGTCCAGGCAGGATGGTTCCACCAGCGCATCACCGCCGGGTTGGATTGCAGCGTGAACAACGCAGCAGCGTCATCACGACGGATCGGGCTCAGGACCAGCCGCGTGCTGTGCAGCGGCAGGCCGGGGAACAGCAGCGAGTGGCTGGGCAATGCGGTGGTCCACGCGGATGAGCGCGCATTATGGACCCGCAGGGTTTGCCGATGGGGGTGTAATGCCCCGGAGGGCGGCCTGGACCGGTACTGCCAGGCCATGCAGCCAGAGCCGTTTCCCGACAGGAAACGGCCCCGGCCCGCGCTGGGGTCAGACTTCCAGCGACGCCAGATCGCCCTTGGTCTCCAGCCAGCCCTTGCGGTCAGACGCCCGCTTCTTGGCCAGCAGCATGTCCATCAGCGAACGGGTCTGCTCGCGATCGTCCACGGTCAGCTGCACCAGGCGACGGGTGTCCGGGTGGATGGTGGACTCACGCAGCTGCGACGGGTTCATTTCGCCCAGGCCCTTGAACCGGGTCACGTTGACCGCGCCCTTGATCTTCTCGCGCTCGATCTTGTCCAGCATGGAGCGCTTTTCTTCCTCGTCCAGTGCGTAGAAGACCTGCTTGCCCACGTCGATGCGGAACAGCGGCGGCATTGCCACGAACACGTGGCCGGCGTCGACCAGCGCCGGGAAGTGCTTCAGGAACAGCGCCGTCAACAGGGTGGCGATGTGCAGGCCGTCCGAGTCGGCGTCGGCCAGGATCACCACCTTGCCGTAGCGCAGGCCGCTGATGTCATCCTTGCCCGGATCGCAGCCGATGGCGATGGCCAGGTTGTGCACTTCTTCCGAGGCCAGCACGCTGTTGGAGGAGACTTCCCAGGTGTTCAGGATCTTGCCGCGCAGCGGCATGATCGCCTGGAAATCCTTGTCGCGTGCCTGCTTGGCGCTGCCGCCTGCCGAATCACCTTCCACCAGGAACAGTTCGGTACGCGACAGGTCCTGGCTGATGCAGTCGGCCAGCTTGCCCGGCAGGGCAGGGCCCTGGGTGACCTTCTTGCGGACCACCAGCTTTTCGGTCTTCAGGCGTGCGCTGGCGCGCTCGATGGCGATCTGCGCGATCTTCTCGCCCAGTTCCACGTTCTGGTTCAGCAGCAGGCTGAATGCATCGTGCGCGGCACCTTCCACGAAACCGGCGGCCTGCCGCGAGGACAGGCGTTCCTTGGTCTGCCCGCTGAACTGCGGATCGGTCATTTTCAGCGACAGCACGAACGACACGCGGTCCCACACGTCTTCCGGCGCCAGCTTCACGCCACGCGGCAGCAGGTTGCGGAAGTCGCAGAACTCGCGGAGCGCCTCGGTCAGGCCGGTGCGCAGGCCGTTGACGTGGGTACCGTGCTGGGCGGTCGGGATCAGGTTGACGTAGCTTTCCTGGACCAGCTCGCCTTCCGGCAGCCAGGCCACGGCCCAGTCCACCACTTCGGTGTCCTTCTTCAGGTTGCCGACGAACAGGTCGGCCGGCAGCATTTCGCGCTCGCCCAGCTCCAGCTTCAGGTAGTCGCGCAGGCCGTCCTCGTAGTACCAGGTGTCGACTTCGCCGGTGGCTTCGTCGGTCAGCTTCACGGTCAGGCCCGGGCACAACACCGCTTTGGCGCGCAGCAGATGCTTGAGCGCGCGCACCGCGAACTTCGGCGTATCGAAGTACTTCGGGTCGGGCCAGAAGCGCACGCGGGTGCCCGTGTTCTTCTTGCCGACCGTGCCCACCACTTCCAGCGGCGTGGCGCGGTCACCGTTACGGAAGGTGATGCGGTGTTCGGCACCTTCACGCTTGATGTGCACCTCCACCAGGGTCGACAGCGCGTTGACCACGCTGACGCCGACGCCGTGCAGGCCGCCGGAGAAGGTGTAGTTGTTGTTGCTGAACTTGCCGCCCGCGTGCAGGCGGGTCAGGATCAGCTCGACACCCGGGATCTTCTCTTCCGGATGGATGTCCACCGGCATGCCACGGCCGTCATCGCTGACCTCCACGCTGCCGTCCTTGTACAGGGTGATCTCGATCGAGCGGGCGTGGCCGGCGAGGGCCTCGTCCACCGAGTTGTCGATCACTTCCTGCGCCAGGTGGTTGGGGCGCGCGGTGTCGGTATACATGCCGGGACGGCGCTTGACCGGGTCAAGGCCGGACAGGACTTCAATATCGGCGGCGTTATAGCGGGCGTTCATCTATGTTCTAAAGCGCGGAGCGACGCGCAAGTGTGCGGTCTGGGCGGCGAATTTGCACGCCTGCGGTTCAGCCTCGCCACCGGGGAGGGGGTAAAATGGCAGCCGCTGGAATCCGGACGCCAGCGTCCCCATGTCCCAGCCATACCGCGAGGAGGACTCCATGAAGAAGTTGCTGACCATTGCGATCCTGGCCGCTGCCGCCGTTGCGGTGCCGCTGGTGATGGCGCAGAACGCCGGCCAGCCGGCCCCGCAGCAGGGTGACCAGGCCGACAAGGCACAGGCCGAAGCCGACGCCAAGGCCAAGCGCCGCGCGCAGGCCAATGCGGAGCTGAAGGCCAAGGGCCAGCCGGTTCCGCAGCAGGAAGAAGAGGAAGAGGCGCGCAAGAAGCGCTGAGCGCACGCGCACCCTCCCTTTCCCACGGAAGCCCTGTAGAAGCGGGCTTCTGGCGACGCCACGCCCCCGCAAGGGGGCGTTTTTCGTTCGGTCGGCCTGCACAAGCCTCTTGGGTTGGCGGCCATCTATCTGTAAACTATGGCTTTCCGGGAGTAGTGCGTGTCCACCATTTGCGAATGGGCTGGCACGGCCATGCGTGGCCTCCAGCAATGCGGGTCGCAGGTGACGGTCGATGTGACCGGCGCGGTTGCCCCGACCTCGCGCGATGGTTACCGTCTGGCGCCAGCCGCCGCACGGATCGGCACCTCCCTCGCTGCCCCAGCGAACCGGAAAACCCCCTTCAAGCGCCATGTCCGCCCCCAGGGCGTGCGTGGCGCTGTCGTTTTCCATTTCCAGACAGGATGCTTGCAGCCATGACTCCCTTGATTTTCGTAACCGGCGGCGTGGTGTCCTCGCTCGGCAAAGGCATTGCCGCTGCGTCGCTGGCCGCCATTCTCGAAGCCCGTGGCCTGAAGGTCACGATGATGAAGCTCGACCCCTACATCAACGTTGATCCGGGCACCATGAGCCCGTTCCAGCACGGCGAGGTCTATGTCACCGATGACGGTGCCGAGACCGATCTCGATCTGGGCCACTACGAGCGGTTCGTGCGGACGCGCCTGAGCCGCAAGAATTCGGTCACCACCGGTCGCATCTACGAGAACGTGATCCGCAAGGAGCGTCGCGGCGATTACCTTGGCGCGACCGTGCAGGTCATTCCGCACATTACCGACGAGATCCGTCGTTGCATCGACGAAGCCACCGAAGGCTATGACGTCGCCCTGGTCGAGATCGGCGGCACCGTCGGCGACATCGAATCGCTGCCGTTCCTGGAGGCGATCCGCCAGGTGCGTACCGAGCGTGGTCCGGAGAAGGCGCTGTTCATGCACCTCACCCTGGTGCCGTACATCGGCGCGGCCGGCGAACTGAAGACCAAGCCGACCCAGCACTCGGTGAAGGAGCTGCGTTCGATCGGCATCCAGCCGGATGTGCTGTTGTGCCGTTCGGAGCAGGCCGTGCCCGATTCGGAGCGTCGCAAGATCGCCCAGTTCACCAACGTTTCCGAACGCGCCGTGATCAGCGTGCCGGACGTGGATGTGCTGTATCGCATCCCTTCGGGACTGCATGCGCAGGGCCTGGATGAGATTGTCGTCAACCAGCTGAAGCTGGCCGACAAGGCCGGTCCTGTCGATCTGTCGGTGTGGGAGGACGCGGTCGACGCCACGCTGCATCCGCTCGACGAGGTGACCATCGCCGTGGTCGGCAAGTACGTCGACCACCAGGATGCGTACAAGTCGGTCGGCGAAGCACTCAAGCATGGTGGCCTGCGCCAGCGCACCCGGGTCAATCTGAAGTGGCTGGAAGCGCAGGACCTGGAAGGCACGGACATGGCCGCGCTGGCCGATGTCGATGGCATCCTGGTGCCGGGCGGATTCGGCGACCGTGGTTTCGAAGGCAAGGTGCTGACCTCGAAGTTCGCCCGCGAGAACCAGGTGCCGTACTTCGGCATCTGCTACGGCATGCAGGCGGCCGTGGTCGATTACGCGCGCAACGTGGTCGGCCTCGAAGGTGCCAACAGCACCGAGAATGATCGCCAGTCGCCAAATCCGGTGATCGGCCTGATCACCGAGTGGCGCACCGCCGCCGGTGACGTCGAGAAGCGCGACGACAAGAGCGACCTGGGCGGCACCATGCGCCTGGGCCTGCAGGAGCAGCGCCTGAAGCCGGGCACGCTGGCGCGTGAGCTGTACGGCAAGGACGTGGTGGCCGAGCGCCACCGCCACCGGTATGAGTTCAACAACCGTTACCGCACCCAGCTGGAAGACGCCGGCCTGGTGATCGCCGGCAAGTCGATGGACGACACCCTGGTGGAAGTGGTCGAGTTGCCGCGCGATGCGCATCCCTGGTTCCTGGCCTGCCAGGCGCATCCGGAGTTCCTGTCCACGCCGCGTGACGGCCACCCGCTGTTCATCGGCTTCATCCGCGCCGCACGCGAGCGCAAGGCCGGTGGCCAGTTGTTGCAGGAAGCGCGCGCCTGACTTGCGATGGGGCCCGCCAGGCCCCATCTTGCTCGCTTGAACCAAGTGCATCGGCCCGTTCGATGTAGCGGACAACTCTAAGGAAACGCCATGAAACTGTGTGGATTCGAAGCGGGGCTGGACCAGCCCCTGTTCCTGATCGCCGGCCCCTGCGTGATCGAGTCGATGCAGTTGCAGCTCGATACCGCCGGCAAGCTGAAGGAGATCACCGGCAAGCTCGGTGTGAACTTCATCTTCAAGTCCAGCTTCGACAAGGCCAACCGCACGTCTGGTACCGCTTTCCGCGGCCCGGGCATGGAGGAGGGGCTGAAAGTCCTGGCCGAGGTCAAGAAGCAGATCGGCGTGCCGGTGCTGACCGACGTCCATGAGTACACCCCGATGGACGAAGTGGCTTCGGTCGTGGATGTGCTGCAGACCCCGGCATTCCTTGTTCGCCAGACCGACTTCATCCGCAAGGTGTGCTCGGCCGGGAAGCCGGTCAACATCAAGAAGGGCCAGTTCCTGGCGCCCTGGGACATGAAGCCGGTCGTGGAGAAGGCCAAGGCGACCGGTAACGATCAGATCATGGTCTGCGAACGCGGTGCCAGCTTCGGCTACAACAATCTGGTGAGCGACATGCGTTCGCTGGCGGTGATGCGCGAGACCGGGTGTCCGGTGGTGTTCGACGCCACCCATTCGGTGCAGCTGCCGGGTGGGCAGGGCACCAGCTCCGGCGGCCAGCGCGAACATGTGCCGGTGTTGGCCCGGGCCGCGGTGGCGGTGGGTATCTCCGGTCTGTTCGCCGAGACCCATCCTGACCCGTCCAAGGCCCTCTCCGACGGTCCCAACGCATGGCCGCTGGACCAGATGGAAGCACTGCTCGAAACGCTGATGGAGCTCGATGCGGTGACCAAGAAGCACGGTTTCTCACGCTTCGCGTGAAGTCTGACCCATGGACGGCGCTGGAAACCCAGCGTCGCCGCCGGCACTGGAAACAGTGGCCGTGGGGCCTGATCGCACTGGGCCTGGCGGGGTTGTTCACGGTGGGCGTGTTCGGTCTGGTGCTGATCGGCGCAGCGTCCGTGCGGTCACCGGGTGATGGCAGCAGCGTGCTCAATCTGCGGGCGTACTTCATGGCGCTGCTGGCCGGCGAGCTGTTGACTGCCGGCGGCTGCATCGCTGCCGCCGTGCTGGCTTGGCGCCTGAATCGCGGCAGGGTGGCCGCCGGGCTGGCGGTTGTGCTGCTTTCGCTGTGGCTCGGTGCGCTGTCCTACGGGGTGCTCTGATGAATGCGAGCACGTCTGCACGCTATTGGCCCTGGGGCCTGATCGCGCTCAGGCTTGCGGCGCAGGCATGGCGCCGTCTGTCCGGCCATTGCCTCTGCTTTGCGGGTGCTCCTGGTATCGCTGCTGCTGCCGGGGCGGGGGCCAGCCGGGGCTGACGCCGTTCACGCCATTTGGCAACGGGCGGGCAGCCGGGGATAATCACGCGGCATTCGTTTTGTCGCCCCCTCTCCATACAGGTAACCGGCCCGACCATGAGTACGATCCGCAGCATCCACGCCCGTGAAATCCTCGACAGCCGTGGCAATCCCACGCTGGAAGCCGAAGTCACCCTGGAGGACGGTTCGTTCGGTCGTGCCGCGGTTCCCTCCGGCGCCTCGACCGGCACCAAGGAAGCGGTCGAGCTGCGTGACGGCGACAAGACCCGCTACCTGGGCAAGGGCGTGCGCAAGGCTGTCGACAACGTCAACACGACCATCGCTGCCGCGCTGAAGGGCTTCGAGGCCACCGACCAGTCCGGCCTGGACCGCCGCCTGATCGACCTTGATGGCACCGAGAACAAGGGCCGTCTGGGCGCCAACGCGCTGCTCGGTGTCTCGATGGCGGCCGCGCACGCCGCCGCAGCATCCAGCAAGCAGGCGCTGTGGCAGTACCTGGCCGGCAGGACCGGCGTGACCCCGTCGCTGCCGGTGCCGATGATGAACATCATCAACGGCGGCGCGCATGCCGATAACAACGTCGATTTCCAGGAGTTCATGGTGCTGCCGGTCGGCTTCACTTCGTTCTCCGAAGCGCTGCGCGCCGGCACCGAGATCTTCCACTCGCTGAAGTCGGTGCTGAAGGGGCATGGCCTGAGCACCGCGGTCGGTGACGAAGGCGGCTTCGCACCGGACTTCCGCAGCAACGTCGAGGCGCTGGACACCATTCTCGAAGCGATCGGCAAGGCCGGCTACACCGCGGGCGAGGACGTGCTGCTGGGTCTGGACGTGGCCTCCAGCGAGTTCTTCGAGAACGGCAAGTACAACCTGGTCGGCGAGAACAAGCGCCTGACCTCCGAGCAGTTCGTCGACTTCCTTGCCGACTGGGCCGCGCAGTACCCGATCATCACCATCGAGGACGGCCTGGCCGAGAACGACTGGGCGGGCTGGAAGCTGCTGACCGATCGCATCGGCAAGAAGGTGCAGCTGGTGGGCGATGACCTGTTCGTGACCAATCCGAAGATCTTCCAGGAGGGCATCGACTCCGGTACTGCCAATGCCATCCTGATCAAGGTCAACCAGATCGGCACCCTGAGTGAAACCCTGGAAGCGATTGCCATGGCTGACCGTGCCGGTTATGCCGCTGTGGTGTCGCACCGTTCGGGTGAAACCGAAGACACCACCATCGCCGACATCGCCGTGGCGACCACTGCCACCCAGATCAAGACCGGCTCGCTGTGCCGCAGCGATCGCGTGGCCAAGTACAACCAGCTGCTGCGCATCGAGGAAGCCCTCGGTGCCGGCGCGCGTTACGCCGGTCGTGACGCGTTCGTTTCGCTGAAGCGCTGAGGCCATGCGCGATTGGCGCTGGCTGCTGCTGGTGCTGGCCCTGCTGCTGGCATGGCTGCAGTACCGTTTCTGGTTCGGCCCGGGCAATTCGGGGGAAGTGATGATGCTCGAAGCCCAGGTTGCCGGCCAGGAACGGGACAACGAAGGTCTGCAGCAGCGCAATGATGCGCTGGCTGCCGAAGTGAAGGACCTCAAGGAAGGCCAGTCCGCCATCGAAGAGCGCGCACGCAGTGAGCTGGGCATGATCAAGCCCGGCGAGAAGTTCTACCGGGTGGTCGACGACGCGCCGGTTCGTCCGGCGCAGCCGCCGGTGCCGATGCCCGAACAGGCGGGCGACCACCCGGCGGACGTGCCATGAGCGCGGCGATCTGGGTGGTCGTTCCCGCTGCCGGTCGTGGCGCCCGCTTCGGTGCGCCACTGCCCAAGCAGTATCTGCAGGCGGGCGGGCAGATGCTGCTGGCCCACACCCTGCAGGCACTGCTGGCCCACCCGGCCGTTGCCGGCGCGATGGTGGTGATCGGCGAGGATGACGCGGATTGGCCGGGCTGGAGCGAATGGGCCGGCAAGCCGGTGCTGACCTGCACGGGGGGGGCGACCCGCGCCGCCTCCGTGCTGGCCGGCCTGCTTGCGCTGCCGGAGAGCGTCCGCGCCGATGAGTTCGTGCTGGTGCACGATGCCGCGCGGCCCAATCTGTCGCTGGCCGACCTGGGCCGCCTGCTGGAGGTTGGCCGTACCGATCCGGTCGGGGCCATTCTTGCCGCGCCGGTACGCGACACCCTGAAGCGGGCCGGTGACGATGGTGGCATCGACGGCACCGAGCCCCGCGAGCGCCTGTGGCGCGCGCTGACCCCGCAGCTGTTCCGCCGCCATCAGTTGATCCGCGCGCTGACCGACGCCGCTGCGTCCGGCGTGGACGTCACCGACGAAGCCATGGCCATGGAACGCCAGGGCCAGCGCCCGCTGCTGGTTGAAGGCAGCGAGGACAATTTCAAGGTCACCACGCCCGCCGACCTGGACCGCTTCGAATTCGTACTTTCCCGCCGCGCCGGCTGAACGCCCGCGCGGCCCTGCTGCAAGGGTTGCATCCATGAGCACTGCTCCGTTCCCGCCCGTCCGCATCGGCCAGGGCTACGACGTCCACGCCTTTGGTGAGGGTGACCACATCATGCTGGGAGGCGTGCGCGTGCCGCACAGCCACGGTGTGCTCGCGCACAGCGATGGCGACGTGATCCTGCACGCGCTGTGTGACGCCATGCTCGGCGCGCTGGCGCTGGGCGACATCGGCCAGCACTTTCCGCCCAGCGATGATCGCTGGAAAGGGGCCGACAGCAGCGACTTCGTCCGCCACTGCGACGCTCTCCTGCGTGAGCGTGGCTGGTGCGTCGGCAACTCTGATGTCACCGTGATCTGTGAACGACCGAAGGTCGGGCCGCATGCGCTGGCAATGCGTGAATGCATCGCGGCACTGTTGCAGCTGCCACTGGATGCGGTCAGCGTAAAGGCCACCACGTCGGAGAAGCTTGGCTTCACCGGTCGCGGTGAAGGCATCGCGGCACAGGCTGTGGTCCTGCTGGTGGCGGTATGATTCCGCTGCCGCTCGCCTTCGGTGCGCCGCTGCTGCAGGCGCGCATCCGCACCACGCCGGAGGATTTCCAGGTCGACGAGCTGCCGGCCTTTGAGGCCACGGGCGAGGGCGAGCATCTGCTGCTGCATGTCCGCAAGCGCGGTGCCAACACCGTGCATGTGGCCAAGGTGCTGGCCAAGTGGGCTGGCTTGCCGGAGATGGCGGTCAGCTATGCCGGGATGAAGGATCGCCACGCGGTCACCACCCAGCGCTTCAGTGTGCATCTGCCCAAGCGCGTCGCGCCGGATCTGGCGCTGCTGGCCAGCGATGATATCGAAGTGCTCGATGCAACCTGGCACAACCGCAAGCTGCAGCGTGGCGCGCTGGCCGGCAATCGTTTCAGGCTGGTGCTGCGCCAGGTACGCGGCGATGCGGTCGCAATCAGCGAACGCCTGCAGCAGATTGCCGATCGTGGTTTGCCGAACTGGTTCGGCGAGCAGCGTTTCGGCCGCGATGGCGGCAACGTTCCGGCAGCGCTGGCGATGTTCGGTGGCCGCCGCATGCGCAAGGACCAGCGCTCGCTGCTGCTGTCGGCTGCGCGTTCAGCACTGTTCAATCGCGTGCTTGCCGCACGCGTGGAGCAGGGTGTCTGGGACCAGCCGCTGGACGGTGAGGTGTGGATGCTGGATGGCAGCCGCAGCGTGTTTGGTCCGGAGCCTTACACCGATGCACTGGCAGCGCGGCTGGCCGGGTTCGATATCCATCCCAGCGCGCCGTTGTGGGGAGAGGGCGAGCTGCGCAGTACCGGCGCCGCCCGCGAGCTCGAACTGCGCGCGCTCGACGACGAGGAATCGAAGGCGCTGCGTGCCGGACTGGAAGAGGCACGGCTGAAGCAGGAGCGCCGCGCGTTGCGCCTGCGTCCTGCGCTGCTGCAGCACCAGTGGCTGGCGGAAGATGTGCTTGAGCTGTCGTTCGCGCTGCCGCCGGGCTGCTACGCCACCGCGGTCCTGCACGAGCTCGGACCGGTCGAGGACGCCGCGCAGTCCTGAGCGGATTGCATCAGCGCCGGGACAGCAGCACTAGTACGGCACCGGTTCCGCCCTGGCTGGTCGGCGCCGAATGGAAGGCAAGCACATCGTTGCGCAGGCGCAGCAGCCGGTCGACCAGATTCTTCAGGACCGGCGCACCACCGTCGGACTGCAGTCCCTTGCCGTGGATGATGCGCACGCAGCCATACTCATGTGCGTGCGCCTCCAGCAGGAACTGGCGCAGCATGGCCTCGGCCTGCGCTGCGGTCGCGCCATGCAGATCCAGCTCGTCCTGCACCGAGTACTGGCCGCGCTTGAGACGCTGGAACAGCCGCGGCGGAAGGGCGTCGCGCCGGTAGCTGGCCACATCCCCGGCTTCCAGCGGTGCGCTGTCGCGCAACAGCCGGGCGAACTCGCCGGCGGCCTCGGCCTCGTCGCGTTCGGCCATGCGCGCGCGCGGCTTCGGCCGGGCAGCGGCCGGCGCGGGTTCGGCGTCTTTGCGCAGCGGCGTCACTTCGCCGATGGCCGCGCGGAAGAGCGCGGCAGGGTCTTCGTCTTCTGGATGCGACATGCGCACAGGGTAAACCGGTGACGCGAGCCTGCCTATCGCAATGCGAGGCCAGTCGTGACCGCCGGCAGGGTAGGACCTGCGGCTCGCATGCGGCACAATAGACGATGCCCCTGCAGGGTCGTCGGCTTCCGCAGGGAAGCACGACGGTCCCGCCAACACCGCACGGTGACGGAATCGAATTCTTGGAAAATCAAGCGGTTAAATCGAAGATGCGAATTCTGGTCAGTAACGACGATGGCGTCGACGCCGCAGGTATCCGGATGCTTGCCTCGGTACTGCGTGACGCCGGCCACGAAGTGACGGTGGTCGCACCCGACCGCGATCGCTCAGGCGCCAGCAATTCACTGACCCTGGACCTGCCCATCCGGCTCAAGCGCATCGATCACTACACCGTGTCGGTGGCCGGCACGCCCACCGACTGCGTGCATCTGGCGCTGACCGGCCTGCTGGAGTTCGAACCCGACATTGTCGTGTCGGGCATCAACAACGCCGCCAACCTGGGTGACGACGTGATCTATTCCGGAACCGTCTCGGCGGCGATGGAGGGGCGCTTCCTCGGCCTGCCCGCGGTGGCGGTGTCCCTGGTGACCCGCAATCACGATCCCCGTCACTTCGAGACCGCGGCGCGTGCCGCCGTGGAAATCGTCGCCCGCCTCAAGGCCGACCCGCTGCCGGCGGACACCATCCTCAACGTCAACGTGCCCGACCTGCCGTGGACCGAGGTCAAGGGTTTCGAAGTCACCCGGCTGGGCAACCGCCATCGCGCCGAAGGCTGCATCCCGCAGAAGGATCCACGCGGCAACGAGGTGTACTGGATCGGTCCGGCGGGCCGCGAGCAGGACTCCGGCCCCGGCACCGACTTCCACGCGGTGCGTACCGGGCATATCTCGATCACCCCGATCCAGGTGGATCTGACCCGCTATCAGGCGCTTGAGAAAGTGGCCAGCTGGGTCGGCGGTCTCAGCGCCGCGCTGGACCAGCCGGCATGAGCCCACGCCTTCGCCTGCAACCGGAAGCCGTCGGCATCGGCATGACGTCACAGCGCGTCCGCGATCGTCTGGTCGATCGCCTGCGCGAAGCCGGCATCGTCGACGAGTCCACGCTGAACGCGATCCGGGTGGTGCCCCGCCATCTGTTCATCGACGAGGCCCTGGCCTCGCGGGCCTATGAAGACACCGCGCTGCCGATCGGCCACGGCCAGACCATCTCGCAACCCTGGGTGGTGGCCCGGATGACCGAAGCGGTCGTGCAGGTGGCGCCCAAGCGGGTGCTGGAGGTGGGGACGGGCTCCGGCTACCAGGCCGCCGTGCTTGGTGCACTGGGTCTGGAGGTCTACACCGTGGAGCGCATCGGCGACCTGCTGCGGCAGGCCCGCAAGCGGTTCCGCGCACTCGGCATGAACATCCGCACCAAGCACGATGACGGCCGTGTCGGCTGGGCCGAGCACGGCCCGTTCGATGCCATCGTCGTCACAGCTGCGGCCCCGGCGCTGGTCGACGCACTGATCGAGCAGCTGGCCGAAGGTGGCCGGCTGGTGGCGCCGGTCGGCGGTGCCAGTGCACAGTCGCTGGTGCAGCTGGACCGCAGGGCCGACGGCAGCGTCGAACAGCGCGTGCTGGCACCGGTCACCTTCGTGCCGCTGCTGTCTGGCATGCTGGATTGAATCCACGGAGCAGGGTTGCATGAAGATTTTCGGACCGCTGTACGAGCGGGCGATGAAGTGGGCGGCGCACGAACGCGCGCCGACCTACCTGACGGTGCTGAGTTTTTTCGAGGCGATCATCTTTCCGGTGATGCCGGAAGTGATGCTGGCCCCGATGTGCGTGGCTCAACCCCGGCGCGGCTGGTGGTTCGCGACCCTCAGCCTGGCCGGTTCGATGGTCGGTGCCGTGGTCGGCTATGCGCTGGGTCACTTCGCATTCGAGGCGATCAAGCCGTTGTTCGAAGTGCTGGGCATGTTGCCGGCAATCGAACAGGGCATCACCACCGTGCAGGAGAAGATGGCCGAATCGCCGTGGGCGGTGTTCACGTTCCTGGTCCTGGGCGGCTTCATGCCCATCCCGATGAAGGTCTTCACGTGGGCATCGGGTATCGTCGGCGTACCGATGCCGCAGTACCTGCTGAGCATGCTGATCGGACGCGGCAAGCGCGTGTATGTGCTCGCTGCCGTGATCCGCATCGGTGGAGCGCGCGCCGAAGCGGCGCTGCGTCGCTGGATTGAACCGCTGGGCTGGATCGCCACCGCCTTGGTGGTGGTGCTGATCGCCTGGCTTGTATGGAGGTCGAAGTTCGCATGAGTGCTGATCGTCTGAGCAAGGGAGTGCGCGTCGGCGCGCTGGTGCTGCTGGTTTCCGGCCTGGCTGCCTGTGGCACTGCCACGGTGGTGCGGCCCAATGGCAGTGGTGGCGGGGCGGCGGTCACTACGCCCAAGACTTCGGTGGCCAAGCCGGGGCAGACCGTGGTCGTGCGCAAGGGCGACACGATCTACGCGCTGGCCCGCATCCACGACATCACCCCGGCCGATCTGATCGCGTGGAACAGCCTGGACAACCCGTCGACGATCTATCCGGGGCAGGTCATCCGCCTGTATCCGCCGGGGGCCAGCAGCGGCCGCGCACCGACCACCGTGGTCACCGCGCCGCGCAGCGGCGGCAGCACGGCACCGGCCACGGCACCGGCCGGTCCGGTGAAGAGCAACATCGCCTGGCGCTGGCCAGCCGATGGCGCGATCGTGGGCCGCTACGTGGCAGGCGACGCAACCAAGCAGGGCGTCGACATTGCCGGCACCAGCGGGCAGGCCGTCAAGGCCACCGCCAACGGTGTGGTGGTGTACTCGGGCGCCGGACTGGTCGGCTATGGCGAGCTGATCATCATCAAGCACAGCGACCAGTGGCTGTCGGCCTACGGCCACAACCGCAAGCGCCTGGTCAACGAGGGACAGAGCGTGAAGGCGGGTGAGCAGATTGCCGAGATGGGGCGCACCGGCGCGAATCGCGACATGCTGCACTTTGAAATCCGCTACAACGGCAAGCCGGTCGATCCGCAGCAGTACCTGCCAGCGCGCTAGCGCAGGCAGGTACGGTAGCGCCGGGCCATGCCCGGCGTACGTGCATCAAGGTAGCGCCGGGCCATGCCCGGCGTATGCGCATCAAGGTAGCGCCGGGCCATGCCCGGCGGTGGTCCTCAACCTTCCAGGATGAACGCGGCCGCCACCTTGCGGCCTTCGCCGGCAAGGATGTTGAAGGTGCGCGCCGCGGCAGGGTTGTTCATCACTTCCAGGCCGATCCCGCGCGACAGGCAGGCGGCCATTACCGCAGCCGACGGAAACACCTGCCGCTCGCCGGTTCCCAGCACGATCAATGCAGGACTCAGTGCCAGCACCGGTTCCAGGTCGGCCACCGTCAGCGCCGCCGCATCGGCGACAGGCCAATGTTCGACCAGCTGGTCCGGCGTCAGCAGAAAGCTGCTGGCCAGCACCGTGTCATTGACCTTGGCCGAGCGGCCATCGGCAGCGCGCAGGCTGTAGGCGTAATCGGGCGGCTCGTGGTTCAGCTGCATGGCGGTAGCGCGATCAGCCGCGCGGCAGCACGATCTGGCGCTGCTCCCTGCTCGGGCGATACAGCACGGCAACGTGACCGATGCGCTGCACCAGCGCACTGTCGGTGGCTTCGACGATCTCGCCGATCATCGCGTCCCGGGCCTCGCGGTCCTCGGCTGCGACCTTGACCTTGACCAGCTCGTGGCGCTCCAGCACTTCGTTCAGCTCCGCGATGAAGGCCGGGGTCACTCCCTTGCCGCCGGTCTGCAGCAGGGCCTTCAGGTCGTGGGCTTGGCCGCGCAGGAAACGGGTCTGGGAGGCGGTCAGGGCGATGGACATGCAGGAAAAGACGGTTGAATGGGGGGATCAGGGTATCATGACGGCCCCATCAGCCCCTATTTCCAATGGCAACCCGCAGCAAAAGCAGCCAGCGCTGGCTCAAGGAACACTTCTCCGACCCCTTCGTGAAGAAGGCGCAGGCCGAAGGCATGCGCTCGCGGGCGGCCTACAAGCTTGAAGAGTTGCTTGAACGTGACCGCCTGCTGAAGCGGAACATGGTCGTGGTGGACCTCGGTGCCGCCCCTGGCGGATGGTCTCAGCAGGTTCGGAGACAGATGGGAGACACCGGCCGCGTGCTGGCGCTGGACATCCTGGAGATGCCGCCGCTGGCGGGTGTGGAGTTCCTTCACGGTGACTTCAGGGAAGAAGCCGTCCTATCTCAGTTTGAAGCCATGCTCGGGGACGAGCCGGTGGACCTTGTGCTGTCGGACATGGCCCCCAATAAAAGTGGCATGGACGCGGTCGACCAGCCGCGGATGATGCATCTGGCGGAGCTGGCGCTGGACTTCGCCGACAACCACCTGAAGACCGGCGGGGCGTTCCTGATCAAGCTGTTCCAGGGTGTGGGCTTTGACGACTACGTGCGTGAAATGCGCCGTCGCTACGACAAGGTCTCCATCCGCAAGCCGGAAGCGTCGCGCAAACGCTCTCCCGAGGTGTACGCCTTGGGTCAGGGCAAACGCGCCCACATGAAGTAAGCTCGCAACGTAAGTTTCAACCCCAACGCAACGCCCGCACTGAGAGGAACACCGGAGCCAATGAGGATGAACGACTTGACCAAGAACCTCCTGCTATGGGTGGTCGTCGCCGTCGTGCTGATGGTGGTCTTCCAGAGCTTCTCGCCCAAGTCCTCCGGGGCCGGTGCGCAGGGTGCGTCCTATTCGCAGTTCCTGGACCAGGTGGACAGCGGCAACGTGCAGAAGGTCGCCTTCGGCGGCGACATGCGCGGCGGCACCAGCCAGATCACCTACACCACCCGGGGTGGACAGTCGTCCACCATCACCGCGCCGTTCGATCGCGACCTGATCAACGTGCTGCGCACCAAGAACGTCGAGATCGTGCAGGAGGAGCCCTCCAGCGGCATCTCCCTGGGCGCGATCCTGATGAATTTCCTGCCGGTCATCCTGATCATCGGCTTCTGGCTGTTCATCATGCGCCAGATGCAGGGCGGCGGCGGCGGCGCCAAGGGCGCGATGTCCTTCGGCAAATCGCGCGCCAAGCTGCAGGGCGAGGACCAGATCAAGGTCACCTTCGCCGATGTCGCCGGCTGCGACGAGGCCAAGGAGGAAGTGGGCGAACTGGTCGACTTCCTGCGCGACCCGTCCAAGTTCACCAAGCTGGGCGGCAAGATTCCGCGTGGCGTGCTGATGGTCGGCCCGCCGGGTACCGGCAAGACGCTGCTGGCCAAGGCCATCGCCGGTGAGGCGAAGGTGCCGTTCTTCTCGATCTCCGGTTCGGACTTCGTGGAAATGTTCGTCGGTGTCGGCGCCAGCCGCGTGCGTGACATGTTCGAGCAGGCCAAGAAGCACGCCCCGTGCATCATCTTCATCGACGAGATCGATGCCGTCGGCCGCCACCGTGGTGCCGGCCTGGGCGGCGGTCACGACGAGCGCGAGCAGACCCTGAACCAGCTGCTGGTCGAGATGGATGGCTTCGAGGGTGGCGAAGGCGTGATCGTGATCGCCGCGACCAACCGCCCGGACGTGCTGGACCCGGCGCTGCTGCGCCCGGGTCGCTTCGATCGCCAGGTGGTGGTCGGCCTGCCCGACGTGAAGGGCCGCGAGCACATCCTGAAGGTGCACATGCGCAAGCTGCCGCTGGCCGACGACGTCGAGCCGCTGGTGATCGCGCGCGGTACCCCGGGCTTCTCCGGCGCGGACCTGGCCAACCTCTGCAACGAGGCAGCCCTGTTTGCTGCGCGTGGCAACGAGAAGGAAGTCCGCATGGACCACTTCGACCGTGCCCGCGACAAGATCCTGATGGGTGCCGAGCGCCGTTCGATGGCCATGAGCGAGGAGGAGAAGACCCTCACCGCCTACCACGAAGCCGGCCATGCCATCGTCGGCCGCCTGGTGCCCGAGCACGACCCGGTCTACAAGGTCACGATCATTCCGCGCGGCCGCGCCCTGGGTGTGACCATGTACCTGCCTGAGGGCGACAAGTACTCGATGAACCGCGTGGCGATCCAGTCGCAGCTGTGCTCGCTGTACGGCGGCCGCGTCGCCGAAGAGCTGATCTTCGGCACCGACAAGGTCACCACGGGTGCGTCCAACGACATCGAGCGCGCCACCAAGATGGCCCGCAACATGGTCACCAAGTGGGGCCTGTCCGAAGAACTCGGTCCGATCGCCTATGGCGAGGAGGACGACGAAGTCTTCCTGGGCCGCTCGGTGACGCAGCACAAGAGCGTGTCCAACGACACCGCGCGCCGCATCGACGAGGAAGTGCGCAACATCCTCGACAAGGCCTACGCCCGCACCACCCAGCTGCTGACCGACAACATCGACAAGCTGCACACGATGTCGCAGCTGCTGCTGCAGTACGAGACCATCGACGCGCCGCAGATCGACGCCATCATGGAAGGTCGCGAGCCGCCGCCGCCGGCGGGCTGGAACAAGTCGAACAAGGACGGTGGCAGCAACGACAAGGGCGGTGATGCTCGCCCGCTGCCGCCGATCGCCGGTCCGGCCGAATCGCACTGACGGCCCGCTGCACGTGATATCAGACGAGGCCGGGGCAACCCGGCCTCGTCGTTTCCGGGCCATCGGCCCACCCCGAAGAACCGATCTGACGCTGGAGCCCGCATGTCCGCCCCGAAGCCCGAACCGATTTCCCACACCGTCGAGATGGTCATCGCCACCGTGGTCGGCGTGGGTGTGGGCCTGGGGGCCGACAATCTGCTGCTGGGCTGCGTGGTGGGTATTGCGATCGGCATCGTCCTGAGCATTGCCAGGACCCTGTACGTGGACCGCAAGCGCCGCCGCCGTTGAGGGGTGTCGGCAGGGCTGACGCCCTGCAACCGGACCGGCCCCGCCTTTCATCAGCAAACCAGCTGTTGCTCTGGCTGTTGTTGTCGCCCTGGCCTCTGCGGGTGCAGGGCGCAGCCCTGCCGAACTAAACTACCCGCCGTTGTCCCTGCAGGATTGCCCATGTTCGATACCTCGCCCCAGCTCGACTGCGCCGGTCGCATCCTGCGCCTGGACCGTGCCCGGGTCATGGGCATCGTCAACGTCACCCCGGATTCGTTCTCTGACGGGGGGCACCATGACACCACGGAGGCCGCGGTCGCGCATGGCCTGAAGCTGGTGGAAGAGGGCGCCGACCTGCTCGACATCGGGGGTGAATCGACCCGTCCCGGCGCTGTACCGGTATCGATGGAGGAAGAGCTCCACCGCATCGTTCCGGTCATCGAGCAGCTTGCGGCGCGTACCTCCGTGCCGATCAGCATCGATACCTTCAAGCCTGAGGTGATGCGCGCGGCGGTGGCCGCCGGCGCCGGCATGATCAACGACATCTTCGGCCTGCGCCAGGACGGCGCGCTGGAAGCGGCCGCTGCGGCCAACGTGCCGGTGGTGCTGATGCACATGCAGGGCGAGCCGGGCAACATGCAGGCCGATCCGCACTACGACGACGTCGTTGCCGAAGTCCACGGGTTTCTCGTGCAGCGCCTGTTCGCCGCCGAGATGGCCGGCATCGCGAAGAAGCATCTGGTCATCGATCCGGGTTTCGGCTTCGGCAAGAACACCACGCACAACATGACCCTGTTGGCGCGTTCGGAGCGTTTTCTGGAACTGGGTGTGCCGATGCTGGCGGGCCTGTCGCGCAAGCGCAGCCTTGGCGAGCTGACCGGGCGTGAAGCGCCGGCCGAGCGGGTGGCGGCGTCGGTGGCCGCGCACCTGATTGCCGTGCAGCGCGGTGCGCGTATCGTGCGTGTACATGACGTCGCCGCCACCGTCGATGCACTGAAGATCTGGCGGGCAGTGGACGCCGTGCCGGCGCCACGCGATGACACCCGGCCGACGATCAGCTGGCCGGACGAAGACTGATGGGCGTTGACCGGCGGCCGCTGGCGATTGCCGTGATGGGGCCGACCGCCAGTGGCAAGACGGCCACCGCGATCGCCCTGGCCCGGCAGCTGGATGGCGAGATCGTCAGCGTTGACTCGGCGCTGGTCTATCGCCATCTGGATATCGGTTCGGCCAAGCCCGACGTTTCCGAGCGCGCACAGGCGCCGCATCACCTGCTGGACCTGCGTGATCCGTGGCAGACCTACTCAGCGGCAGAGTTCGCCGCCGACGCCGGCCGCGTCGTCGCCGACATCGTTGCGCGTGGACGGATGCCGATCCTGGCCGGGGGCACCGGCCTGTACTTCCGCGCCCTGCTGCAGGGACTGTCGCCCATGCCGGAGGCCGACCCGGCCCTGCGCGCCACGCTGGCAGCCGAGGCCGCCGAGCGCGGTTGGGCCGCGTTGCATGCCGAACTGGCGAAGGTGGACCCCGCCGCTGCTGCCCGCATCCATGCGACAGACCCACAGCGGATCCAGCGGGCGCTGGAGGTCTATCGACTGACGGGAACGCCGATCAGCGAGTGGCAGCGCCGGCCCGGCGTGGCGCCGCTGCCGGTACGCACCCTGAAGCTGGTCCTGGCGCCGCACGACCGGGCAATCCTGCACCGGCGGATCGAGGCCCGCTTCGATGCCATGCTGGCCCAGGGCTTCCTCGACGAAGTGCGCGATCTGCGCGCGATGCCGGAAATGGCCGCTGTCGCGGCACCGCTGGACCTGCCGGCGGTGCGTGCGGTCGGGTACCGCCAGGCTTGGGAGCATCTGGACGGCCGGATCGATGCCGGCGGCTTCCGCGACAAGGCGATCTTCGCCACCCGCCAGCTGGCCAAGCGGCAGCTGACCTGGCTGCGCGGTGAGCTTGACGCGCGCTGGTTCGACCCCCATATCGACCACGAGCGGCTGGCCGACGCGGTGTCGACCTTCGTCGCACGCTGAACCGCCGCCAGCCGTGTAACATCACTGTCCGGCGGGCGGCTCGGGGGCCGCGGCGGCCGCCGGCAACCCAATAAGAACAATAATCAGGAGTGAGCAATGTCCAAGGGGCAATCGCTGCAGGATCCTTTCTTGAATGCACTGCGGCGCGAACGCGTGCCGGTTTCGGTGTACCTGGTCAACGGCATCAAGCTGCAGGGCACGATCGAGTCGTTCGATCAGTTCGTGGTCCTGCTGCGCAATACGGTCAGCCAGATGGTCTACAAGCATGCGATCTCCACCGTGGTGCCGGCACGCAATGTGAAGGTTGGGCCGGGCGGTGGTTATGTGCAGTCGGGTGAAGGTGGTCAGGCAGGTGATGAAGCAGACGAGTAAGACCGGAGCGGTGAATGTTTGACCGCTCGAAAAAGGGTGAACATGCCCTGCTGATCCAGCCGCACTTCGGCAAGCTGGAAGACGACGTGCTGGAAGAGTTCGGTGATCTGGCCCGCTCGGCAGGGGCCAGCATCGCTGCCACGATCACCGCGCGCCTGGACCGTCCCAATCCCTCGACCCTGATCGGCAGCGGCAAGCTGGATGAGATCAAGGCAGCAGCCGACGCCACCGGCGCCGATCTGGTGCTGGTCAACCATGCGCTGAGCCCCGGCCAGGAACGCAACCTGGAACGCTTCCTGGAGCGCCGGGTGATCGACCGTACCGGGCTGATCCTGGACATCTTCGCGCAGCGCGCTCACAGCCACGAAGGCAAGCTGCAGGTCGAGCTGGCGCAGCTGCGTCACCTTGCGACGCGGCTGGTGCGCGGCTGGACCCATCTGGAGCGCCAGCGCGGTGGTTCGATCGGCCTGCGCGGCCCGGGTGAAACCCAGCTGGAAACCGACCGCCGTCTGCTGCAGAAGCGGGTGGAGCAGTTGCAGAAGCGGCTGGAGAAGGTCGAAGTCCAGCGCACCCAGATGCGCCGTGCGCGCGTGCGCAGCGAACTGCCGCGTGTGGCCCTGGTCGGTTACACCAATGCCGGCAAGTCGACCCTGTTCAACGCGATGACCGGCGCCGAGGCCTATGCGGCCGACCAGCTGTTCGCGACCCTGGACCCGACGGTGCGCCGCATCGCTGTGCCGGGTGGAAACGTCGTGCTGGCCGACACCGTCGGCTTCGTCCGTGACCTGCCGCACGACCTGGTGGCCGCGTTCCGCTCGACCCTGTCCGAGGCCCGCGAGGCCGATTTCCTGCTGCACGTGGTCGATGCGGCCGATCCGCACCGCGAGGAGCGCATCGCCCAGGTCGACGAGGTGCTGGCTGCGGTCGGTGCGGGTGATCTGCCGCAGCTGCTGGTGTTCAACAAGATCGACCGTATCGAGGGCGCCGAAGTGCGCCACGATGGTCAGGATGGCGTGCCGGACGAGTCGCGCCGCGAGCGGGTCTGGATCTCCGCGCGTGACGGGCAGGGCCTGGAGCTGTTGCAGACGGTGCTGGGCAAGCGCCTGGGGTTGCAGCATGTGACCGGGGAGCTGCGCCTGCCGCCGGATGCGGGCCGCCTGCGCGCGCGCCTGCATCAGCTGGAAGTGATCCGCAGCGAGCAGGCAGACGAGGAGGGCTGGCTGCTGCAGGTCGATCTTCCGATTGCCGAAGCCGAAAAACTCGCGGCGGGCATTGATGGCGGGCCGATCCGTGCCCTGCTGCCGGAAAAGCTGCCGGAATGGTGAGATAGCGCCGCACAATCCCGGTGCGCGCCGCTGCGTAGTCGGGCGCGTACCGGCCGGGACGCGACACGCGTCTGCGATCTGCGGTACAACAGGCGGGTTCTTCACCCCACTGTCATCTCGATGTCCATCCCTACCGACGCCGACCTCAACGCCCAAGCTGCCGCACTCGGGCAGCGCCTGCAGCAGGCCTCGCTGCAGCTTGTGACGGCTGAAAGCTGCAGTGGCGGCTGGATCGCCAAGACCATGACCGACATTGCCGGTTCCTCGGCGTTTTTCGACTGCGGCATGGTGGTCTACAGCTACGAAGCCAAGCAGCGCCTGCTGGGGGTACGTGCGCAGACGCTGGAGCAGTTCGGTGCGGTGAGCCGCGAAACGGTGCTGGAGATGGTGTCCGGCGCCCTGATCAACTCTGGTGCCGGCATCGCGGTGGCGGTTACCGGCATTGCCGGTCCTGGTGGCGGCAGCCCGGACAAGCCGGTCGGCAGCGTCTGGATCGGCTGGAAGCGCCGCGGCGGATACGCCCGGGCGGAACTGTTCCAGTTCGATGGCGACCGCGAAGCCATCCGCAGGCAAACCGTCGCTGCGGCATTGCACGGTATCGACGCCCAGCTGTGACATGCTGCTGCGGTAATCGTCCGGAGCACGCATGATGTGGGAAACGCTGGGCACCGTCCGTGACCTGGGGAGGCTGCAGGAAATTGCAGCGGTCCTGATCCGTTATGGCTTCGGCGACGTGGTGCGCCGGATCGGCCTGGCCACGGTGCTGGAGCGTGCCGGGCGCCTGCTGCACTGGAACGAGGACCGCCAGCATCTGCTGCGGATGACCGCGCCGGTGCGGGTGCGCAGCGCCCTGCAGGACCTCGGTCCGACGTTCGTCAAACTCGGACAGGTGCTGGCGACCCGTGTCGATCTGCTGCCGCCGGAGTGGATCGCCGAGCTTTCCGAACTCCAGAATGCGGTATCGGCCCTTCCTTATGCGCAGATCCGCGCGCAGCTGGAGGCCGATCTGGGCGCGCCTCCGCAGCAGGTATTCGCCTTCCTCGACGAAACACCGATGGCGGCGGCCTCGCTGGCGCAGGCCCATCGCGCGCGCCTGCTGGACGGCCGCGAAGTGGTGCTGAAAGTGCGTCGTCCCGGCATCCGTGACGTGGTCGAAGCCGACCTGCGCCTGCTGGCACGGCTGGCCGAAATCGTCGACGCGCGTCTTCCGGATCTGCGCCGTTACCGGCCGGCAGAGGTGGTGCAGCAGTTCACCGTATCGCTGCGGCGCGAACTCGATTTCGCGGCCGAATGCCGCAACGCGGAGCGCATCGCACGCAACTTTGAAGGTCGCGACGACATCCTTGTTCCCGGCGTGCATTGGCAGTGGACCTGCGAAAGCCTGAACGTGCAGGACTTCGTGGACGGCATTCCGGGCCGCGATCTTGCCGGCGTGGACGCAGCAGGGCTGGACCGTCGCGAACTGGCGCGGCGCGGTGCCAACATCGTATTGAAGATGGTGCTCGAGGACGGCAGCTTCCACGCCGATCCACACCCGGGCAACATCATCTATCTGCGTGACGGCCGCATCGGCGTGATCGACTTCGGCATGGTCGGGGCACTGTCCGAAGTGCGTCGCTTCCAGGTTGCGCAACTGCTGCACGGGCTGGTCGAACAGGACCCGCAGGGGGTGGCCGACGTCCTGCTGGACTGGGCCGGGGGCGTGGAGGTGGATGAGAACCGGCTGCAGCACGACATCAGCCAGTTCGTTGACCAGTACCGTGGCGTGCCGCTGAAGGATCTGCGCATCGGCCTGATGCTGGGCGACATCACCCAGTTGCTGCGCAGCTACAGCCTGACCCTGCCGGCCGACCTCGCACTGATGATCAAGGCGTTCCTCACCCTGGAAGGCATGGGCCGGCAGCTCGACCCGGACTTCGACATGGCCAGTGCCGCACGCCCCTTCCTGGAGCGGGTGGTACTGCAGCGCTACGCGCCGCGGGCATTGCTCAAACGCGGCCGGCGCAGCCTGTTGGGAATGATCGACTTCGCCGGCGATCTGCCGCGCGATCTGCGCAAGCTGGTGCAGGCGGCGCGCCGTGGGCGCCTGCAGCTGAAGGTCGAGACCAGTGCGCTGCAGGGCTTTGGCGAGCAGGTGAACCGTGCGGCCAATCGCATGGTGATGGGCATCGTGACTGCAGCGCTGATCATCGGCTCATCGATCGTCATGCACAGCGTCGGTGGGGTTTCCAGCCGCTGGCTGCTGGCACTCGGGGTCTCCGGATTCGTCGGGGCCGGTATCTGCGGCGTCTGGATCCTGTTCTCCATCTGGAGAAGTGGCAGGCACGACTGAGTGTCGTTCGCTGCGGTATCGCCCGGCACGCTTCGCCTTGTCGTGTCCGGCACTTGCAGTTCCCGTAGTTAGTAGTAATACTACTAACCATGGACCTGACCGACACCCAGCAGGCGATCCTGCAGTTGATCGCCGAGCGTATCGAGAGCGAAGGCGCGCCGCCGTCGCAGACTGAAATCGCACGTGCGTTCGGCTTCAAGGGCGTACGCGCGGCCCAGTACCACCTGGAGGCGCTGGAGCAGGCGGGAGCGATCCGCCGCATTCCCGGCCAGGCCCGGGGCATCCGCCTGGTGCAGGCTCCCCCCGTGGAGACCCTGGCCGAGCCCGGGCTGCCCGAGAGCGTGCTGCGGCTGCCAGTACTGGGGCGGGTCGCCGCCGGCCTCCCTATCGGCGCGGATATCGGCTCGGACGATTTCGTGGTGCTGGACCGGGTGTTCTTTTCGCCCGCGCCGGATTACCTGCTGAAGGTGCAGGGTGACTCGATGATCGACGAAGGCATCTTCGATGGTGACCTGATCGGCGTGCACCGCACCCGCGACGCCCATTCGGGGCAGATCGTGGTGGCGCGCATCGATGATGAGATCACCGTCAAGCTGCTGAAGATCGCGAAGGACCGTATTCGGCTGTTGCCCCGGAACCCCGATTACAAGCCGATCGAAGTGCTTCCCGACCAGGACTTTTCGATCGAAGGCCTGTACTGCGGCCTGTTGCGGCCGAATCGCTGAAGCGTTCGAAGGTGCGTTACCCCGCGGTCTTTTGTGGCGATTCTCTGGTTCCACCGAGGTTGGTACGGATGTCCGATAATTCTTTTCAAAGCGCCGGGCAGAATCTCAGCCTGTGCGATACGTCCGCCTTAAAGTGAAGCCATGGCAAAGAAGACCCCCAAAGACAGCACCCCCAACGAAATGACCTCTGCAAGGACCAATACGATGGACGAGAACAAGAAGCGCGCATTGGCTGCTGCTCTGGGCCAGATCGAAAAGCAGTTCGGCAAGGGCTCGGTGATGCGCATGGGCGACCGTGTGGTCGAGCCCGTCGAAGCCATTCCGACCGGTTCGCTGATGCTCGACATCGCATTGGGCATCGGGGGGCTGCCGAAGGGCCGCGTGGTGGAAATCTATGGACCGGAGTCCTCGGGCAAGACCACGCTGACGCTGCAGGCCATCGCCGAGTGCCAGAAGATGGGAGGCACCGCTGCCTTCATCGATGCCGAGCACGCTCTCGACCCGATCTATGCCGCCAAGCTTGGCGTGAACGTGGACGACCTGCTGCTGTCGCAGCCCGATACCGGTGAACAGGCATTGGAAATCGCCGACATGCTGGTCCGTTCCGGCTCGGTGGACATCCTGGTGATCGACTCGGTCGCGGCATTGACCCCGAAGGCCGAAATCGAGGGCGAGATGGGCGACCAGTTGCCGGGTCTGCAGGCCCGCCTGATGAGCCAGGCGCTGCGTAAGCTGACCGGCAACATCAAGCGCTCGAACACGCTGGTGATCTTCATCAACCAGCTGCGCATGAAGATCGGCGTGATGATGCCGGGCCAGAGCCCGGAGACCACCACGGGTGGCAACGCGCTGAAGTTCTATGCCTCGGTCCGTCTGGACATCCGCCGCATCGGTGCGATCAAAAAGGGCGATGAGATCATCGGTAACCAGACCAAGATCAAGGTCGTCAAAAACAAGCTGGCCCCGCCGTTCAAGCAGGTAATCACCGAGATCCTGTATGGCGAAGGCATCAGCCGTGAAGGTGAACTGATCGACATGGGCGTGGATGCCAAGCTGGTCGAGAAGGCCGGTGCCTGGTACAGCTATGGCGAAGAGCGCATCGGCCAGGGCAAGGACAACGCCCGCGGTTATCTGCGTGACAACCCGACCGTCGCCGCCAAGCTCGAAGCCGAGCTGCGCGAGAAATTCCAGCCGTCCGAGGCCGTCCGTGAGGACGGCGACGACGAAGGCGACGACGAGTAAGTCTTGCTGTGGGGTAGGGTGACGCCGTCAGTGACGTCGCTCTACCCCGCAGGTTCGAACCGCCCAGGATGGGCAGGGTGCCAGGGACGGCGCCACCCCTGGAGGGATTGATGTCCGACAGCGACGAACCTACCTCGACAGGCCGAAAGCGCCGGCCTCGCGAGCAGACTCCGGTGCAGCGGGCACTGGGCCTGCTGGTCCGCCGGGAGCATTCACGCAAGGAATTGACCCGCAAACTGACTGCGCGGGGTATCGAAGACGAAGCCGCGCAGGCAGCGGTCGCCAAGCTGACCGAGGCGGGGTGGCAGGACGACACCCGGTTTGCCGAGAACCTGGTGCGCATGCGGGCCAACACCGGTTACGGCCCCATCCATGTGCGTGCCGAACTGGGGACCCATGGGCTGGACAGTGCCGCGATTGCCGCAGCGATGGACAGCTACGAGGGCGACTGGCAGGAGAACGCCCGTGATCTGGTCCGCCGCCGCTTTGGCGAGGCCGGCCCACAGGACCTGGCGCAGCGCCGCAAAGCGGCGGATCTGCTGGCGCGGCGGGGCTTCGACGGTGACAGCATCCGCCGTGCGACCCGCTACGACCCTGACGATTGAGACTGGCGGCGCCGGGCCTGATACCCTTTAGGTTTTCGGCGGTCCGTCGCGACCCTGGCCCAGGCGGCCGGTGGTCCGGGTCCGCCGGCCCGCAGACTGCCAGCCCCCAATGAACGCACCCGCCAAATTCACGACCTCCCAGATCCGCAGCGATTTCCTTGAATTCTTCAAGGGCAAAGGCCATACCATCGTGCCGTCGGCACCGCTGGTGCCTGGCAACGATCCGACCCTGCTGTTCACCAACTCCGGCATGGTGCAGTTCAAGGACGTGTTCCTCGGTGCCGAGAAGCGCAGCTACGTGCGCGCGGCCGATGTCCAGCGCTGCCTGCGCGCGGGTGGCAAGCACAACGATCTTGACCAGGTTGGCTACACCGCCCGCCATCACACTTTCTTTGAAATGCTGGGCAACTGGTCGTTTGGTGACTACTTCAAGAAGGACGCGATTGCGTGGGCGTGGGAGCTGCTGACCCAGGTCTGGAAGCTGCCGGCCGATCGCCTGCTGGTGACTGTCTACCAGACCGACGACGAAGCCTACGAACTGTGGCGCGACATGGTGGGGGTGCCGGAAGAGCGCATCGTGCGGATCGGCGACAACAAGGGCGCGCCGTTCGCGTCGGACAACTTCTGGCAGATGGCCGACACCGGCCCGTGTGGTCCGTGCACCGAGATTTTCTACGACCACGGCGACCACATTGCCGGCGGTCCTCCGGGGTCGCCGGATGAGGATGGCGACCGCTTCATCGAGATCTGGAATCTGGTGTTCATGCAGTTCGACCGCCAGCCGGACGGCACTCTGGTGCCGCTGCCGGCGCCGTGCGTGGACACCGGCATGGGCCTGGAACGTCTTGCGGCGATCCTGCAGCATGTCCACACGAACTACGAGATCGACCTGTTCCAGGCTCTGATCCGCAAGGCCGCCGAGCTGACCGGTACCTCCGACCTGGAGAACAAGTCGCTGCGCGTGATTGCCGACCACATCCGCGCCTGCTCGTTCCTGATCGTCGATGGCGTCCTGCCTTCCAACGAAGGACGGGGCTATGTGCTGCGCCGTATCATCCGCCGCGCCCTGCGTCATGGTTGGATGCTGGGTGTGCGCCAGCCGTTCTTCAGCAAGCTGGTGCCGACGCTGGTTGCACAGATGGGCGAGGCCTATCCGGAGCTGCCGGCGGCAGCGGACACCGTGACCCGCGCGCTGCAGGCTGAGGAGGAGCGGTTCGCCGAGACGCTCGACGCCGGCATGAAAATCTTCGAAGACGTTGCGGCGAGGGCCGGCAATGGCGTGATCCCGGGAGGTGACGCCTTCCGCCTTTACGACACCTATGGCTTCCCCCTGGACCTGACCCAGGACATCGCCCGCGAGCGTGACCTGACGGTCGATATCGCCGGGTTCGATGCGGCAATGGAACAGCAGCGCGAGACCGCGCGTGCCGCGGGCAAGTTCGGCGGTGGCGTGACCCTGCCGGCCGAGCTGGTGGCGACGCTCACCCCGACCGTGTTCCTGGGCTACGACCGCCTGCAGGCCGGTGACCTGACCGTGCTGGCGCTGCTCAAGGAGGGGCGTCCGGTGCAGTCGGCCAGTGCCGGCGATGCCGTCATCGTCATCACCAACCAGACGCCGTTCTATGCCGAGTCCGGCGGCCAGGTCGGCGATACCGGCGTAATGACCGGCAACGGCGTGCGCCTGGCGGTGGAAGACACCCAGAAGTTCGCGGGCCAGTTCCACGGCCATGTCGGTACCCTGACCGAAGGCGACCTGAAGGTGGGCGATGTGCTGGCTGGCGAGGTCGACGGTGAGCGCCGCGGCGCCACCATCCTCAACCACTCGGCCACCCACCTGCTGCACGCGGCCCTGCGCGAAGTGCTGGGTACGCACGTGCAGCAGAAGGGCTCGCTGGTGGCGCCGGACCGCCTGCGTTTCGATTTCTCGCATTTCCAGCCGATCAGTGCCGAAGAACTGGCCGTGATCGAGCGCAAGGTCAATCAGCAGGTGCGTGCCAACAATGTTGCCGAAGTGCACTCCATGGGCATGCAGGAAGCACTCGATTTCGGCGCAATGGCACTGTTCGGAGAGAAGTACGGCGAACAGGTCCGGGTACTGAAAATGGGCGACTATTCCACCGAACTGTGTGGTGGCACCCACGTCAAGCGCACCGGTGATATCGGCCTGTTCAAGATCACCTCGGAAGGCGGTGTCTCCGCGGGCGTGCGTCGCATCGAAGCGGTCACCGGTCAGGGCGCCCTGGATTACGTCGATGCCGAAGAGGCGCGGTTGTCCGAGGCGGCCGAGCTGCTGGGTGGCAGTGCTGCCGACGTGGTCGAGAAGATCCGGGCGCTTGGCCAGCGCCAGAAGCAGCTGGAACGTGAACTGGAAGCGGTGAAGGCCAAGGTTGCCGCGGGTGCGACCGCCGACCTTTCCAGCCAGGCGGTCGAGGTCGCGGGCGTGAAGGTACTGGCGGCCCGCCTGGAGGGCTTCGACGCCAAGGCGCTGCGCGATGCCGTGGACCGCCTGAAGCAGCAGCTGGGAGACGCGGTGATCGTGCTGGCAGGTGCCCAGGACGGCAAGGCCGCCCTGGTCGCCGGCGTGAACGGCAGTGCAACGGGCCGGGTCAAGGCCGGGGAACTGTTGTCGCATATCGCCGGTCAGATCGGGGGCAAGGGCGGCGGACGCCCGGACCTCGCCCAGGGTGGTGGCGAGGACGGGCCCGCCCTTGCCACTGCACTGGCTGCCGTCGTCGAATGGGTCAGCCCCCGCCTGTGATGAAGCCTGCCGTCCCCCTTCTTGTAGGAGCGGGACGGCTGACGGTACCATTGCGAATCTTTTCCCTTTGTCGTGGTAGCGCTTCTTGACGAAGCGTCAAGCCGGTGGGGGATACCCTTCCACACGGTTCCATGGAGACTTACAAAAATGTTGATCCTGACTCGCCGCGTCGGCGAAACCTTGATGATCGGTGACTCGGTGAGCGTCACCGTGCTCGGCGTCAAGGGTAACCAGGTACGTATCGGCATCACTGCGCCGAAGGACGTCGCTGTGCATCGCGAAGAGATCTACCAGCGCATCCAGCGTGGTGACGAAGCCGGCAGCGCCGGTGGTGAAAATTCTGCGGAATAAGGCTTTACCTTCGCGCGTGATTAACGTTATGATTCACGCCCCGCTGAGGTGCGACGCACCCCCGCGGTGAAATCCCCGGAGTGATGCCCGAGTGGCCGAAGGGGCTCCCCTGCTAAGGGAGTATAGGGTCAAAAGCTCTATCGAGGGTTCGAATCCCTCTCACTCCGCCAGATACTCAGAAAAGCCCCTGGAGACAGGGGCTTTTTTGTGGCCGGAATTCTCCCGTGCAGCACGTTGCCCATCACCTGCAGGAATCGAGTCTGCGCTGATTGCTGGACTTGGATTGCAGGTTCTGATGTGCTGAGCCGGTACGCCGACGGATCGGCGATCGATGGGACGGGAAGTGCGGATGCAGATTTCATTGAAGCGCGCTCTGATCGTGGGCGGCGTGGCAGTTGTCGTGTTGACCGGCGGTTATGTCCTGTGGGGCCGCGCGGATTCCATGCCGCAGGCGATTGCGGCGCACGCGCCTCACACGCAAGGCCGCACTGACGTCGCACCCGTGCCCTCAAAGCAGCATCGTGCCGCTGCGCGAACGGGTCCGCAGCCGCCGAATCCCCAGGTCTTCCGCCGGGTAGGTCCGAAGGCATACGAGATTGCCGGCAACCGTGAGCGGCGGCCGCCGGGCGATGCGCTTGAGTACATGAGGGTGATGAAGCAGCGTTCCGACGCCGGTGATGCGGATGCGAGCTATCTGATGGAGTTGACGGTGCGCGAGTGCAGGAACCTGATCAAGCATGATCCGGTCGCGTCATTCGATTTCCTTCGTAATGCAGGCATGACGCCGGATCCTGCCTCGTTGGTCAATGATGAGCGTCGTCTGGGCGAGTGTGCGTCCCTGGTAGCTGCGCCTGCCTTCTATCATGGAGCATGGCTTGCCAGGGCCGCCTCGCAGGGTTCAATCGAAGCCAAGCTGCTTTACGCGGCCGATCCCGAGACCGTCATCGGCCCTCCGTCGGAGTGGCTTGCGAATCCGGAATCCCTGGTCAGATGGCGGGAGAGTGCGATGCGCCATCTCCATGATGCTGCGGCAACGGGAAGCCTCGATGCGGTCAGTCACCTGTCCAGCGCGTACGACAAGGGAAGAATCACCGCCTACGATGGCGTGAATGCCTATGCATATGCCTTGGCCGCTGCCAAGGCAAATCCGGCACATATGCCGGCGAGGAGCCTGCAGGAGTTGCAGGCGAAGTTGAGCCCTGCGCAGCGCGAGGCTGCGCGCGAGCGGGCGACGCAGGTGTACGCGGACTGCTGCATCGCAGATCAATGACGCGCAGTCCCGATTCCGTCGGTTTCGATGGGGCAGGACGCGGCCTGCCGAATTTCGTCCTCGACCTCAATCGTGCTGGAACCGCAAGGGTTCACTGCCCATCGCCGGATCGCTGGTGCCGGGGCGGCCATCCTCGACGCGCCCTGCCAGGCGCAGCGCACCGCTTCCAGCGCTGACATGCAGGTCGTACCACCCTGCGGTAGGCGCTGCATCCCAGGCCAGTGATGTTTCCGAGCGCGCGGCAATGTCCAGCGTCTGGTCCGGCATGTGCCCGGCATAGGCGCCTCCCTGCACGCGGACCCGGCAGGGTTCATCGCCCGGATTACGCAGTCGCAGGCGAAGCTGGCCATCGGCGCGCTCCATCTCCGCCAGCAACATCGGGGAAGTGGCATCGCCGCGGAAGTGGCGATGGAATCCATTGGGGCCCAGCAGCCACAGGTCGAAGCGGCCATCGGCAGCAAGTGGCCAGCGCGCCTGCACGGGCGTGCCCGGCACCAGCGTGTAACGCCTCGGAATCGCGTCCAGGCGCAGCCGGTCGTAGACATGCAGTACCGCTGCCGCTCCTTCGCAGGCCAGCTGCAGATCGATGCTTCCGGCGGCCAATGCGGTGATCCGGGCCTGCGGCCGATAGGGCAGGGCGCGTGCCGGTCTCACCCCGGCTTCCTGGCGTGCAGGGTGCAACCCCTCCGGCAGGGCAGGCACGGTCCGGCCCGGCAGGGCCGCCGCGCGCGCGGCCACCGCATCGACGTCAGGCAACGCTTGCACGAAGGGGCGGGTATCGCGCTGGGCGAAATCGAACGCGTGGGTCAGATCGCCACAGACCGCGCGCCGCCACGGTGAGATGCCCGGTGCGGGCACACCGAAGCGGCGTTCGATCAGACGCAGTACCGAGGTGTGGTCATACACCTGCGAATCGACCCAGCCGCCCCGGCTCCAGGGCGAGATCACGTACAACGGCACGCGCGGGCCCAGTCCATAGGGGCGGCCACGCAGCTCGGCGGCGTCGTACTTCTCGTCGCCAGGCGCAGGATGCCGATGGTATTCGCCTTCGGTGCCGACCGACGATGCGCCGGCCCAGCCATCCGCCAGCGGTGAAGGCGGGGCGGGCGGCGGCACGTGGTCGAAGAAGCCGTCGTTCTCGTCGAACATCAACAGCAGGGCGGTACGACTCCAGACCTCCGGGTCGGCGGTCAGCGCGTCGAGCACGCGCGCGGTGTAGGCCGCGCCCTGCGCCGGGCTGGAGGGGCCGGGATGTTCGCTGCCGGCAGCGTCGGCGATGATGAAGCTGACCTGTGGCAACTGCCCGTCGACCACATCCTGGCGCAGCTGTGCCAGCCCGCGCGTGCTGACCCCGCGGGCGCGAAGCTGCGGATCGTGACCCGGTGCAGCGCGGTACGCCTGCCGGAAGGTCTCGAATCCCGCCAGCGGGTTGTCGGTGAAGTTGTCGGCCATGTCCTGGTAGATCTGCCAGGACACCCCTGCCTGCTGCAGCTGCTCGACGTAGCTGGTCCACTGGTAGGACGCCGGATGGCCGCCGTGCTCCGGGAAGTTGTCGTGGGAGTTGGCGATCACCGGGCCGCCGGCGCGGGCAAAGGGATCGTTGTGGCCGGTCCACAGGAACACCCGGTTCGGGTTGGTGCCGGCCTGGATCGCGCAGTGATAGGCATCGCAGACGGTGAAGGCATCGGCGAGTGCGAACTGGAAGGGCAGGTCGCTGCGCTGGAAGTAGCCCATGGAGTGATTCTGCTTGGCCTTGGGCCACTGCCCCATGCGCCCATGGTCCCAGGCACGCTGCGCGTCAGGCCAGGTGTGCGGCGTGCCTTCGACGCGCATGTAGCCGAAGTGCGCGGCGGTATCCAGCGGGAACGGTGCGATCGCCCGGCTGCCGCTGGCATCGGGTTGCAGCCACAGGGTGCGCGCAGCGCCACCGCCCGCCAGGGGGGCGGCGGGGGCCACGAAACGATCACCGAATCCGCGCACGCCCGGCAGGGTGCCGAAGTAGTGATCGAACGAGCGGTTCTCCTGCATGAACACCACGATGTGCTGCAGGTCCTGCAGGCTGCGGGTGCGTGCATCGGGGGCGATCGCGGCGGCCCGGGCGATGCTCGGCAGCAGCGGTGAAAGGCCGGCGGCAAGGCCGGCCTGCAACAGTCGGCGACGGCCGATATCGGTCACGGGTTCACTCACAGGTCCACGCGGAAGGAGATGCCGACGGTGCGCGGAGCGCCGATGAAGGCGCTGTCGCGGCCGTCGACACCTGCAAGATACCGCTTGTCGGTGAGATTGCTCACCACCAGGTTCGCACCCATGCCCTTCAGGCGTGGCGACAGGCCCTGCAGATCGAAGCCGATGTTGGCATTGAACACCGTGGCCGAGGGCAGTCTGCTGGCGTTGGCAGCATCGAGGTAGCGCGTTCCCAGGTAGCGGCCTGACAGGCCGAAGTTCCAGTTCTCGCCCTGCCAGTCAGCCGAGACCACCAGGATCTGCTCGGGCTGGCCGATCACCTTGGCGCCATCGACGATGCCCAGCTGGGCGTCACGCGCGGAATCGCCGCTGCCGAGGTACTTCGAGCGGTTGTAGGTATAGGCCGCGTTGATCCGCCAGCCGTTGTCCCAGCCGTATCCGAGCGCCGCTTCCAGGCCATTGCTCTCCACGCCCCCGAAGTTCTCGTAGACGCCGTCGGTCTCGCCCAGGTAATCGATGCCGCTGACGAAACCGGCCGGCAGGTAGACGATGCGGTTGTCGAACTTGATGTTGTACAGGGTGACCGAGGCGGTCAACGGCCAGCGGCTGATGCGCATGCCGAGTTCGATGTTGTCGGCGGTCTCCGGCTCGACGTTGCGGAAGCGCTGCGGATCGGTCTCGCCCAGTACGCCGGAGGGGATGGCCGCGAAGTTCTGCGAGAAGCCTGCGAACAGTTCCATGCCCTGAACACCGGGTGCCCAGGTGAAGCCGGTGGACAGCAGCGGATCGGACTTTGAATCGGACGTGACGTTCTCGGCGGCGCCGATCACACGCCGGCGGGACTGGTCCACGAAGAACTGCTTCACGCCCAGGCGCGCGCTGAAGGGGCCGAAGCGGGCCACGTCCTCGATGTAGTACATCTGCTCATCGACCTTGTACCGGTCTTCGAACTGGACCCAGTACGGCTGGTGATCGAAGGCGATGTCCTGCCCGACGTTGAGCAGCCGGTGCCAGTCGCGGCGTGCGGAGCGGTCCAGCTTTTCCACCCACAGGCCACCGCGGACCGTGTTGTCGATGCTGCCGAAGGTCTGCCGCCACTCGACGTCGGCAGTGACGCCCATGCGGTCGTTGTCGTAGTGGGTGTGGCGGTAGGACTGGGCGCCGAGCACATTGCCGGCGTAGCAGCCCGGATCATACTCGGCCGTGAAGCCCAGCCGCGGCGTGCAGGTGGCCAGACGCTGGGCGGCGCTGCCATCGGGATTGACGAAGTAGATCTGGCCCCGGTTGCTGCCGCCGTACACGGTGCTGCCGCCGGTGTACTCCGACTCGGGGCGACCGCTGCCATCGTCGCTGACCTGCGCCAGGTACGGCGGCAGCCAGTCGCCGCGACCCTGCATGCGATGACCGTAGGCCGCCATCGAGGCCTTGAAGCCGTTGCCACCGTCAAAGGCCGCGCGCAGGTAACCGAAGGTGTTCTCGCGCAGGGCACGGGAACCGGAACGGAAGTTCTGGTCCAGATAGGGAATGCCGGTCAGGGTGCCGACCAGGTTGTCGCGGTCCGGATTGGTGGCGAAGCCCTGTGGCGAAACGCTGGTGTACTCCGGTTCGTCGGCATCGTTGTAGGACAGATAGCCGGTGAGTGTCCAGCGGTCCAGTTCGGTGACGAACTTGCCGGCGATATGGTCGTTGCGGGTGCGGCCGCTGCCGTCGATCCAATCGTGCACGCGCGCCGAGGATGCACTGACCCAGGCACGGGTGTGGCCGCCAAGCACGCCGGTGTCGTAGCGCACGTAGTACTTGCGCGCTTCATTGTCACCGGCACCGACGACGAAGCGCAGCCGGCTGTCCTGCAGTGGATCGCCGGTGAGGAAGTTCAGGGTGCCGCCCAGCGCCTCGTTCGAGCGCGAGGAGATGTCAGCCGTGCCCTGGCTGACCTCCACCGTTTCCAGGTCCAGGGTGTCGATGTAGCGATTGGCCAGGGAGCCACCGCCGTAGCCCGAGCCACCATTGGGCAGGCCATCGATGGTGGTGCCGATCTGCTGCGTATCGCGGTTGGTGACGAAGCCGCGCATGCTGATCTGCGTGCCCCACACCGACGAACCGGTGGCATCGGCCTCGCTGACGACCACGCCGGGCACTTCGTTGAGCGCGTCGTTGACGCTGCTCATCACCAGCTGCCGGTTCAGTGTTTCCGTGCGCACCGCAGTCTTGGCGTAACTGGTTGCCTGGCCGATCACCTGGACCTGGTCCAGCGTGCGGGCGTCGCTGCGACGTGTCGTGTCACCCTCTCCCTGCGGTGCTTCGGCGAGGGCGTCCAGTGTGGGCGCGATCAGCAGGGCAAGCAACGAGATACGGGGAATACGCGCATGCGTTGGCATCGAAACCGGACCTTCACGTGTGGGGGGAAGCCCCGGAGTGTCGGCAGCGGCAGTGACGTGACGGTGACGTGCAGATGCAGCCTTCATTGCACCCGCGGCGCGGGAGGTGCCCTGCACCAAGCTGAATCGATGCTGCGCTGTCATCAAGCCGTCATCGAACCGCGATAGATGGCAAGCGCGGTGCCCGCTAGGCTGCCACGCTGTCGCATTTCTTCCTTGATCGCCCATGAAGCGCCCGCTGCTGCTGTTGCTGGCGTGCGCCGGCCTGTGGCTGGCTGCATGCTCTTCCTCGATGAATGCCGCATCCACCTCGCTCGCCGACCGCCTGGTCGCGCCGGGCGGCGTGTCGACGCTGCTTGACCAGCCGCGCATCGCTGCGGCCATTGCCGGGATTCCCAATCGCCATGGTTTCGCGCCGGGCCGTGATGGCGTGCCGATCTTCTGGCGCGTGTTCGATCCGGGCGACTACGGCGCCCGCTATCGCTATCTGCCGCAGCGGCACGAGAATGGCCTGCCGCTGGACACCGGACTCAGCCTGTCGGTGCCGCAGCCGTTCCGGGCACAGGCGCCGCGTGGCACCGTGGTGCTCCTGCACGGCTGGATGATGAACGGCGATTCGATGCTGCCGTGGTCATTGCAGCTGGCCGGATCGGGCTATCGCGTGGTCACGCTCGACCTGCGCAACCACGGTCAGTCCGGGGCTGGACCCTCCGGCTATGGCACCTACGAATCGGACGACGTGGTCGATGTGATCGCTGAGCTGCGCGCACGCGGCGAAGTCACCGGGCCCCTGTATCTGTTCGGCGTGTCCTATGGCGCGGCGACGGCGGTGTTCACCGCTGAAAAGCTCGGTGACCAGGTTGCCGGCGTCGTCGCGATGGAGTCGTTCGCCAATGCCGGCGTAGCCATCCGCACGATGATTCCGCACCTGATGGCGCTGCAGCCGGAAGGGTGGAAAGCACAGGCCGTGGCCTCATATGCGCGGTGGCGCTATGGCGGACAGGACATCGACCAGGTGATTGCTGCGGCCAGCCGCCGCATCGATGTCGATCTTGACCATGTGGATGTGGCCCGTGCGCTGGCCGACACGCGCGCCTGCGTGCTGCTGCTGCACGGGCAGGGCGACCAGCACATTCCTGTGAGCCAGGGGCGCGAACTCGCGCAGGCCAACCCGCGGGCGCACTACATCGAGATGCGCGGCGAGGACCATATCACCCTGCCGCTGCGGCTGGATCTGTTGGCCGGTGTGGTCGACGACTGGATGGCGCGCGACGAACGGCACCCCCCGTCCACCTGCCCGGCGCCGCAGCTGCCGGCACAGGCCGAGTGGCTGGTGCACGATGTGCCGGCAGCGGAGCCGGCACGCGGTTGATGCATCGTCAGGACAGCCGGCGCGCCAGTGCGGGCGCCGACAGCGCGACACCGATCAGCAGTGCCGCCACGCAGAGGAACGCGAAGCCCAGGCTGCTGGCATGGGCCAGTGCGCCGATCGCGGCCGGGCCGGCGAGAATGCCGGCATAGCCCAGTGTGGTGACAGCCGTGATGGCGATGTTCTCGGGCATCGCGCGCTGCTGTCCAGCCATCGAGAACAGTGCCGGCACGATGTTGGCGCAGCCCAGGCCGACCAGCGCATGGCCCGCAAGGGCAACCGGCAACGATGGCACCAGGGTGGCCACGGCAAAGCCGGCCGCAGCGGTGATGCCGCCGATGACAAGGGTGCGGGTGCGGCCGAGACGCTCGACGATGCCATCGCCGAACAGGCGCATGGCTGTCATCGCCAGAGTGAACACCGCGAAGCCCGCGCCGGCCTGGTCGCGAGGCACCTGCCGTACCTCGGCCAGGAACACGGCGCTCCAGTCCAGCATCGAGCCTTCGGCGAGAAACACCACGAATGCCAGCACGCCGATGAACAGCACCACGCCATGTGGCAGTGCCAGCAAGGGGCCTTCGTGCAGGATCCGTTGCGGACGCCAGTGCGGTGCCGACAGCACAGCTACCAGCAGCAGTGCCGCCGCCGCGAGCAGCGCGGCCAGCCAGAGCGGTGTGCCCAGGATCAGCAGACCGGTCATGCAGCCGGCGCCGACAAAGCCACCGATGCTGTAGAAGGCGTGGAAGCCGGACATCATCACCCGGCCGGCTTCGCGTTCGACGGCCACTGCCTGCATGTTCATCGTGCAGTCCATCGCACCCACGCCCGCGCCGAACACGAACAGGGCCGCACCGAGCACGAAGGGCGAAGGCGGCACCGCCAGCAGCGGCAGTGCCAGCAGCACGAGTGCACAGGTGACCACCAGCAGCCGACGGCAGCCGAAGCGACCGGTCAGCGCACCGGCCAGCGGCATGGCCAGCAGTGAGCCCAGCCCGAGGCACAGCAGCACGGCGCCCAGACCGGCGTCGGACAGCCCTGCCTGGGCCTTGGCGAAGGGCACCATCGGTGCCCACGCGGCGGTGGCGAAACCGGGAATGAAGAAGGCGGCGCGGGTGGCGTGCTGCTGGGCACGTGGGGAAGAAGGCGTCATGCGCAGTAGGAAGCTCCAGTGAACCGACATGGAAGCGATTTCATGGCGGTTCGGCAAGTGCCAACGGAGGGGGGGCGACATGCATACGATTGCAGCGCGCCAAGGGCGAGGCGGCATCGAACCCCGCCCCGCACCGCGACGGTGATCTGTGGCCGCGTATGGACAGACCCCACGAGAGCTTCTGTTCAGAACCCGCAGATGATGGCCGATCGGATCCAGCCCCGGCGTCTTCTGCAACTGGATGCGAGCCATGCTTCGCTGGCGTCGAAACCGGCCGAGGTGACTGCGTTGATTCTGGAGGCCTGCGCCGCCGTCGGCGGTTGAGGCCAGAGGTCGCCCGCGGTACCGGTCGGCACCGCGGGCGTGACTTCACAGCGGCAGGTCGAACACCAGCACTTCGGCGTCGTTGCCGTTCTCCAGCGTCAGCTGCGCTTCGTCGCTGATCTGCAGCGCATCACCGGCTTCCAGGGTGATGCCGTTGACCTGCAACTGGCCACGGGCGACCTGCACATAGGCACCGCGTCCGCTGCCCAGGGCGTGGTGCAGCTTGTGGCTGCCGTCGAGCAGGGTGGCGAAGATGCGGGCATCCTGGTGGATGCGCAGCGAACCATCTGCACCGTCGGGCGAGGCGATCAGGCGCAGCTGGTTGCGCTTGCTGTCCGGCGTGAAGTGGGTTTCCTCATACGACGGGGTGATGTTCTCCGTGTCCGGGAAGATCCAGATCTGCAGGAAATGCACGGGTTCGGTGGCCGAGTGGTTGAACTCGCTGTGGCTGACGCCGCTGCCGGCGCTCATGCGCTGCACATCGCCGTAGCGCAGTACCGAACCGGTGCCCATCGAGTCCTTGTGTTCCAGTGCGCCGCCCAGCACGTAGGAGACGATCTCCATGTTGCTGTGGCTGTGGGTGCCGAAGCCCTGGCCGCCGATCACCTTGTCCTCGTTGATCACCCGCAGCGGACCGAAGCTGACATAGCGCGGATCGTAGTAGTTGGCGAACGAGAAGGTGTGGCGCGAGGACAGCCAGCCATGTTCGGCCAGGCCACGGGTAGCACTCTTGCGGATCTGCAGCATGGGATATCTCCTTGTTCGATGTTTTCGATGGGGCGGGGCAGGGCATTGATCGCCGTGTTTCCCTGTTGGAGAGAAGTATCCGCTTGCGCCGGTGCTTTGAAAAACGGATAGTTTTGAAAGCCATCATCGAAAAATTCGAATGCTCAAGCTCAGCCTCGAAGCCCTGCAGATCCTGGACGCCATCGATCGCCGCGGTTCGTTTGCGGGCGCCGGCAAGGCCCTGCACAAGGTGCCGTCCACCATTTCCTACACCGTGGCCAAGCTGGAAGAGGATCTTGGCGTGCAGCTGTTCGACCGGGTGGGCCCGCGTGCGGAGCCGACCGAGGCCGGTCGCGCGCTGCTGGATGAGGGCCGGCATCTGCTCCGTGCGGCCCGCGAACTGGAACTGCGGGTGCGCCGGGTGGCCTCCGGCTGGGAAACCGAACTGACCCTGGCAGTGGATTCGGTGTTTCCCACCTGGCTGCTGGGCCCGGACATCGCCGCATTTCGCGGCGCTGAGGCGCCGACCCGCCTGCGCTTGATCGGCGAGGCGCTGTCCGGCACCTGGGAGGCGCTGCTGGACCGGCGTGCCGATCTGCTGGTGGGCGCGCCGGGCGAGGGGCCGAGCGGTGGTGGCTACGTGGTCGAGCCGTTGGGTACGGTCGAGTTCGTGTTCGCGGTTGCCCCGGATCATCCCTTGGCGGCAGTGCCGGGCGTGCTGGGACGTGAGCAGCTGGTCGAGCACTGTGCGATCGCGGTGTCCGATTCGGCGCGGCGCTTGCTGCCCCGTACGGTTGGCCTGCTGATGGGGCAGGAGATGCTGACAGTGCCCGACATGGCCAGCAAGCTGAAACTGCAATGCGAGGGCGTGGGCTTCGGCTTTCTGCCCGAGCCGTGCGCGCGCGCGGCCGTGGCACGAGGCGAACTGGTTATCCGTGAGGTCGAGGAACACAAGCCGGAGGAGACCTTCTGGTTGGCCTGGCGGACCGGTGAGGATGGCGCGGCATTGCGCTGGTGGCGCGAGCGCCTGCGCAGGCCGGAGCTGCTGTCGCAGTGGTGGCGGGCAATGGCCGGGGGATAGGTGTGCGGCAGGGCTGCGCCCTGCACCCGTTACGGGCGGGAACACGGCAACAGCAGCAGCCACGGCCGAAGCGGGTTTGCCGGGGCAGGACGGGGCGGGTCCGGTTGCGGGAGACGCCGTAAACCCGTGCTTGGGGGCTTGGCCGCGGCATTCATGCCGCGGACACTCCCGCAACCGGACCCACCTCGCCTTCGACAGTTTTCCGCTATCTGTCGGAACGGCGTACTGCTCTGGTAGGTGTCGACCTTGGTCGACACGGTAGATCCACGCCATGCATGGATGAATTCACTCGATATCTGACAGATGTGTCGACCAAGGTCGACACCTACCAACAGCCGCGTGAACCTGTCGAAGGTGGGGCGGTGTCGGAATGCGCGCTGTTGCTGTTGCTCCGGCTTTGGCTTCGGCGGGTGCAGGGCGCAGCCCTGCCGAAGAACACACATAAAAAAACAGCAGGCCGAGGCCTGCTGTTTCGGTGTAATGGTGCGCCCGGAGAGATTCGAACTCCCGACCGCCTGGTTCGTAGCCAGGTACTCTATCCAACTGAGCTACGGGCGCCAATTACATAAACCTGTTGTGTTGATCGTGTATGGTGCGCCCGGAGAGATTCGAACTCCCGACCGCCTGGTTCGTAGCCAGGTACTCTATCCAACTGAGCTACGGGCGCGCGGTACACAATCAAATTTTACTTCATTTCCAGCGGCGGATGCCGGAAACCTGTCGAGTGGTGCGCCCGGAGAGATTCGAACTCCCGACCGCCTGGTTCGTAGCCAGGTACTCTATCCAACTGAGCTACGGGCGCCCTGCGACAGGAGCGGAATTATGCGGATGTCGGCGCGTACCGTCAACCGTTTTTGTGAAGATTTTCATCCAGCTGAATGAAAAATTGGTGGGCGACCGCCTGTGGCGCCTTCATCCACGCGAAGTGGTCGGCACGCGTGCCCAGTTCCCCGTCGGACAGCACATGCAGGTGTGATGCCACATTCGGCAGTTTGTCCAGCAACGCCTGCATCGAACCGGTCGGTGCCAGCCAGTCGTGTTCCATCACCACGGCCTGCGCGCTGCCATGCACGCGTGCCATCTGCGCATCGAGATCCTCGGTCATGCCCGCGGCTGCGTAATGGTTGCTCAGGCCCACCCGCGACCAGTCGGCAATCAGGCCGCGTGCTTCGGTGCCCCCAAAGCCCAGGCGCCGGCCGTGCAGCACGCCCTGGCGGCGGGCGATCCAGGGCAGGAAGCGGTACACCAGCGGCAGAAGCCATCCGCGCGGAGGCGGAAACGTACGCCAGAACGGCGTGCCACTGGCGGCCAGCCACAGGTGCTCGAAGTGCTGCGGTTGCCGTCCTGCATGCACGCAGGCCAGCTGCCCACCCAGGCTGTGCCCACCGATGATCCAGGGCAGCGCGCCTTCGCCGGCATCGGCGTTGGCGAGCAAAGCCTGGCTGGCAGGCAGGTCCTGCTCGAGCACTTCACGATAGCCCCAGTCCTGCGTGCGCGAAGGGCGCAGTGAACTGCTGCCGTTGCCACGCCACTCGTGCAGGTAGACCGCGATGCCTTTCGCAGCCAGGGCCTGTGCCAGTGGCAGGTAGTGGCGCGCGGCCACGCCCAGTGCGGGGAGCCATAGCAGCCGCGCCAGCGGCTGCTCGGGTACGCAGGCCATCACCTCGAAGCGATGGCCGTCGCCGCATTCCACGGCCAGTGTCCGTGATGGCAGGCTCATGCGTGGGGCGCTGCGCCGAAATGATCCAGCACGCGCACATCGCTGCGCCCCGGCATGTAGCCCAGTTGCAGCCCGCGTGCCACGTAGTCGATCGATGCTTCGCAGGCGTTGGCCAGGCTCAGGCCATTGCACAGTTGCGCGGCGATGGCCGAGGCCAGTGTGCAGCCGGTGCCGTGGGCATCCAGCGGCAGGCGCGCGTGACTGAATTCCTCGCTGCTGACGCCATCGAAGTAGCGATCGATCACGCGGTTGCCCTCGTGCAGGTGGCCGCCCTTGAGCAGCACCGCGCCGGCCCCGAGATTCAGCAGTGCCGACGCAGCCCGCTCGGCGTCGTCTCCATCGCCGATCGTGCGGCCCACCAGCAGTTCTGCCTCCGGTGTGTTGGGAGTGACCAGCGTGGCCAGCGGGAGCAGACGCTCGCGCATTGCCTGCAGGGCGCTGTCTTCCAGCAGGCGCGCACCACTGGTGGCGACCATCACCGGATCCAGCACCACATGTGCGGGCCGGTGACGCTGCAGCGCATCGGCCACGGCGTGGATCACCTCGGCATTGGCCAGCATGCCCAGCTTCACCGCGTGGATGTCGAAATCATCGAAGCACGCGTCGAGCTGCGCGCGCAGGAATTCGATTGGCGGCACATGCACGGCGGTGACACCGCGGGTGTTCTGCGCGGTCAATGCGGCGATCGCGGAGAGGCCATGCACGCGGTGTGCGGCGAAGGCCTTCAGGTCGGCCTGGATGCCGGCGCCTCCGCCGGAGTCGGAGCCGGCGATGGTGAGGGCGGAAACGGGAGTGGTCGGGCTCATGCGGCGATTGTGCCGTGGTCACCGGGATGGGGGTAGTGCCGGCTACGGGCTGCCGGCAGGGGCGGACGCCTCATGCTGCGCGTGCGTGCGGCGACGCTCAGTACCGCCAGCGTACCCATTGCTGGTACAGCACATAGACCAGCCCGGTCGCGCCGGTCAGCAGCGCGGGGGCAAGCAGGGCATCGTACTGCCAGCGCAGGAACAGCCACGCACCCATCACGCCACCGGCCAGGAAGCCGCTGATGATCAGTCCGCTGAGCGTCAGCCGCCGCACCTGCAGCGGCAGCCCGCGCAACAGATGGCCCAGGCCGATGCCAAGATCGGTGAACATGCCGCTGAGGTGGGTGGTCCGTATCACCGCGCCGCTGAAGGTGGTGGCCATCGCGTTCTGCAACCCGCAGGCCATCGCTGCCGACAACGCGCCCCAGATCTGCTGCTGCTTGAACAAGGGAATGGCGGCCAGCAACAGCGCCGATTCCAGTGCCAGAGCGACGCCATAGCGCCGGCCGAGCTGCAGTGCGCTGTCCTGGATCAGCAGCCCGCTGAGCATCGCACCCAGCGAAAAAGCGATCAGCAGGCCCCACAGGTGCCCGACCGCGCGCCAGTCGCCCTGCGCCAGTGCCATGCCGAGCTGGCTGGTACTACCGGTCATGTGGCTGACGGCCTGATGCTCGAAGCCCAGAAACCCGACCACGTTGACCATGCCGGCCACGCACGACAGCGCTACGGCACCGATCCAGACCCAGGTGGGAAGGCGTATGCCCATCGGCGCGACCCTCAGGGACCGCCGAGACCGCCGTTGAACTGCAGCTCGCTGAACGCACCGGTGGCCGGGTCGAACACCGCGCCCCAGAACTGCTTGCCACCATCGCAGACGCGGATGGCCTCGCGCGCCGGCTTGATGCCGCTGTCGTCAGGCAGGCGGAACGCATTGATGTAGATCAGGCGCTTGCCGGCGCTTTCGATGCCGACGTACTGGCGGTCGAAGTCCAGTACGTCGGGCACCTGCGCCTGCAGCGAAGGCAGTGCGGCTTCCAGCTGGTCCACCTGTTGCCGGCTGGGGGCCCAGTAGCCGGTGACGCGGCCGGCATCCCGGCCCGGGCTGTGCCGCGAGCAGGTGTCGAGCACCTGCGCGGCGACGATCGGCCGGGTGACCACCCACGACTGGCCGGTGCGTTCGGCGGTCGGCACGCTGGCCGGCCCGCGGGTGGTGGTGCAGGCACCAAGGACGGCTGCGAGGGTGATCGCAGCCGTCGGCAGCAGCAGGCGGGCAGAACGGTTCACAGCACCTCCGAAGCGTAATCGGCCAGCCGCGAGCGTTCGCCACGGCGCAGGGTGATGTGCGCACTGTGCGGCCAGTTCTTGAAGCGGTCCACCGCGTAAGTCAGGCCGGATGTCGTCTCGGTCAGGTACGGGGTGTCGATCTGCTCGACGTTGCCCAGGCAGACGATCTTGGTGCCGGGACCGGCACGGGTGATCAGCGTCTTCATCTGCTTAGGGGTGAGGTTCTGCGCCTCGTCCAGGATCAGATAGCGCGACAGGAAGGTGCGGCCGCGCATGAAGTTCATCGAGCGGATCTTGATGCGGCTGGCCAGCAGATCGTTGGTTGCCTGGCGTCCCCAGGTTCCGCCTTCCTGGTTGTGCGTGAGCACTTCCAGGTTGTCGGTCAGCGCGCCCATCCACGGTGTCATCTTCTCTTCCTCGGTGCCCGGCAGGAAGCCGATGTCCTCGCCGACGCTGACGGTGGCCCGGGTCATGATGATCTCGCGGTAGCGCTGCTGGTCCATCGTCTGTGCCAGCCCCGCGGCCAGTGCCAGCAGGGTCTTGCCGGTGCCGGCGGTGCCGAGCAGGGTGACGAAGTCGATCTCCGGATCCATCAGTGCATTGAGCGCGAAGTTCTGTTCGCGGTTGCGCGCGCTGATGCCCCACACGGCATGGCTGCCGTGGCGGAAATCATCAACCAGCGACAGCACCACCTTGCCATCGCCGACCACGCGGCTGACGCGAAGCTCCACCTCGTCCTCGCCCGGCAGGTAGACGTACTGGTTCGGGTACCATTCCTCGTCGTCCCTGGCCAGGATCTCGTAATGGGTGCGGCCCTTGTCGCTCCAGCTGCGCAGGTCGTCGCCATGGAGCTTCCAGAAATCCTCCGGCAGCTCGGTGGCGCCGGTGTAGAGCAGGCTGAAATCGTCCAGTGCGCGGTCGTTTTCGTAATCTTCCGAAACGATGCCGGCGATGGCCGCCTTGATCCGCAGGTTGATGTCCTTGGAGACGAACACCACCGGGATCTCCGGGGTCTGCTCCTTCAGCGCCAGGATGGCACCGAGGATGGCATTGTCCGGGATGACCTTGCCGAAGCTCTTGCCGGCGTCGAAATGACTGGTCTGGAAACGCAGCTTGCCGGCGCTGTGCTTGCCACGCAGCTGCAGGCCCTGTGGGCGCTGCAGCGGAATGCCGTCAGCCAGATTGTCCAGGCCGGAGGCCTGCACCAGCTCGTTGAGGAAACGGCTCACCTGGCGGGCGTTGCGGCTTGCCTCGGACGTGCCCTTCTTGCCGTTGTCCAGCTCCTCGATCACCTGCATCGGCAGGTAGACGTCATGCTCCTCGAATTTGAACAGCGCGGTCGGATCGTGCATCAGCACGTTGGTATCCAGCACGTAGATGCGCTTGCCTCGGGTCATCGTCGATTCCTGGTTACGGACAGGGAAAAACCACCACGACCTGCGGGGCAGGGTGATGGCGGACAAAGTGGGCGATGGGAATCACTTGGATTGGGCGGCCTTCAGTTCGGCAAGCACGGCGTCGGCATGGCCGGCGACCTTGACCTTGCGCCAGGACTGCGCGATGCGGCTGTCGGGAGAAATCAGGAAGGTGCTGCGCTCGATGCCACGTACCTGCTTGCCGTACATGTTCTTCATCCGGATCACATCGAAGGCGTTGCACAGCGCTTCGTCGCCATCGCTGACCAGCGGGAACGCGAAGCCCTGTTTGGCACAGAAGTTGTCGTGTGATTTCACCGAGTCACGGGAGACGCCGAGTACGGTGGCGCCTGCCTTGCGGAACTCCGGCAGCAGCGCGTTGAAGTCGATGCCTTCGGTGGTGCACCCCGGGGTGCTGTCCTTGGGGTAGAAGTACAGCACCAGCCATTGGCCCGCGAGGTCGCCGAGGGTGGTGTGTTCGCCGCCTGACAGGGCCAGCGGGAGCGAGAGGGTGGTGCGGTCCAGGGTATCGCCGTTGTTCATGAGGTCCTTGGTTCCGGAGCCTGGGGTATTTCTACGACAGTTGCATGAAACGCCGCGCGCCCGTGACGAACGCGCGAAAAATCAGAACTTCATCGGATCCATGATCGCGTCCAGGTTCAGGTGGTCGCAGAATTCGAGGAAATCATCGCGCAGGGCGGCGATGTGCATGTTGGCCGGCACGCCGATGGTGACCTGCGCGCTGAACATTTCCGCACCGGTCTGCATGGCGCGATAGCGCGTGCTCTGCAGGGTCTCGATGGTGATGCCCTGGCGGTCGAAGAAGTCGGCCAGCTGGAACAGGATGCCCGGCTTGTCAGCGGCGATCACTTCAACGATGTACGGCAGCAGATTGGACTGGGCCTGCTTGGCCTCGGTGCGGTACCAGACCAGTTTCAGGCCTTCCTCGCGCTCGAGCCGGGTCAGCATCGCTTCCAGCTTGGCGACCGAGTCCCACGACCCGGTGGCCAGCGCGGTGACCGATACGTCGCGGCCAACCGTGGCCAGGCGCGCGTCCACCAGATTGCAGCCGCTGTCGGCAATGCGTCGGGTGACGGACAGCAGTGGGGACTCCGGATGCGTCGTATAGGCGTTGATCAGGAGGTGGTTTTCGCTCGGCGCGGGGCGCGGGGTGGTGTCGGTCAAGGCGATTCCGGGTAATGCATGCGTGAGTCTGAATGCCCGCCAGAGGCGGGGATCCACCGGAGTGCAGCATACTTGCCCGTGCTTTCGCGCCGCAAGTAACATTCAAGTCGCCCCCGCCCTTTCGTGGCGGGCGTTTTCCCTTCCCAGCCAAGAGCAGCACGTCCTTGTCCCTTTCCGGCCTCATCACCGCGCTGGCGACCCCGTTCCGGGCCGACGGTGCCCTCGATCCCGACGGTTGGCAGCGCCTGCTGCATCTGCAACTGGAAGGTGGCGTCCATGGCGTTGTCGTCGCCGGCTCGACCGGCGAAGCGGCGACGCTGTCCGATGCCGAGTACGACCAACTGCTGGCCAGTGCCGTCGAACGCATCGGCGGACGCATCCCGGTCCTGGCCGGTACCGGCCTGTCCGGCACCGCCAAGACCATCGAACAGACCCGTCGCGCTGCCGCGCAGGGTGCCAGTCACGCTCTGGTGGTGACGCCGCCTTACGTGCGTCCGACACAGGCCGGGCTGATCGCGCACTACCGGGCCGTGGCCGACCACGGCGGGTTGCCCGTGGTGCTGTACAACGTACCGGGGCGCACCGGATGCGACATGCTGCCGGAGACCGTGGCCGAGCTGGCGGATCATCCCAACATTGTCGGCATCAAGGAGGCCGTCGGCGACATCGGGCGCGTGAAGGCCCTGCTGGCGCTGCGCAGTTCCAGCTTCGCCGTGCTCAGTGGCGACGACGGCACGGCTGCGCGCTCGATCCAGGCCGGTATCGACGGGCTGATCTCGGTCGGCTCCAACGCGCTGCCTGGTGCGTACCGCCGGATGTGCGAGCTGGCTGCCGCCCACGACCATGACGCCACCGCATCCTGGGACGCGCGCCTGCAGCCGTACCACGATTTCTGCGGTATCGAATCCAACCCGATTCCGGTCAAGGCGCTGCTGCGCCGCATCGGCATCGGCCACGACCTGCGCCTGCCGCTGCTGCCACTGTCGGCAGCGCATCATCCGGCAGCCGATCATCTGGCCGGCGACATCGCCGCGCTTGAAGCCCTTTCCAGCCACTGACCTTCCGTCTTGGTCTGATCCAGGAGATCCACATGCGTCAATCCGTTTCCGCCGTCCGCGTGCTGTCCTTCGCGCTCATCGCCCTCACCACGGCCGTGACCACCACCGGCTGCTTCAAGCGCGGTGCCAAGGGCGACTACGCCCTGACCCCGGAGATGCGTCCGCTGGAAGTGCCGCCGGACCTGAACCTGCCGTCCGCGTCGGGCGAGAACCAGGTACCGAGGCTGGCCTCGACCACCGCCCCGGCTGCTGTGGCCGCTCCGGCTGCCCCGGCCGTGGGCAATACCGGTTTCACCATTCCGGGCAGCAAGGACGAGGCGTTCGCCAAGGTCGGCACCGCGCTGGAAGGCGTGCAGGGCGTGACCATCGCCAGCCGCGCCCAGCTGCTGGGCTCCTACGACGTGGCCTATGAAGGCAGTAACTTCCTGGTGCGCGTGGTGGCCGTCGATGCCGGCGCTTATGTCTCTGCGGTCGATCCGCGTGGTCTGCCGGCGACCGCCGAGGCCCCGGTGAAGCTGATTGCCGCACTGAAGGCCGCGCTGGCGAAGTAAGGAACCGCCGGCAGCTGCGGACCGGGCCACGCGCCCGGGTTCGGCCGGGCAGTGTCTGGCATTGCCGGAACAGGAAAAGGGCGCCCATGGCGCCCTTTTTTCATGGCGGCGGGTGCTGGCGCCTCAGCGCTCGAGCAGCTTCAGTTTGTCCGGTTTGCCATCCCACTCACCGGCGTCCGCCGGCGGGTCCTTGCGCACAGTCAGTACCGGCCAGGCCTTGGCCAGTTCGGCATTGAGGGCGACGAAGCCCTCCTGTCCGGCGGGGACATCGTCCTCGGGGAAGATCGCGTTGACCGGGCACTCCGGCTCGCAGAGGGTGCAGTCGATGCACTCATCCGGGTCGATCACCAGGAAGTTCGGGCCTTCGTGGAAGCAATCCACGGGGCACACTTCCACGCAATCGGTGTGCTTGCACTTGATGCAGTTTTCGGTGACGACAAAGGGCATGGGCTTGGGGGTGGATCGATTCCTGAACCCGCCAATTCTAGAACAGGTTGCCCCCCGGTGTCGGCGCGGGCCTGAAAAGGGGGATCTGCCGGGCTCGAGGGCACGGCCCATTGGCGATGGGGCGGCGCCTGTGCGAGGCTGCGCGCTGCTGGCTGCTGTGGCAGCCGGACTGTCCTCCCTCCTGGAATGCCCATGTCCCCAGCTCAGCCTGCCGCCGCCGATGGTGGAGAGAACACCGCGTTCATCGTCCTGATCAGCTGCGTGGCCACCTTGGGAGGCTTCCTGTTCGGATTCGACAGTGGCGTAATCAACGGCACGGTTGATGGCCTGCGGCAGGCCTTCAACTCCAGCGAGGCGGCCCTGGGCTTCGAGGTTGCCTCGATGCTGCTGGGCTGCGCGATCGGCGCGTTTCTCGCCGGCTGGCTGGGCGACCGCCTGGGCCGACGCGGCGTGCTGATCGTGGCGGCGGTGCTGTTCCTGCTGTCGGCGCTGGGTGCGGGCGCCGCGCACGCCTCCTGGCTGTTCGTGACCGCTCGCGTGCTGGGCGGCTTCGCCGTCGGTGCGGCCAGCGTGATGTCGCCGGCCTACATCGCCGAGGTCGCTTCCGCACGCTACCGGGGCCGCCTGGCGACGGTGCAGCAGATGGCGATCATCTGCGGCCTGTTCGCCGCTTTCCTCAGCAACTACCTGCTGGCCCGTGCGGCAGGCACCTCCACCGAGCCCCTGTGGTTCGGGCAGGAGGCCTGGCGCTGGATGTTCTGGATGCAGGCGCTGCCGTCGGCGCTGTTCCTGTTGCTGCTGCTGGTGATTCCGGAAAGCCCGCGCTTCCTGGTGGTGAAGGGGCGCCAGGCGCAGGCCAGGGCGGTTCTGTCGCGGCTGTACGGCGACGCCGCGGCGGCCGCCAAACAGGCGGAGATCGAGGCCAGCCTGGACCAGGACCAGCACAAGCCGCGCTTCGGCGACCTGCTGGACAAGGGCACCGGCAGGCTTCGCCCGATCATCTGGGTGGGCATCGGCCTGGCGATGTTCCAGCAGCTGGTCGGCATCAACGTGGTGTTCTACTACGGCGCGGTCCTGTGGCAGGCCGTCGGCTTCTCGGAAAGCGATGCGCTGCTGATCAACGTTCTTTCCGGTGCGCTGAGCATCGGCGCCTGCCTGTTGACGGTGATGCTGATCGATCGGATCGGGCGCAAGCCGCTGTTGTGGGTCGGTTCGGTCGGCATGTCGGTTGCCCTGGTGCTGATGGTGGTGGCATTCGCCAGCGGCAGCCTGGTCGAAGGGCGCCTGCACCTGTCCGATGGCATGGGCCGCCTGGCGCTGGTGGCGGCCAACGTCTATGTGGTGTTCTTCAACATGTCCTGGGGCCCGGTGATGTGGGTCATGCTGGGCGAGATGTTCCCGAACCAGATCCGCGGCCCTGCGCTCGCGGTGGCCGGTGCGGCGCAGTGGACGTCGAACTTCGCCATCACCGTGACCTTCCCGCTGCTGCTGGCGGGTATCGGCCTGGCCGGTGCCTATGGCATCTACACGGTTGCAGCGATCCTCTCGATCTTCTTCGTCGTCCGCTACGTCCGCGAGACCAAGGGCAAGGAGCTGGAGCAGATGGAAGGCTGATGGCGCCGCCCTGGTTTCCAGCGCCTTCCTGTTCCGTGGCGGCGGCAGGCCAGCCGCTCCAGGACAGGCAGGGGCGGCTCGCCCCCGAGGCGACCCGCTCGACGCAACAGGCAAACCCCGGGAAACAGAAAAGCCCGCACGAGGCGGGCTTTTTCGGTTCCTGCTGTGGCGACTGGCGCTCCCTAGGGGACTCGAACCCCTGTTTTAGCCTTGAGAGGGCCACGTCCTAACCACTAGACGAAGGGAGCGTATATGTGTCGCTGCCGAGGCAGGAGCGCTAGTATATGCACCTCGATGCCATTGGGCAATCCCGAAACTTCAACCGGAAGCGCCAACATCATTTCTCCTGCTCCATCACCGTTCAGCCTGCGCGTCATCCCGCGCGACCAGCACACCATTTCCCGCAAGGACATCAGCCCGAACGCCCTGCGCGTGCTTTATCGCCTGCGCGATGCCGGCTTCGGCGCCTACCTTGTCGGCGGCGCGGTGCGCGACCTGCTGGTCAATGGCCAACCCAAGGATTTCGACGTGGCCACCGATGCCACGCCCGAACAGGTCAAACAGCTGTTCCGCAACTGCCGCCTGATCGGCCGCCGATTCCGCCTCGCCCATGTGGTGTTCGGCCGCGAGATCATCGAAGTCGCCACCTTCCGCGCCAACGTCGATGACGGCAGCGGCGACCGCGAAATGGAAAACGGCATGCTCGTGCGCGACAACGTGTACGGCAGCATCGAAGACGACGCGGTGCGCCGCGACTTCACCTGCAATGCCCTGTACTACGCGATCGAGGATTTCTCGGTGCGCGACTACGTCGGCGGTTTCGAAGACGTCCAGGCGCGCCTGATGAAGCTGATCGGCGACCCCGAACAGCGCTATCGCGAGGACCCGGTGCGCATGCTGCGCGCGGTGCGCCTGGCGGCCAAGCTCGGCTTCCAGATCGAAGAGGGCACCGCCGCGCCGATCCCGCACCTGGCAGGCCTGCTGAACGAAGCCGCGCCCGCGCGGCTGTTCGAGGAAGTGCTGAAGCTGTTCCTGTCCGGCCACGGTGTTGCCAGTTTCGAAGGCCTGGAGCGCTACGGCCTGCTCGACGTCCTGTTCCCTGAAAGTGGCAGGGCGCTGAAGGCGAACCGCACCGGTGCACTGCGCCGCATGCTGGTCGAGGGCCTGGCCAATACCGATGCACGCGTTGCCAACGATGAGCCTGTCTCGCCCGCGTTCCTGTTCGCGCTGCTGCTGTGGCCGGCGTTCTGCCGGGCGCAGGCCACCCTGCTCAAGCAGGGCGTGGCGCCGGAAGAAGCGCAGCGTCGTGCTGCCGACCGCGTGACGGTGCAGCAGCTGAGCACCATCGCGCTGCCGCGCCGTTTCTCGCTGCCGATGCAGGAGATCTGGCTGTTGCAGTCGCGTTTCGGCTCGCGCCAGCGCAAGCGCGTGTTCCGCACGCTCACCCACCCGCGCTTCCGTGCAGCGTTCGATTTCCTGACGCTGCGCCAGGTCGCGTCGGCCGAACACGAGGCAGATGTGGCGTTCTGGCGTGAGGCGCAGGTGCAACCGGGGCGCGAGCTGGAATCCGCGCTGGATGCGATGCATGCCGAACCGGGCGACGAGGATGAGGGCGCACCGCGCAAGCGCCGGCGCCGCCGTCGGCGCTCCGGTGCCACGGCCGGCAGCGCTGGCGAGTAAGCCATGACGCTGGCCTGGATCGGCCTGGGCGCCAATCTTGGCGACGCGGCCGCGACCGTCCGTGCGGCGATTGCCGCACTGGACGCGCTTCCTGACACGCGGCGCTGCCAGGCGTCGCGCCTGTATGCCACGCCGGCCTGGGGCAACGAGGATCAGCCGCCGTTCGTCAACGCGGTGGCGTCGGTGGAAACGCGCCTGCCGGCCTCCGGATTGCTGCGGGCGATGCTGGAGCTGGAGCAGCATTTCGGTCGCGTGCGCGATCCAGCCGTGCACTGGGGACCGCGGGCACTGGATCTGGACCTGCTGCTGTATGGCGCGCAGGTACTGGATGAGCCGGGTCTGCAGGTGCCGCATCCCTACCTGCACGAGCGTGCCTTCGTGTTGGTGCCGCTGGCCGAGATCGCGCCGGATCTGGCCATTCCCGGCCATGGTCGCGTGCGGGATGCAGTGATGCGGGTGGATGCCTGCGGGATTGCGCCGATAGGGTGATAATGCCCGGGTTATCTCCCCCGGTTATCAGCACATGAGCACCCACGCAGACAGCAAGCCCTGGACCGTTCCCGCCTTGGCCGAGGCCAAGCGGAATGGCCAGAAGCTGGTCATGTTGACCGCCTACGACGCTGGCTTCGCCCGCACCTTCGACGCCAACGGCGTCGACCTGATCCTGATCGGTGATTCGCTGGGCATGGTCGTGCAGGGGCACGATTCCACCCTGCCGGTGACCGTGGCCGACATGGTCTATCACACCCGCGCCGTGGCCCGCGTGCTGCAGCGCGCGCTGCTGGTTGCCGATCTGCCGTTCGGTGCCGATGCAACCCCGGAACGCGCGCTCGATGCGTCGCTGCAGCTGCTGCAGGCAGGCGCGGAGATGGTCAAGATCGAGGGGGCCGGCTTCAAGGTCGATATCGTCCGTTACCTGGTCGAACGCGAGATTCCGGTCTGCTCGCATCTGGGCCTGACCCCGCAGTCGGTCCTGCGCCTGGGCGGGTTCAAGATCCAGGGCCGTGGCGATGCGGCCCGGCAGCTGGTGGAGGACGCCAGGGCCGTGGCCGACGCGGGCGCCAGCATCATCGTGCTGGAATGCGTGCCGACCCCGGTCGCGGCCGAGGTCACCGCTGCAGTGCCGGTGCCCACCATCGGCATCGGTGCCGGTCCGCAGTGCGATGGCCAGGTGCTGGTCCTGCATGACTTCCTGGGCCTGGACAGCGGCCATCGCCGACCGAAATTCGTCAAGGATTTCCTTGCCGAAGGGGGCTCGGTGGCCGGAGCCACCCGCGCCTACGCCGACGCCGTGCGTGACGGCAGCTTCCCCGACGAACAGCACGCTTACGCCCAATGATCCAGACCTTCAATGAGCTCGGCGCGTTGCGCGGGCAGATCGCCCAGTGGAAGCGCGAAGGCCTGCGCGTCGCGCTGGTGCCGACCATGGGCAACCTGCACGGTGGCCATCACGCGCTGGTGAGCCTGGCCCGCCAGTACGCCGACAGGGTGGTGGCCAGCATCTTCGTCAATCCGACCCAGTTCGGGCCCAACGAGGATTTCAGCCGGTATCCGCGCACGCCCGAGGCCGACGTCGCGGGGCTGGAGCAGGTCGGCTGCGATGCGGTGTGGCTGCCGAGCGTCGAGGCGATGTATCCGCTGGGCGTGGACAAGACCACGCGCATGCACGCGCCCGGCATCAGCGAGGTGCTGGAAGGTGCCAGCCGTCCGGGCCATTTCGATGGCGTCTGCACGGTGGTCGCCCGCCTGTTCCTGCAGGTGCAGCCGGACGTGGCTGTGTTCGGCCGCAAGGACTACCAGCAACTGGCGGTGATCCGCCAGATGGTGGCCGAGCTGTCGTTCCCGGTCCAGATCGTCGGTGCGGAGATCGTCCGTGATGACGATGGGCTGGCCAAGAGTTCGCGCAACCAGTATCTGAGCCCGGAACAGCGCCCCGTCGCGACGACCCTTCATCGGACCCTGCTGGCCATGCGCGAAGGCTATGTGGCAGGCCAGCCGCGCGAGCGCATCGAGGCCGATGCCACCGCCGCGCTGCAGGCGGCTGGTTTCCAGGTCGACTACGCCGTGCTGCGCACGCCCGAGCTGGCCGAGCCGGCATTCGAGGGTGGCGGCCGGGTGGCGCTGATCGCCGCGCGGCTGGGCACGACCCGGCTGATCGACAACCTGGAGTTCTGAGTTCCGCTGTGATGGTGGCGCCGGGCCATGCCCGGCGCTACCTGAACGGTTTGCCGGTCGTGATGCCCCGCGTTGTGCGGGTGCTAGAATCCACGCTTTCCTCTGCGTTGTACCGTGCCATGCACCTGTCCCTGCTCAAGACCAAGATCCACCGCGCCACCGTCACCCACTCCGAGCTGAACTACGAAGGCTCGATCGCCATCGATGACAACCTGCTGGCTGCCACCGGTATCCGCGAGTTCGAGCAGGTCCACATCTGGGACGTGACCAACGGTGCGCGCTTCTCGACCTATGCGATCCGCGCCGAAGCCGGAAGCGGCATCGTCTCGCTCAATGGTGGCGCCGCGCGCCACGTGCAGGTCGGCGACATCATCATCATCGCCGCCTTCGCCAGCATGACCGAGCAGGAAGCGGACAGCTTCAAGCCGAAGCTGGTGTACGTGGATGGCAGCAACCAGATCACCCACACCAACGACACGATCCCGACCCAGGCCGCATGACAACGAACAACGGATTCGACTCGCTGCATTCCCACGCCCAGCGCCTGAAGGGCGCAAGCATCCCCAGCCTGCTCGCCACCGAACCTGGCCGTGTGCAGGAGCTGGCGCTGCGGGTCGGTCCGTTGTACGTGAACTTTGCCCGGCAGAAGTACGACGCCGCGGCGCTGCAGGCGCTGCTGGCGCTGGCAGCAGAACGCGATGTCGGGGGCGCCATCAACCGCCTGATGCGCGGCGAGCAGGTCAACCTGACCGAAGGCCGCGCGGCGCTGCACACGGCGCTGCGTGGTGACGTGGTCGACGCGCCGGTGGCCGCCGATGCCCATGCCACTGCACGCGAAATCCGTCAGCGCATGGGAGTCCTCGTGCGTGCGCTGGAAGACAGCGGCGTGACCGACGTGGTGAGCGTCGGCATCGGGGGATCCGATCTTGGCCCGCGGCTGGTCGCCGATGCGCTGCGCCCGGTCAGCGGCGCGCGCCTGCGCGTGCATTTCGTATCGAACGTGGACGGCGCGGCCATGCAGCGCACGCTGGCCACGCTTGACCCGGCGCGCACCGCCGGCATCCTGATCTCCAAGACCTTCGGCACCCAGGAAACCCTGCTCAACGGCCAGATCCTGCACGACTGGCTGGGTGGCAGTGAACGCCTGTATGCCGTCAGCGCCAATCCCGAGCGCGCAGCGAAGGCCTTCGCCATCGCCGCAGAGCGCGTGCTGCCGATGTGGGACTGGGTCGGTGGCCGTTACTCGCTGTGGTCGGCGGTCGGCTTCCCGATTGCGCTGGCGATCGGCTTCGAGCGTTTCGAACAGCTGCTGGAGGGTGCGGCGCAGATGGACGCGCACGCACTGGATGCACCGCTGGAGCGCAATCTGCCGGTGCTGCATGGCCTGACCGACATCTGGAACCGCAACCTGCTGGGCTGCGCCACCCATGCGGTGATGACCTACGACCAGCGCCTGGCGTTGCTGCCGGCCTACCTGCAGCAGCTGGTGATGGAAAGCCTGGGCAAGCGCGTGCAGCGTGATGGCCAGCCGGTGACCACCGATACCGTGCCGGTGTGGTGGGGCGGTGCGGGCACCGATGTGCAGCACAGCTTCTTCCAGGCGCTGCACCAGGGCACCAGCATCGTCCCGGCTGACTTCATCGGCTGTGTGCACAACGACGATCCCTATACCGTCAATCATCAGGCGCTGCTGGCCAACCTGCTGGCGCAGACCGAAGCGCTGGCCAACGGTCAGGGCAGCGACGATCCGCACCGCGACTACCCGGGCGGTCGTCCGAGTACGCTGATCCTGCTCGATGCACTGACGCCGCAGGCGCTGGGTGCGCTGATCGCCATGTACGAGCACGCGGTGTACGTGCAGTCGGTGATCTGGAACATCAACGCCTTCGACCAGTTCGGGGTCGAGCTGGGCAAGCAGCTGGCCAACCAGTTGCTGCCGGCATTGCAGGGCGAGGGCGTGGCGATCGCCGACCCGATGACCCGCGAGATCCTGGCGCAGCTGAAGGGCTGAGCCAGGTCGGGGATGTGTCGCCGGGCATTGGCCCGGCGTGTCGGGCTCAACGGCTCGGATCGCGTTCCGGGCTTGGCCGCTTGGCCAGTTTGCGCTGCAGCGACCGTCGGTGCATGCCGAGCAGGCGGGCGGCAGCGGACACGTTGCCGCCCGTCTCGTGCATCGCCTGCTGGATGTGTTCCCACTGCAGGCGACTGATCGGCGTCATCGCGTCGGGGACTTCCATCTCGCCGTCGTCGGCCGGGCCGTCGTCCTCTTCGCCCAGCGCGCGCAGGATCATCGGTACCGTTGCCGGCTTGGGCAGATAATCGTCTGCGCCCAGCTTGATGGCTTCCACGGCTGTGGCGATGCTGGCATAACCGGTGACCAGCAGGATCCGCATGTCCGCACGCAGGGCACGCAGGGGCTGGATCAGGGCCAGGCCGGAATCACTGCCGAGCTTGAGGTCGATCAGCGCGAAGGCCGGTGGATGCTGGCGGGCCAGCATCAGCGCAGTGGCCGCGTCCTGCGCGGTCTGCGTTTCGAGTCCCTTGCGCGCCAGGCTGCGCTGCAGGGTACGCAGGTACAGCTCGTCGTCGTCGACCAGCAGGCCCTGGGTGGAGTGGTGCAGGCTCATGGGGTGTCCTCGCGTGGGGCCAGCGGCAGGCGGAAGCCGACGCGACTGCCGGCCCCCTGGGCCGGGCGCATCCACATCTCGCCGTCGAGGCGTTCGATGGTGGCATGGGACAGGGCCAGGCCGACGCCCATGCCCTCGCTCTTGCTGCTGCCGAACAGCGTGCCCGGCAGCACGGCGGCACGGGCATCGAAGCCGTGGCCGTAGTCGCGGACTTCGCCGATCAGGTCGTCGCCGTCGATGCGCAGGCTCAGGTCCACGCGCGGGCGCCCGGCCTGCTCTCCGGCATCGGCCGCGTTGTTGAGCAGGACCATCAGCAGGTGGCCCACGCCGGGGTCCAGCGGCAGCCGCAGCGGCGCATCGTCGTTGCGGTGCAGGTCGATGGTCGGCCGCACCAGCCGCCATTGTTCCAGCACCTGCTGGGCGCTGGAGCGGCTGCGTCCGGGCATGTCGGCCGATGCCGGCGCGGCCAGTGCCAGCACCCGTTCGCGGCACTGCACGAGCAGTTCGCGCAGGGTTTCCATGTCCTCGCGTACTTCCGGCTCCTCGCTGCGCTCGGCAACGTCGTCGGCCAGCAGGGTCATGGTCGCCAGCGGCGTGTTCAGTTCATGCGCCACCGAGGCGGCGTGGGTGGCCAGGGCGACAATGCCCTCGTTGCGGGCGAAGCGTTCACGCAGTGCCGAGAGCTCCAGTTCCCGTTGCCGCAGGGCCAGGGCCAGGCGCGTGGAGAACGTCAGCACGACGGTGGCGGAGATCAGGAAATTGGCGACCACGCCCCAGCGGTTCAGGTCCTGCGCACGGAAGTAGCCGTCCGGCAGCGGCTGGCCGAACAGTCCGCTGGCGGCGTAGCCGAGCAGGCAGGCCAGGGCCACCGCCAACGCCCAGCGCAGGGGCAGGGCGAAGGCGGCCAACGCAATCAGGATCAGGAACAGGGAGCTGAATGGATTGGCCATGCCGCCGCTCCAGCTGATCATCCAGGTCAGGATGATCACGTCCACCAGGATGTGGCCGAAGGCTGTCAGTGGCGCGGTATCGGCCCCTTCCGGCCGCAGCTGGGTGTAGACATTGAACAGCGCGAGCACGGCGACGCCGGCCCACAGCGGCAGTGGCGGCAGCGGCAGGCCCAGCACCCAGGTGGCGACCAGGATGGTGGCGGCCTGGCCGGCCACGGCCAGCCATCGCAGGCTGCACAGGGTGCGGAGAAACGGGGCGTCGGGACCGGTCATTCGCGCCCATCGTATGCGTTCGCGGGCGGGTGTGCCTGCGACAATCGGCCGCAGCCGTGCCAGCGGCTGAATGCGAGTCACCCGGAAACCGGAGGCGGGCGCTAGAATGCCCGCATGCACGACGCCGTTACCCGCCCGACCCCGCCTTCCGAGCCCACCGCCTGGTCCCGTCGCCAGACCCACGCCGTCCAGATCGGCGGAGTCACCGTCGGCGGCGGCAGGCCGGTGGTGGTGCAGTCGATGACGAATACCGACACCTCCGACGTGGCCTCCAGCGTGAAGCAGGTCGCCGAGCTCTGGCGCGCCGGTTCGGAAATGGTGCGCTTGACCGTCAACACCGTCGAGGCCGCGGCCGCGATCCCGCGCATCGTCGACAAGCTGGCGATGATGGGCATCGACGTGCCGCTGATCGGTGATTTCCACTACAACGGCCATCAGTTGCTGACCGCCGAACCGGCGTGTGCCGAAGCACTGGCCAAGTACCGCATCAATCCGGGCAATGTGGGCTTCGGCAAGAAGAAGGACCTGCAGTTCGCGCAGTTGATCGAGTTCGCCATCCGCTACAACAAGCCGGTGCGCATCGGCGCCAACTGGGGCTCGCTGGACCAGGCGCTGGCGGCCAGGCTGATGGATGAGAACAACGAGCGCGAGCAGCCCTGGGACGCCGGACGTGTCCTGCGCGAGGCACTGATCCGGTCAGCGCTGGATTCGGCCGAACAGGCCGTGGAGCTGGGCCTGCCGCGCGACCGCATCGTGCTGTCGGCCAAGGTCAGTGGCGTGCAGGAGCTGATCGCGGTCTACCGTGACCTGGCACAGCGTTCGGAGTTCGCGCTGCATCTGGGCCTGACCGAAGCCGGCATCGGCAGCAAGGGCATCGTTGCGTCGGCAGCGGCGCTGAGCGTGCTGCTGCAGGAAGGTATCGGCGACACCATCCGCATCTCGCTGACGCCCGAGCCGGGCCAGTCGCGGACGCAGGAAGTGATCGTCGCCCAGGAGCTGCTGCAGACCACCGGCCAGCGCGCGTTCACGCCGCTGGTGACAGCCTGCCCGGGATGCGGCCGCACCACCTCCGAGTTCTTCCAGGAGCTGGCCAAGGTGGTGCAGAACCACGTGCGCGAGAAGATGCCGCTGTGGAAAGTGCAGCACCCGGGGGCGGAAAACATGACCCTGGCGGTGATGGGCTGCGTGGTCAACGGCCCGGGAGAATCGCGGCACGCCAACATCGGCATCTCGCTGCCGGGAACCGGGGAGGCGCCGTCGGCGCCGGTGTTCGTCGATGGCGAGAAGAAGGTGACCCTGCGTGGCGAGAACATCGCCCAGGAATTCGTCGCCCTGATCGACGACTACGTCGAACGAACCTATGTCCGAAGCGCAGGATAAGCCCGCGATCCTTGCCGCGCCGGAGCCGGCCTCCGGCTTCCGTCACTGGATGGCGCGCAATGCGTGGCGCCTGGTCCTGCTGTTCGCCGGCGTGCTGTTGCCGCTGGCCGGCTTCGTCGCGCTGGCCGACGAGGTGCATGAGTTTGAATCGTTCCATTTCGACGCGCCGCTGCTGTGGCAGATGCACGGCCTGCATTCGCCGTGGCTGGACCGGTTCTTCGTGCTGCTGTCCCGGCTGGGTTACGAGTGGTTCCTGATTCCCGCCGATGTGCTGATCGTCGCGGCACTGCTGGGCTACCGCCGCTGGCGCGAGGCCACCTTCGTGGCCGTCAGTTTCCTCGGATCGGCACTGTTGAACATGGGCAGCAAGCGGTTCTTCCAGCGGGACCGCCCCAGCCTGTGGGAGTCCATCGCACCGGAATCGACGTTCAGTTTCCCCAGCGGCCACGCCATGGGGTCGATGACCCTGGCGGCAACCCTGGTACTTCTGGCCTGGAATACCCGCTGGCGCTGGCCGGTGCTGGTGCTGGCCCCTGCGTTCAGCTTGCTGGTCAGCGTGTCCCGGGTCTATCTCGGGGTCCATTACCCGTCGGATATCCTGGCCGGATGGTGTGCAGCACTGGTTTGGGTGGTAGGGTGCTACCTGGTCATGTTCAGTCGTCGGCATCCTTGGCGACGCCGCGATTCGCCGCCATCGACGGCCAGCGAAGCATCAACACAGGGGGAGTGACGTGGATGGCTCTTCGCGGGCGTCTACGTGATAGATGAGCTGTTTCGTTGCAGTGGGTTCTGCAAGACAGGGGGTAAGCACAATGCGTGAGACTGTGATCAACCCGGCACTCTTGCCCGGTATGCACTTCGACCGCGCTTGCGAGGGTTCGGCACCCTGCCTAGCTTGACCCGCAATGGCCGCATTCGAAGAGGTACGTGAATGACGATTCGAGTCTACCTGGTGGACGACCACGCACTGGTCCGCACCGGGATGAAGATGATCCTGTCGGGTGAGACCGACATCGAGGTGGTGGGCGAGGCCGAGACCGGCGAGGACGCGCTGCGCGAGATCCGCCAGCTGCAGCCGGACGTGGTGCTGTGCGACCTGCACCTGCCGGGTGTCAGCGGCATGGAAGTGACCGAGCGCATCGTGCGCGGCCATCGCAGCACGCGCGTGGTGATCGTGTCCGTCCTGGAGGATGGCCCGCTGCCGAAGCGGCTGCTGGAAGCCGGCGCGGCCGGGTACATCGGCAAGGGCTGCGACGCCCAGGAACTGCTGCGCGCGGTGCGCGACGTGGCAGGCGGGCGCCGCTACCTGGGCACCAGCATCGCGCAGAATCTGGCGCTGTCGACGGTGGAGGGGAATGGTTCGCCGTTCGACACCCTGTCTCCGCGCGAGCTGGAAGTGGCGCTGCTGCTGACCCAGGGATTGCGCCAGGAAGACATCGCGCGCCGCCTCAGCCTCAGCGCCAAGACCGTCAACACGCACAAGGCGCGCCTGTTCGAGAAGATGGGTATCCACGACAACATCGCGCTGGCGCGCATGGCCAGCCAGTACGGGCTGGTGGATCCGGCACGGCCGCTGTGAGGGTTTCAGCCAACGGCTGAGTTGCATCGCGCGCCCGGAATCTGTCTTCCAGTTCCGGCCCGCGGTCGCGGGGCCAAGCGTCGGCCCCGCGCTCACCCATCGGGCGCTCAGGTGCCGCGCACGCGCTTGACGATGGCCGCCGCCTGCGCGGCACTGGCGCGCACCTTGTCCCAGTCGCCATCCGCAATCCAGTTGCCGGGCACCATCCATGAGCCACCGATGCAGACGACGTTCTTCTGCTCGAGGTACTCGGCGGCGGTATTTTCCGTGATGCCGCCGGTCGGGCACAGCTTCAGATCGGCAATTGGACCGGCCACGCCCTTGATCATCGCCAGGCCGCCGACCGCAGTGGCCGGGAACAGCTTGCACACCCGGAATCCGCGCGCATGCAGCGACAGCAGCTCGGTCGGCGTCGCCGCACCGGGCACCACCGGCAGCGGTGCAGCGGCCAGCGCATCGGCCAGCGCGGGCGGCGTACCCGGGGTCACCAGGAAGTCCGCGCCGGCATCAATCGACTGCTGCATCTGCTCAACGGTCAGCACCGTACCGGCACCCACCACCACGTCCGGCAGTTCGCGCTTGAGCATGGCCAACGCCTCCATCGCCACCGGCGTGCGCAACGTCAGCTCGATCGCCGGCAGACCGCCTTCCAGCAGCGCCGCACTCACCGCACGGGCCTGGTCCAGCGTATGAATCGTCACCACCGGCAGGATGCCCGCCGCATGCAACAGCTCCGCCGCCTTCAGCTGATGTTGTTCGATACCCATAGCTCTGCTTCTGCCTTTGCTTCCGAATTTGATTTTCAGTGATCACTTCGCGGCGTTGATGCGCCCGAAAGTGTGACGCCGCCACCAGCACACTCACCGCCGCAACACACCCGCAGCGCTGTTCAACCCTCAGGCGTCCTTCGCCTCATGCGGCGCTGCCGCAGCCGCCGCATCGTGTCCCAGTTCGTACTCGGCGTCGTAATCCCACGGCCCGCCATCGGCCGCTGCCGGCCCGCACGAAATCGAAATGGCCCCCTGATCGGCCGGCCCGACCACACGACGGTTGATCGCGAACAGGTTGCGGCCCAGATCATTGGCCGTGGGTGCGGTGTTCGGGGCCTGAGTGCGTGCGGCCCATTCGGCAGCGTCCACCAGGACCTCCAGCGTGCCTGCCTCGCCGTCCAGGCGGATGATGTCGCCTTCGCGGACTTTCGCCAGCGGACCACCACGCGCGGCTTCCGGCGTGACATGGATCGCCGCCGGGATCTTGCCCGACGCCCCGGACAGCCGGCCATCGGTGACCAGCGCAACGCGTCGGCCCTGGTTCTGCAGAAGGCCCAGCAGCGGCGCCAGCGAATGCAGCTCCGGCATGCCGTTCGCGCGCGGGCCCTGGTAGCGCACCACCGCCACGAAATCCTGGGGAAGCAGCCCGGCAGCATGCAGCTTGTTGAGCACCTGGGGCGCATCAACGACAACGGCCGGTGCTTCGATCGAGCGGTATTGCGGCTTCACCGCCGACAATTTGATCAACGACCGGCCCAGGTTGCCGCGCAGCAGGCGCAGGCCACCCTGGCTCTCGAACGGAGCGTCGACGCCGCGCACCACCTCCTCGTCGGCACTGCGCTCCAGCCCGGGCAGATAGACCAGGGTGCCGTCACGCAGCTGCGGTTCGCGGGCGTAATCGGCCATGCCGCCGCGCGCCACACTGACCAGGTCGCCGTGCATCAGCCCGGCCCTGATCAGTTCGCCGAACACGAAAGCCGGGCCGCCGGCCGCCGCGAAGCGGTTCACGTCGGCTTCGCCGTTCGGATAGACGCGGGCCAGCAGGGGAATCAGCTGCGACAGCTCGTCGAAGTCGTCCCAGGTCAGCACGATGCCGGCGGCACGTGCGACCGCGATCCAGTGGATGGTGTGGTTGGTCGAGCCGCCGGTGGCCATCAGGGCGATGACGGCGTTGATGATCGCGCGCTCGTCGATGATCCGGCCGAGCGGACGGAAATCCTCGCCCAGCGCGGTGATCTCCAGCGCACGCTCGGTGGCCTCGCGGGTGAGCGCATCGCGCAGCGCAGTGCCCGGGTTGACGAAGGATGCGCCTGGCAGCTGCACGCCCATCGCTTCCAGCAGTACCTGGTTGGAGTTGGCGGTACCGTAGAAGGTGCAGGTGCCTGCGCCATGGTAGGAGGCCGACTCGGCCTCCAGCAGTTCTTCGCGGGTGGCTTCGCCGGCCGCATAGCGTTCGCGCACCTCGGCCTTCTGCTTGTTCGGAATGCCCGGCGTCATCGGGCCGGCCGGAATGAACACCGCCGGCAGGTGGCCGAACGCGAGCGCGCCGATCAGCAGGCCGGGCACGATCTTGTCGCACACGCCAAGGTAGACCGTGGTATCGAACATGTCATGGCTGAGGCCGATCGCGGTGGCCTGCGCGATCACATCGCGCGAGAACAGCGACAGTTCCATGCCGCCGCGGCCCTGGGTGACGCCGTCGCACATCGCCGGCACACCGCCGGCCACCTGTGCGGTGGCGCCCAGTTCACGGGCGATCCCGCGGATCTGCTCCGGATAGGTCTCGAACGGCTGGTGGGCCGACAACATGTCGTTATAGGCGGTGATGATGCCCAGGTTCGGCGTCACCCCGCCGCGCAGGCGGCTCTTGTCAGTGCCGCCGCAGGCAGCGAAACCATGGGCGAGATTGCCGCAGCTCAGGCGGCTGCGGAAGGGGCCTTCGCGCAGGGCGGCGTCGACAGCGGCCAGGTAGGCCGCGCGCGAGGCAGCGCTGCGACGGATGACGCGGTCGGTGATGGCTTGCAGTTGCGGATGGAGGCTCATTGGCTACCGGCGTTCGAGGTGGCGAGAGGTGGGCGGCGGCGATATGCCGCCACCGACATCAATCTGCCCAGTGGACGCGCAGGCGCGCGCCTTCCAGGTGGATTGCGTTGAGGATCGGGTACTGCTGGGCATTGTTGCTGTCCAGCGCCTGCCGCAGCACCTGCAGCTTCTGCTTGCCGCGCAGCAGCAGCAGGCGCTGGCGGCACTGGCGCAGGCCGTGCGGGGTCAGCGTGATCCGCAGCGGCCACTGGTTGGCGCCCGGGCAGCCGGTCGCATCCAGTGCGGCATAGGGCAGGGGGCTTTCCAGCGCGCGGGCCAGGTCCTTCGAGCCGGGGAACAACGAGGCCGTGTGGCCATCATTGCCCATGCCGAGCGCGACCAGGCTGGGCGGCTGGCTGTGCTGTGCCTGCAGATTGGCGGTGTACACGCATTCCGGAAGCGGCTTGCCGATGCGCACCAGCGGGTCGAAATGTGCACCTTCGGCGCGCTTGAGCAGGTGCTCGCGTACCAGCCAGGCATTGCTGTCGCGATCCTGCGGCGACAGCCAGCGCTCATCGGCCAGGCTCACTTCCACGCGGTCCCAGTGCACTTCCATTTCTGCCAGCGCCTGGTACACCGGCGCCGGCGTGGTGCCACCGGACAGCAGGATGCGTGCGCGGCCGACTTCGTTGATGTCACGGTTGATGGTCTGTGCCATTTCGGTGGCCACCGCTTCGATCCAGCCATCGGCATCGCCGTGACTGACGAAATCGATGCGGTCGTCCTGGAAGACAGGGCTCATGCGGCAACTCCCGGAGCGTCACGTTCGGCATCGGCTGCATAGGCGGCAGCGCCCAGCAGGCCGGGGCAGGGGTGCATGATCGCCAGCGAAGGCACCCGCGCCATGATCGAGGAGAACCGGCCCTTGTGCTCGAAGCGCTGGCGGAAGCCGGAGTGCTGCAGCGAATCCAGCATTTTGGGCACCAGGCCGCCGGTCAGGAACACGCCATCCCAGGCACCCTGGATCAGCACCAGGTCGCCGGCGATGGCGCCGAACACTGCGCAGAACACATCCACGGTGCGCATCGCCTGCGGATCGCCGAGCGCGGCACGGGCGGTGACGTCGGCCGGCTGCAGATGGCCCGGATCGACACCAGCCATCTCACAGACCGCACGATGGATGTTGACCAGGCCGGGACCGCAGATGAGACGCTCGTTGGACACGCGGCCGAACTGCTCGGACAGGATCTCCAGGATCCGCACTTCTTCCGGCGTGCCCGGCGGGAAGCTGACGTGACCGCCTTCGGTTTCCAGCGGGTAGCTGCGGCCGTGGCGCACCACCAGGCCACCGACGCCGAGGCCCGTGCCGGGGCCGATCACTCCGTAGTTGCGTGGCTGGCCCGGCGCGGCCGGCGTCCAGTGCGCACCGCCGATCTGCACCACGTCCTGCGGTTGCAGCAGGGCGACGGCCATCGCCTGTGCGGCGAAGTCGTTGATCAGGTGCAGCTCGTCGAAGCCGAGCATCGCTGCGGTGCGGCTGCGCGAGATCACCCACGGATGGTTGGTGATGCGTGCCTCGTCGCCATCGACGCGGCCGGCCACCGCAAACACGCCGCGGCGCGCGCTGGCCCCGGCCTGCTCAAGGTAGTGGCGGGCGGCATCGCCCAGCGACGGGAACTCGGCGACCGCGAACTCGCGGATGCTGTCCTTCTGCAGGGGCGCATCCAGCGAAGTGTCGGCCAGTGCGAAGCGGGCATTGGTGCCGCCGATGTCGGCGACCAGAACCGGCTGCGAGCTGCCACTCATGCCGAGGCTCCGGTGTCCGGCGCATCCACGCCCTGTGGCAGGAAGCCGGTGGCATCGGCCGGACCCCACTGGCCTGCAGGGTAAGGCTGGAGCGGCAGGCCGGCTGCCTTCCAGGCATCGGCGACGCTGTCGATCCACGCCCAGGCGGCGCGCACTTCGTCGTCGCGCACGAACAGCGCATGGTTGCCGTTGAAGGCGTCCAGGAACAGGCGCTCGTAAGCGATGCGGCGGTGCAGTCCCGTCGGCACCGACAGCTCCAGTTCCAGCGGATGCAGTTCCAGCGCGCCCCATTCCGGACCGGCCAGGCTGCTCATCAGGCCCAGCTCGATGTTTTCCTGCGGCTGCAGCTGGAACACCAGGCGATTGGGTGCGGCCTGCGCGCGCTGCGGGCGCTCGAACAGCCAATGGGTGACCGGCTTGAGGGTCACCACCACGCGGGTGGTGCGCTCGGGCAGGCGCTTGCCGGTGACCAGATGGAAGGGAACGCCGGACCAGCGCCAGTTGTCGATGTGCGCGGTGACGCCGGCAAAGGTTTCCACGTCGCTGCCTTCCGGCGGCTGGTAGGCCTGTGCCGGCTGGCCGTTGATGGTGCCGGCGGTATAGCGGCCGCGCACGCTGTCGCGGGCCGCATGCTGGGCGTCGAGGGGGCGCAGGGCGCGCAGCACCTTGACCTTCTCGTCGCGGATGCGGTCGGCTTCGAGCGACGCCGGCGGTTCCATCGCCACCAGGCACAGCAGCTGCAGGATATGGCTCTGCACCATGTCACGCAGGGCGCCGGACCGCGCGTAGTACGCATCGCGGCCGTCCACGCCTTCGCTCTCTGCGACCAGGATGTGCACCGACTCGATGTAGTTGCGGTTCCACACCGCCTCCAGCAGGGTGTTGCCGAAGCGCAGGGCGATCAGGTTCTGCACCGCAGCCTTGCCCAGATAGTGATCCAGGCGGAACACGCGGTCTTCGTCGATCCACTGGCCGATGGTGCTGATGATCTCTTCGGCACTTTCGCTGTCGCTGCCGATCGGTTTCTCCAGCATCAGCCGGGCCGGTGCGGCAAGGGCGCCCCCCTTGGCCAGGCCTTCGCAGGTGGAGATGTACAGGCCCGGCGGAATGGCCAGGTAGCTCACGCACCGGCGGTCCACCAGGTCGGAGACGGCGGCGGCGACCGAGTCGACATCGCGCAGGTCCACCGAACGGTAGTCGATGCGGCGCAGCAGCGCGGCGATGTCGTCCTGCGAGGCCATCGGCATGGCCTGCTGCAGGCGCGGGCGCAGGATGTCATGGAAGGCCGCGGTGTCATGGCCGGACAGGGCCAGCGCACGGATGCGGAAATCCTCCGGCAGCAGACCATCGCCAAGCAGGCGCAGCAGCGAAGGGAACAGGTAGCGCTGGGCCAGATCACCTGTGGCACCGAACAGGAAGAGGGTGTCGTGCATCGCTCGAGTTTCAGATCCGGGTGACATCGTTGTCAATCGCTTCATGGCTGGGTTCGGGGGACATCCGCGCAACTGCCTGTCCGAGGTTCGCGGAACGCGATCTGCAGGGGATACCAGCAGGCCGTTCCATGCGAAACCACCGCACCGGCGAACGTTCCATTGTCCGCCGACGCAGGTCGGTGCGCACCGACCATCGGATAGTGCCACGTGAAAACGTTTACATGGCAGAATGGGCAACTGTATTCGATTGCAGTGCTCGCCGTCATGCGGCAGTCGCGCAATCATTGCTGCCATCGGGAGGGCCGAGGCAGTCCCAAAAGACAGCCCGGCGTCGGGCAGACCGGATCAGGTGATATGGCAAAAGTGCAGTTGCAGGGTGTGCGCAAGGTCTACGACAACGGCCAGGTTGCGGTGAAGGACGCCACTTTCGAGGTCGCCGATGGCGAACTGATGGTGCTGGTCGGTCCTTCCGGCTGTGGTAAGTCGACCCTGCTGCGGATGGTGGCAGGCCTGGAAGAGATCAGCGGTGGCACGCTGAGCATCGGTGACCGCGTGGTCAACGATGTGGCACCGAAGGATCGCGACATCGCCATGGTGTTCCAGAGTTATGCGCTTTACCCGCACATGACCGTGGCCGAGAACCTGGCGTTCGGCCTGAAGCTGCGTGGCCACGACAAGGCCACCATCGACAGGCGGATTGCCGAAGCGGCGCAGACGCTGGGCTTGACCGAGATGATGGACAAGCTGCCCAAGGCGATGTCAGGTGGCCAGCGCCAGCGTGTTGCGCTGGGGCGCGCGCTGGTGCGCGAACCTGCGGTGTTCCTGCTCGACGAGCCGCTGTCCAATCTCGATGCCAAGCTGCGCCACAGCGTGCGTACCGAGATCGCGCAGCTGCACCGCAAGCTGGGTACGACCATGATCTATGTCACGCACGACCAGGTCGAAGCGATGACGCTGGGCCAGCGCATCGTGGTGCTCAAGGACGGCATCATCCAGCAGATCGATACGCCGATGGCGCTGTATGACCGCCCGGCCAACCTGTTCGTGGCCGGTTTCCTCGGCAGCCCGGCGATGAACGTGCTGCGCGGGACGTTGCAGGGCGATGCGGGCGGCGTGACGGTGGTCGAGGGTGAGTGGCGCGCGCCGCTGGGCCAGGCCACGATCGACCCCGCGTGGCTGCAGAAGCCGATCAACGTCGGCGTGCGCCCGGAGCACCTGCAGCCGGCGACGGGAGATGACGCGCATGCGTTCACTGCGCGCATCGAGGGCATCGAGCCGGTCGGCAACGAGATCTTCGTCAACCTCAGCAGCGGCCAGCATGCACTGACCATGCGGGTGGCGCCGCAGGCGCTGCCGGCCGTGGGCGAGGACATCCGCGTTTCGATCCATCCGCAGGGCCTGCACTTCTTCAACGCGGAAACCGGCGAGCGCCTGTAAGACTTGGTGGCGCCGGGCCATGCCCGGCGTCATCGGCAGATCCCCGCCCTGCGTGGATGGGGCGCAGCCTCAGCGCGCCAGGCCATCCAGCAGTGGAATCCGCTGCGCGGGCGCATCGCCGACCTGCAGCGCAGCGTCGCTCGTTTCAAGCGGCAGCACCGCCAGCGCGAGATCGCCGGCCACGCTGGCGATCGTGCCCAGTGCCGCGCCGTCCTGCTGCACGCCGTCACCGGCCTGCGCCGGCGCATGGGTGTGCAGCAGCTGCACCGCGCGCTTGGCCTTGCCGAGGAAGTGGGTGCGGGCGACGATTTCCTGGCCCGGGTAGCAGCCTTTCTTCACGCTGTAGCCGTTCAGACGGTCCAGCCCCAACTGCTGCGGGGTCCACACCTCGCGCTGGCTCTGCTCCAGCCGGGGCAGGCCATACCGCAGGTCAGCCTGGCGCCAGGCCAATGCAAAGGCCACGTCGTCGTCCGGCCCACCGGCCGGGAAGGTGTCAGCGGCACCGATGCGCAGCGCGCGCGGCAGCGCGTCGCTGCCCAGGTCCAGCTCCCAACCGCCTGCATTGGCGGCGATCGCTGCGCCGGTAGCCGCTTCCGGTGCGGTGAACGCGCCGGCCACGGCCAGATCGTCGCGCAGCTGCACCTTGACCTTGCGGCGGAACACGAAACGCTGCAGTTGCGACGCAGTCGCATCCGCGTCGCCATCGGCGAACACCAGCATCACGTGATCCTCAGCCAGCCGGAGCAGCTGGAACACCGCCAGGGTGCGGCCCTTGGCACTCAGCCAGGCGCTCCACTGCCAGTGCTGCTGGGGCAGAGCGAGGACATCGCTGCTGAACTGGGCGTGGGCGAAGGCAGCTGCGTCCACGCCCTGCAGGCTCACCAGCTGGTGGCCCGGAAGGCGTGGATATCCGACGAAAGCAGGGGGCAGGTTGTCAGGCACGTGAACGAGGTCTAAAATTTGTGCGTTGCGAGACCGACCATGATAGGCCAAACAACCCCCACTCCCGACGACGAAACTGAAGCCCCGCTGGTCCCTGCGGCACCCGTGCCCGTGGAACAGGAAAAGGCAGAGGAATTCGGCGGCCGCGGCGGACTCGATCCGGTGCGGTATGGCGATTGGGAGAAAAACGGACGCTGCATCGATTTCTGATCAGCATTGAGCCAACGCGGCCGCGTGCCGCCCAGCCGAGACAACGAGCCCAGCGAATGGCGACCAGACAACGCCCACTTTCCCCGCACCTTCAGGTGTATCGCTGGCAGATTCAGATGGCCACCTCGATCCTGCATCGAGCCACTGGCGTCTTTCTGTCTGTTGGTGCCCTCATCATCGCTGCGGGCCTGCTGGCCCTGATGATGGGGCCCGATTCGTGGAACTGCTTCACCGGCCATGCCGGGGCCTGGTATGGCCGCGTGTTCCTGTTCGCGTGGACATGGTCGTTCGCCTATCACCTGTGCAATGGCATCCGCCATGTGGTGCAGGACTTCGCCATCGGCTTCAGCATCCCCGCCTTCATCCGCAGCAGCTGGCTGTCGGTCATCGGCAGCCTGGTGATCACCCTGCTGGTGTGGGCCTACGTGATGTTTGGAGGTGCCGCGTGAGCAAGTTCCGTACTCCGCTGAAGAACGTGCGTGGCCTGGGTTCGGCCAAGACCGGCACCGAGCACTTCGTGCACCAGCGCCTGACCGCCGCCGCCCTGGTGGTGCTGGGGATCTGGTTCCTGGTCTTCGTGCTGGGCCTGCTGGGTTCCGACTACGCGACCGCCACTGCTGCCATCGCCAAGCCGTGGAACGCGGTGCCGCTGATCGGCCTGCTGATCGCCATGTTCTGGCACGCACAGCTCGGCATGCAGGTCGTGCTGGAAGATTACATCCACGAATCGCTGCTGGCCCTGGTGCTGCAGACCGCGGTGAAGTTCGTCGCCGTGCTCGGCATGATCGTCAGTGTGTTCGCGGTGGGCCGCATCGCCCTCGGCGTTGCCTGAGCCCAGGCACCTACACAGGAATCCAGACTAGATGTCCGCTTACAAGATCACCGAACACAAGTACGACATGGTCGTGGTGGGCGCCGGCGGCGCCGGCCTGCGTGCCACGTTCGGCCTGGCCGCCAAGGGCCTGCAGACCGTGTGCCTGACCAAGGTCTTCCCGACCCGTTCGCACACCGTCGCCGCCCAGGGCGGTATCTCCGCCGCGCTCGGCAACATGGGTGAGGACGACTGGCGTTACCACTTCTTCGACACCATCAAGGGGTCGGACTGGCTGGGCGACCAGGACGCCATCGAATACATGTGCCGTGAGGCCATTCCGGCCATCATCGAGCTCGAGCACTACGGCGTGCCGTTCTCGCGTACCGCCGAAGGCAAGATCTACCAGCGCCCGTTCGGTGGCATGACCACCAAGTACGGCGAAGGCCCGGCGGCGCAGCGCACCTGCGCGGCGGCCGACCGTACCGGCCACGCGATGCTGCATACGCTGTACCAGCAGTCGCTGAAGCACGACGCGCGCTTCATGATCGAGTACTTCGCGCTCGACCTGATCTTCGACGACGAAGGCGTCTGCCGCGGCGTGCTGGCCCTGGACATGTCCGACGGCACGCTGCACCTGTTCCGCGCCCAGGGCGTGGTACTGGCCACCGGCGGCTACGGCCGAGCCTATTTCAGCGCAACTTCCGCGCATACCTGCACCGGCGACGGTGGCGGCCTGGCCATGCGTGCCGGCATCGCCATGCAGGACATGGAGTTCGTGCAGTTCCACCCGACCGGCATCTACGGCGCCGGCTGCCTGATCACCGAGGGTGTCCGCGGTGAAGGTGGCATCCTGCGCAACAGCAGCGGCGAGCGCTTCATGGAGCGCTATGCACCGCATTACAAGGATCTGGCATCGCGCGACGTGGTCAGCCGTTCGATGACCATCGAGATCCGCGAAGGCCGCGGTGTCGGCGAGCACAAGGATCACATCCTGCTCGACCTGACCCACCTGGGCCCGGGCGTGATCGATGACAAGCTGCCGGGCATCGCCGAGAGCGCCCGCATCTTCGCCGGCGTCGACGTGCACAAGCAGCCGATCCCGGTCATCCCGACCGTGCACTACAACATGGGGGGCATCCCGACCAACTACCACGGTGAAGTGGTGCGCAAGGTCGGCGACAACCCCGATGCCGTGGTGCCGGGCCTGTACGCCATCGGCGAAGCCGCCTGCGTGTCCGTGCACGGCGCCAACCGCCTGGGCTCCAACTCGCTGCTGGATCTGGTGGTGTTCGGCCGCGCGGTGGCCAACCGCTGTGCCGAGACCATCAAGCCGGGCGCGGCGCACAAGCCGCTGCCGGCCGATGCCTGCGACAAGGCGCTGGGCCTGCTGGACAAGCTGCGCCACGCCAACGGCGATACCCCGACCTCGGTCATCCGCGACCGCATGCAGCGCACCATGCAGGCCGACGCGGCCGTCTTCCGCACCAGCCAGACGCTGAAGGAAGGCTGCGAGAAGATGGACAAGATCTTCGATTCGTTCCAGGACGTGAAGGTCTCGGACCGTTCGCTGGTGTGGAACTCGGACCTGATCGAGACCTACGAGCTGAACAACCTGCTGCTCAACGCGGTGGCGACGATCAACTCGGCCGAACAGCGCAAGGAAAGCCGCGGCGCGCATGCGCACGAGGACTTCCCGGACCGCGACGACGTCAACTGGCAGAAGCACACCCTGGTCAGCGTCGACGAGAAGGGCAAGTGCAGCTTCGACTACCGTCCGGTGCACATGTACACGTTGACCGATGACGTGTCCGTGGTGCCGCCGAAGCCGCGCGTGTACTGATCCGACCCCGCCTACCATGCAATCCGCGCCTTGAGGGCGCGGGCCGCCTGAGCCAACGAGAGCAGCCATGGCCGAGTTTTCACTCCCCAAGAATTCCAAGATCACGAAGGGCCAGCACTTCCCCGTCAAGAACGGCGGCAAGAACGTGCGTACCTTCAAGATCTACCGCTGGAGTCCGGATGACGACAGCAATCCGCGCACCGATACCTATGAGGTCGATCTGGACGCCTGCGGCCCGATGGTCCTGGACGCGCTGATCAAGATCAAGAACGAGATCGATCCGACCCTGACCTTCCGTCGCTCCTGCCGCGAAGGCATCTGCGGTTCGTGCGCGATGAACATCGACGGCACCAACACGCTGGCCTGCACCCGCGCCATCGCGGACTGCGGCAAGAAGGAAGTGCCGATCTACCCGCTGCCGCACATGAACGTGGTCAAGGATCTGGTTCCGGACCTGACCCACTTCTACGCGCAGTACGCCTCGATCAAGCCGTGGATCCGCACGCAGACGCCGGCGCCGCCGGATCGCGAGCGCCTGCAGTCGCCGGAAGACCGCAAGAAGCTCGATGGCCTGTACGAGTGCATCCTGTGCGCCTGCTGCTCGACCAGCTGCCCGAGCTACTGGTGGAACGGCGAGCGTTACCTGGGGCCGGCGATCCTGCTGCAGGCCTACCGCTGGATCATCGACTCGCGCGATGAGGACACCGGTGCGCGCCTGGACGATCTGGAAGATCCGTTCAAGCTGTACCGCTGCCACACCATCATGAACTGCGCCCGCACCTGCCCGAAGGGCCTGAACCCGGCGTTGGCGATTGCCGAGATCAAGAAGCTCATGATGGAGCGTCGCGCCTGATCCATCCCGCATGCGGCCGCATCGACGGCGGCCGCACGCACCCCAGCCGAGCCACGCCATGCGTGGCTTCGCTGTATCTGGAGGCCTGCAATGGATGAAGAAACCCTGCTGAAGAAGCTGCGCTGGCGCTGCCGGCGTGGCATGCGCGAACTGGACCAGCTGTTCGAACGTTACCTCGACCGCGAATGGAGCGCTGCGCCGACCGAAGAGCGCGAGGTTTTCCTGTTCCTGCTCGACTGTGAGGACGATAAATTGTGGCGCTGGTTCATGGGCTACGAGGTCTGCCCGCATGCGCACGCCATCCCGCTCATGGACAGGATCCGCGCCCTCAAGCCTTGAGTGGCGTCCTTCACGGCTGCAGGCGGGTGCCCAGCTGGCGGTACTGCTCGCCGCCCCCTGGCTGCTGCGCGCTTCGGATCTGCCCCGAGACGCCCTGGTTCCCGTCGTACTGCTGGTCTGGGCGCTGGGCCTGGCCGAGCTCTTCTGGCGCCTGCGCCGGCCGAAGGTGAGGGTGTGCCTGCCCGCGTTGCCCGCTCCGCTGCAGGTGGCGGGGCAGGCGCTGGACGCTCCACAGCTGGTGATCCGCGGCCCGTGGCTGTTGCTGCATGGGCGCCAGGGGCGGCGGCAACGGCGGCTGCTGTTCTGGCCGGATGTACTCGATGCCCGGCAGCGACGTGAACTGCGACTGGCCGTCGCCGCACGCGCCGTTTCCCGTCGAGCCCGGTCGATGGCACCATAGGCTGAATCGTCCGGCGTGCCTGCATGTTCAAACCCATTCCCGTGGCCATCGGCCTGCGCTACCTGCGCGCCAAGCGCCGCAACGGCTTCATCTCCTTCATTTCGATGGCATCGATCCTGGGCATCGCGCTCGGCGTTACGGTGCTGATCACCACCCTGGCGGTGATGAGCGGCTTCCAGAAGGAAATCCGCAGCCGCCTGCTGCAGATGACGGCGCATACCACCATCAGTCGCGACGGCGAGCCCATGCCGGACTGGATGCGCGTGGTGGACGTGGCCAACAAGGACCCGCGCGTGGCGGGCGCCGCACCCTATATCGAGATCCAGTCGATGATCAGTGGCCCGCGCGTGCAGGGTGCGATCATCCAGGGCATCGACCCGGCACTGGAGCCGAAGGTGTCGGTGATCGACCAGAAGGTGGTCAAGGGCAGCTACGACAGCCTGAAACCCGGCAGCTTCAATCTGCTGCTGGGCAAGGAACTGGCGATCTGGCTGGGCGTCGATGTCGGCGACCAGGTGCTGGTGACCTTCGCCGAAGTGCAGGGCACACCTGCAGGCGCCGTTCCGCGGATGAAACGCTTCACCGTCAGCGGTATTTTCGAGGCCGGCTACAACGAGGTCGACCGCGGCGTCGGCTTCGCCAACATGAAGGATCTCGAGCGCGTACTGCGCGCCGATGGCGCGACCGGCGTGCGCCTGAAGCTGCACGACATGGACCGCTCGCTGGAAGTCGGCGTGGACCTTGCGCAGAACCTCGGCGGCGCCTATCGCGTGAGTGACTGGACCCAGCAGAACGCCAATCTCTACCACTCGCTGCGCATGGAAAAAGTGGTGATGGGCATCCTGCTGTCGCTGATCATCGCCATGGGCGCGTTCAATCTGGTGTCCTCGCAGGTGATGCTGGTCACCGACAAGCAGGCGGACATCGCCATCCTGCGCACGCTTGGCCTGACCCCGGCCGGGGTGATGCAGGTGTTCATGGTGCAGGGCTCGTTGATCGGCATCTTCGGCACGCTGGCCGGACTGATCGGCGGCATCACCCTGACCTTCAACCTGGAACGCATCCTCGGTGCCATCGAGCGCGTATTCAACGTCAAGCTGCTGCCGGAAGACGTGTACTACATCACCGGCCTGCCGACGGACATGCAGACCGGCGACGTGGTGGTGATCACCGTGGTCGCGCTGCTGATGAGCTTCCTGGCCACCCTGTATCCCGCCTGGCGGGCGGCACGCACCCAGCCGGCGGAGGCCCTGCGCTATGAATGAAGCCTTTGACCGCGGCCAGGAAGTGATCCGCGCCGAGCACCTCGGCAAGATCTATGCCGAAGGGCGCATGCAGACCCCGGTATTCGACGGCCTGAACCTGACCGTCACCGCGGGTGAAACCGTGGCCATCATCGGCGCGTCCGGTGCCGGCAAGAGCACGCTGCTGCACCTGCTGGGGGGACTGGACGTACCCAGTGCCGGCGAGGTGTACGTGGCCGGTCAACGCATGTCGGCGCTGTCGGATACCGCACGTGGCCTGCTGCGCAACCAGGCGCTGGGCTTTGTCTACCAGTTCCATCACCTGCTGCCGGAATTCACCGCGCTGGAAAACGTGATGATGCCGCTGCTGCTGTCCCGCTCGCATTCGCCGATGTCACAGCGGGCGATGTTCGCCGGCCTGGGCGTGGTGGGGACGGCGCTGGCCAGCATCGTCAACGGAGCCACCGCCTTCGTCCGTGGTCGTCCTGAAGTGGAGGAGGCGGCCGCGCGCGCAACCTTGCTGCTGGAGTCGGTCGGGCTGGGCCATCGCCTGGACCACAAACCGGGCGAGCTTTCCGGTGGCGAGCGCCAACGTGCGGCGGTGGCGCGCGCGCTGGTGAACCATCCGGCCTGCGTGCTGGGCGACGAGCCGACCGGAAACCTGGACGATCGCACGGCCGGCACCGTGTTCGACCTGATGCTCGAACTCAATCGTGCCCGCCATACCAGCCTGGTGCTGGTCACCCACGACCGCGGCCTGGCGCGGCGCCTGGACCGGGTGCTGGAGCTGCGCGAAGGGCGCCTGCACGAGCTGGCCCACGCCGACGTCTGAGCGGCCGGCAACGTGCACCTCCCGGCGCCTGAACGGTGGCGCCGGGATTCTCGCCGCCCATACCCGGGCAGGCGCATGATGGCCCCCGGTTCCCCGTGGAGATCGACATGAAGACCCCGCTTGTGATCGCAGGGCTCTGCCTTGCCCTGGCCGCGTGTGCGACCACCGGCCGCCTGAGCAGTGCCGAGCGGCTGGACCTGTACCGGGCGCACGCCGGCGCACCGCAGAATGACATGCAGTTCTTCGGCAGCCTCAACGGCTGGACCGAACTGGGCGACAGTGCACTGGCGGTATGGACCCGGCCCAGCGAGGCCTACCTGCTGGAATTGAACGGCCCCTGCCAGGATCTGTCGTTTGCGACCGCCATCGGCCTGACCAGCCGCATGAACCGCGTGTCGGCCCGCTTCGACAAGGTGCTGGTCCGTGACCCGACCGGAGGCCCGCGCCTGCCGTGCTTCATCAGCAGCATCCGCAAGCTTGACGTGAAGGCGCTGCGTGCTTCGGAACAGGAGCTGCGGCAGGCGCAGGTGCAGGAGCGCGAGGAGCCGGCGAACTAGGCCGGCGCCATCTCCGGATCAGGCTTCCGGGATGAAGCCGGCGGGCTTCTCCGCGTCCTTCTCGAACAGGAACTTGACCAGTTCCCCTTCCAGGAACGCGCGGTGCTTCGGGTCGCGCGGTGACAGGCGGTTCTCGTTGATCAGCATCGTCTGGTGCGCCAGCCATGCCGCCCAGGCCTGCTTGCCGATGTGGTTGAAGATGCGCTGGCCCAGTTCGCCCGGATAGGGCACGAAGTCCAGGCCCTCGGCATCGCGTTGTTCGTACTGGCAGAAGACGGTTCGGGGCATGGCACTCACTCGTGGTTGCGGGGTTTCTTGGATCTGCGTTGTGGCGGTTTGATCGCGGTGCCATCAAGCAGCTTGCGGATGGGAGCCGGCAAGCCCAGCGTCGGCAGTTCGTCGGCGGTGACCCAGCGCAGCGAGGATTCTTCCACGCGCAGGCCGCGTACCTGTCGCGACAGGATCTGCAGGTGCAGCCTGTAGTGGCTGAAGGTGTGCTGCAGCACCGGCAGCTCGTCGGCATCTTCCAGCGAGCCGTCCACGTGTGCATCGAACCAGTCCTGCAGCGCTTCACCGGCGTCGGCCTGCGGCAGGGTCCACAGTTGCGCCCAGATGCCGGTCTCCGGTCGCTTCTGCAGCAGCACGCGCTGCTGGGCATCGCGCAGCAGCAGGGCCACGGCTTCGCGTTCGGGCAGGGCCTTGCCTGGCTTCGGCGTGGGCAGCTCGGCGGTCCGGCCTTCGCGGCGCGCCACGCAGTCCTGCTGCTGCGGGCAGATCACGCAGGCGGGCCTGGCGCGGCTGCACACGGTGGCACCGAGGTCCATCTGCGCCTGCGTGTAGTCGGCCATCCGGCCATCCGGCACCTGGGCCGCGTGCGCTTCGGCGATGGCCCACAACTGCTTTTCGATGGCTGGCAGGCCGGGGAAGCCTTCGATGCCGTGATACCGGCTGAGCACGCGCTTGACGTTGCCGTCGAGGATCGGAAACCGGTCGTTCCAGGCCTGGCTGAGGATCGCGCCTGCAGTGCTGCGGCCGATGCCGGGCAGCGCATGCAGCGCGTCGAAATCACGCGGCAGTTCGCCGTCATGCAGTTCCACGCAGCGCTGGGCCGCCGCATGCAGGTTGCGCGCACGGGCGTAGTAGCCCAGCCCGGCCCACTGCGCCATCACTGCATCGTTGCTGGCCGCGGCCAGCGCGGGCAGGGTCGGGAAATGCTGCAGGAACCGCTGGAAGTAGGGGATGACCGTGGCCACCTGGGTCTGCTGCAGCATGATCTCCGACAACCAGACCCGATAGGGGCTGCGCGGATGCTGCCAGGGCAGGTCGTGGCGGCCGTGGTCGTCGAACCAGTGCAGCAGGCGGGCGACGAACGGGTCGCCCGCGGGCACGACGGTGGCCTCAGGCACTGCCAAGCGCTTCGGGCAGCAGCGCGTCGACGAAGGCTTCCGGATCGAATTCACGCAGATCTTCAGGGCGTTCACCGATGCCGGCGAAACGGATCGGAATGCCGAACTCGCGGGCCAGTGCGAACACCACGCCGCCCTTTGCGGTGCCGTCCAGCTTGGTCACCACCAGGCCGGTCACGTTCACCGCGGCGTTGAACTGGCGCAGCTGCGACAGCGCGTTCTGGCCGGTGGTGCCGTCGATCACCATCAGCACCTCGTGCGGCGCAGCGGGATCGATCTTGCCGAGCACACGACGGATCTTGCCCAGCTCGTTCATCAGGCCGGACTGGGTATGCAGGCGGCCGGCGGTATCGGCAATCAGCACCGACGTGCCGCGCGCCTTGCCGGCCTGCAGCGCGTCGTAGGCCACCGAGGCGGCGTCGGCGTTCTGGCCCTGGGCCACCACGGCCACGCCGTTGCGCTCGCCCCAGGCCTGCAGCTGGGCCACGGCAGCGGCACGGAAGGTATCGCCGGCGGCCAGCATCAGGCTGTGCCCGTCGTCCTTGAAGCGCTTGGCCAGCTTGCCGATGGTGGTGGTCTTGCCGACACCGTTGACGCCAACGGTCAGCACCACGAAGGGCCTGGCGTTGCGATCGATCACCAGTGGCCTGGCGACCGGCTGCAGGATCGCGATCAGGTCGGCACGCAGTGCGCCCAGCAGTGCGTTGGCATCGGCGAACTCACGTGCCTTCATGCGTCTGCGCAGGCCTTCGACCAGCTCGGTGGTCGCACCGACGCCGACATCGGCGGTGATCAGCGCGGTTTCCAGTTCGTCCAGCAGGTCATCGTCGAGCTTGGGATTGCGCGAGAACAGGCCGCCAAAGCTGCGCGCGATGACGCTGTTGCGCAGGCGTTCGCGCCAGCCGGACTTGCCGGCGGGGGCCGGGGCGGCATCCACCAGCACCGGCAGGTCGGCGGCCGGTGCGGAGGGCTGCTGTGCGGGGATCACCGGAGCCAGCGGGGCGAGCACGGCTGCGGCGGCACGTGCCTCGGCCTCGAAGTCTTCCGGTGCCAGGACGCGTTCGGTCGCTGCCGGCGCCGGCGGGGACGCCGGGGCAGCGGCGGGCGGCGCCGGGACGGGCACCGCCTCAGCCGGAGCCACGGCTGGCGGGGCGTCGGCTACGACCGTGGTGTCCTCGACGGGCGCGGCCGACGGGAATGCCGCCGCCAGCTCTTCAGCCGAGTAGTGCTGGGTCTTGGGCGCGTCCGGTGTGGCGGCGTCCTGGGGCTTCTTGCGGCGGAAAAAACTGAGCATTGGCAAAAGGCGCTGAAATCAGAGGGATATGCTACCACCCGAGCCCGTCTGCCCGATGTGGACTCAAGGTCGCGGCCGGCCAGCCGCTAATGGCTTCGGAGGGCTGCACCGGGCGGCCCGGAGACCGCCATGGACAACGTGATGGCAACGGCCTGGAGCGGCATGCGGGCCGCAGCACAAGGCGTGCAGGTGGCCGCGCACAACGTGGCCAACCTGGCGACAGCCGATGCGCCGCGCCTGCAGGTGCAGCGCGCGGCGGTGGAACAGGGTGGGGTGCAGACCCGGGTGACCGCTGCCGGCGCCGATCCCGCCGCGCCGCTGGCTGATCTGCTGGCGGCAAACGCGGAGGTGGTGGCCTTCGCCGCCAACGCTTCGCTGGTCCGCCGCCAGGACCAGATGCTGGGGTCGCTGCTGGATCGCCGGGCCTGAGCAGCCCGGCCTGGCAGATGACAGCCAGCGCCTGGCAGCGCCGGGCCATGCCCGGCGACCACCCAGCGTGTCAGGCCGACAGTTCCAGCAGCAGCTTGTTCAGGCGCGCAACGTAGGCGCCCGGGTCCTTCAGGCTGTCGCCGGCCGCGAGCGCGGCCTGGTCGAACAGCACGCGGCCGAGATCATCGAAACGATCACCATCGGCCTCGCCATCGAGCTTGGCGATCAACGGGTGCCCCGGATTGATCTCCAGCACCGGCTTGCTGTCAGGCACCTTCTGGCCGCTGGCTTCCAGGATCTGGCGCATCTGCAGCCCCAGATCCTGTTCGCCGATGGCCAGCACCGCTGGCGAATCGGTCAGCCGGTGCGACACGCGGACTTCGGCCACGTCGTCGCCAAGCACCGCCTTCAGCCGCTCGATCAGGGCCTGCTTGTCCTTGGCCGCCGCTTCCTGTTCCTGCTTGTCCGACTCGGTCTCCAGCGCGCCGAGGTCGAGGTCGCCACGGGCGATGTCGACAAAGCCCTTGCCGTCGAAGTCGGTCAGGTAACCCATCAGCCATTCGTCGATGCGGTCGGTCAGCAGCAGCACTTCCACGCCCTTCTTGCGGAACACTTCCAGGTGCGGGCTGTTGCGGACCTGGCTGTAGCTCTCGCCGGTCAGGTAGTAGATCTTGTCCTGGCCTTCGGCCATGCGACCGATGTAGTCGGCCAGCGAGACGGTCTGGGCATCGCCCTCGCCACGGGTGGAGGCGAAGCGCAGCAGGCCGGCCACCTTCTCGCGGTTGTTGTAGTCCTCGGCCGGTCCTTCCTTCAGCACCTGGCCGAACTCCTTCCAGAACGTGGCGTACTGCTCGGGCTTGTCGGTTGCCAGCTTCTCCAGCATGTCCAGCGAGCGCTTGGTCAGCGCGGCCTTCATCGAATCGATGACCGGGCCGGACTGCAGGATCTCGCGCGAGACGTTCAGCGACAGGTCGTTGGAATCGACCACGCCCTTGATGAAGCGCAGGTACAGCGGCAGGAACTGCTCGGCCTGGTCCATCACGAACACGCGCTGGACATACAGCTTCAGGCCCTTGGGCGCATCGCGGTGATACAGATCGAATGGTGCACGGCCCGGCACGTACAGCAGCGAGGTGTACTCCAGCTTGCCTTCGACCTTGTTGTGGCTCCACGCCAGCGGATCGCTGTGGTCGTGTGCCACGTGCTTGTAGAACTCGCTGTACTCGGCGTCGCTGATCTCGGTGCGCGGACGGGTCCACAGCGCGCTGGCACGGTTGACGGTTTCCCATTCGACCGCCGCGCCCTCTTCACCCCCTTCCTTCGGCATCTGGATCGGCAGGCCGATGTGGTCGGAGTACTTCTTGAGGATGCTGCGCAGGCGCCAGCCATCGGCAAAGTCGTGTTCGCCGTCCTTCAGGTGCAGCACGATGCGGGTGCCGCGCTCGGGCTTGTCGAGGGTCGCGACATCGAAGTCGCCTTCGCCGCGCGAGGTCCAGCGCACGCCTTCGCTGCTGGCCAGGCCGGCCCGCCGCGAGGTGACTTCGACTTCGTCGGCGACGATGAACGCGCTGTAGAAGCCGACACCGAACTGGCCGATCAGCTGCGAGTCCTTCTTCTGGTCGCCGGACAGCTGGCGCAGGAAGTCGCCGGTACCGGACTTGGCAATGGTGCCGAGGTGGGCGATGGCCTCGGCGCGGCTCATGCCGATGCCGTTGTCCTCGATGGTGATGGTGTGGGCGGCCGGGTCGAAACTGACGCGCACGCGCAGGTCGCTGTCGTCTTCCAGCAGGGACGGCTGGGTCAGCGCCTCGAAGCGCAGCTTGTCGGCCGCGTCGGCGGCATTGGACACCAGCTCGCGCAGGAAGATCTCCTTGTTGGAGTACAGCGAGTGGATCATCAACTGCAGCAGCTGCTTGACTTCGGTCTGGAAGCCAAGGGTTTCGGTCTGGGTCGTCTCGGTCATCGATAGGGCTCCGTGTGCAATGCCGCGCCAGCGCGTGCGGCCTCGCCAAGGGGTAGGGGTGATTGTCCCGAAATCAAGGGGGTTGGTCGGGCAGGGCGGCGCCCTGCACCCGCAGAGGCCAGAGCAAAAGCCAGGGCTAAAGCGGCTCTGGGTTGTCTGCTTGCTTGGCGGGGCGGTGTGGGGTGGCAGGACCGTTGGCGCCATGGATGGCGCC